>DASYAD010000475.1:0-10278 GCA_036501515.1 Trebonia sp. | reverse complement strand
AGCCTGGTCACCGGAGGTGGCCGTCCGGCCATCGAGCCGGGCTGGTACGTCCAGCCGACGCTGTTCGCCGGCGTCAGCAACACAATGACCATTGCCCGTGAGGAGATATTCGGCCCGGTCGCCGCGGTGATCCCGTACCACGACGAGGCCGAGGCGGTCGCCCTGGCCAACGACTCCGAGTACGGCCTGGCGGGCGCGGTGTGGACCGCCGACGTCGATCACGGCGAGGCGGTGGCCGCCCGGATCAGGACCGGGTCGGTCGCGGTCAACTCGCCCGGCCCGCTGGACGCCTACGGGCCCTTTGGCGGGTTCAAGAACTCCGGCTACGGCCGCGAAGGCGGCACCGAGGCGCTCGACGACTACACGGAGCCCCAGACCATACTCCTGCCCGCCCAGCCGAAGTAAAGGAGAGGCGGTCATGGCACTCGACCAGGCGACGACCGCGCTGCTTGAGCAGCGGGCGGCCAGCGGCCTCAAGCCGACGCACGAGCTTACGCCGGCCGAAGCGCGCAGCCGGGCGGCCGCCCTGCGCGGCCAGGCACCGCCGGGACCCGGCATGGCGTCCGTCCGCGATACCCGGGTCACGGCGTCGGGCGGGTTCGTGCCGGTCCGCGTTCTCACCCCACCTGGGCAGCCGGGCGGCGTCATCGTGTATTACCACGGGGGCGGCTGGGTCCTCGGTGGCCTGGACGAGTCGGACAAGCACGGCCGCCTGCTCGCGCAGCGGACCGGCTGCACGGTGATCCTAGTGGACTACCGGCTCGCGCCCGAGTACCGCTTCCCGACCGCCGTGGACGACGCGTGGGCGGCACTGCGCTGGGCCGATGAGCACCGCGCGGAACTGGCCGGGCGCGCCCTGGCCGACGCGGCGGTGCCGCTGATCGTCGCGGGCGACAGCGCAGGCGGCAACCTGGGCGCCGCCATGACGCTGCGGGCCAGGGCCGCCAGTGGCCCGCCGATCGCGCTGCAGGTCCTCGTCTACCCGATCACCGACTGCGACCTGGAGTCGAGCTCCTACCGGGACCCGGCCAACCAGCTCGTGCTGTCCCGTGCGTCGATGGCCTGGTTCTGGGACCAGTACGCGCCGGACCCGCGGGCCCGGCTGCACCCGGACGCCGCGCCGCTGCGCAGCTCGTCCTTCGCCCGCCTGCCGCCGGCGGTGATCCTCACCGCCGAGCACGACGTGCTGCGCGACCAGGGAGAACAGTACGCCGCAGGGCTGCTCGAGGCTGGCGTCCCGGTGCGTCACCGCCGGTTCGCCGGCCAGATGCACGGCTTCTTCACCATGGCAGGCGTGCTGCCCGGCGCCGATGAGGCGCTTGACTACGTGGCCGCGGCCATCGCGGAAGAGCTGGCAGGCGAGCCCGCGAACGCAGGCGGCACGGCCGGCCAGGCGTGACCCGGAGCCCGGGACGGGGACCACGAACCCGTTCGGATGAGTCGCGATCATCATCCCGAACGGTCGCGTGTTTCACGTCACCCCGGTTTGAATCCTGCCCGCGCAGGCGAACTGAAAAGGAGCAAAAACCATGAGCGTACTCGTCCTCGGCAGTTCGGGCCTGGTCGGCCGCAGTCTGGTCGGCCGTCTCGCGGCGGCCGGGCACCCGGTGGTGGCGGGCGACGTCCGGCCGTCGCCGATTCCGCCGGCGGCCGGCGTCAGCTACGTGAACGCGGACATCTCGCGCCTCGACCAAGTGCTCGCGCTGGTCGAGCAGCAGGACGTCTCCGGCATCGTGCTGCTGTCCTACATGATGGGCCAGCTCATGTCGCCCAAGTTCGACGGCATCCTGCAGGCCTCCCAGGTCAACGTCACCGGGGTGGCCAACGTCCTGGAGGCCGCCCGCCTGCTGCGGGTGCCCCGCGTCGTCTTCCTCAGCACCGTCGGCGCCTACGGCCCGCAGTCCGTCTACGGCGACCGGCCGGTCACCGAGGACGAGCTGCTGGCCCCCACCAGCATGTACGGGCAGATGAAAGCGCTCAACGAGTCGGTCTGCGAGCGCTACGCGGCCCTCTACGGCCTCGAGGTCGTCAAAATCAGGCCGTCGTCGATCCTCGGGCCGGGCAGCAGCATCTGGCCGTCGCGCTTCATCGACCGCGTCGCGGTCGGCAAGACCGGTCGTCCGCCCTACGGCGCGGACGTGCGGGACAACGTCGTCGCCGTCGATGACATCGCCGCGCTGCTGTCCCGGCTGGTCACCGGCCCCGCCCCGGCGCACGGCACGTACCTGGCGTCCGGGCACAACGTGACCATGGGCGAGCTGGCGGACGTGGTGCGGTCGGTCGTCCCCGGTGCGCAGATCGAGTTCCCGGACTCGCCGCGCCGGCCGACCTACCCGGAGAGCTTCGACAACAGCCGGGCGGTGGCGGAGTTCGGCTGGGAGATCACCGGGCTCGAGGAGACGGTGCGGGCGCATGTCAACGGCGTGCGCGCGCAGGCCGGCGTCCCCGCCCCGGCTCACGTTTAGCGCGCCCCGGCAGGCCAGGCGGCGGCCAGGCGGCCACCGCCGGGCCTGGCGCCGGCTCGGCCCGGCTCAGTCGAGGTAGGCCTCGCCCGCCAGCAGCCGCCGGGCCGTCCTGGTGATGCTCACCGAGTGCACCGCGGTTCGGTCGCCCAGGCGCACGGTGGCCGCCGCGACCCCCTTCGGGTGCGCGACGTGGACGGTGCCGCCGCTCGCGGCCGGCCCGCCGCCTGGCCGTGCGGCCGCGTGCGGGACGGTCCCGGGCAGCCGGGCCGCCGCCGCCGCGCACAGCAGCACGGTCATCGGGCAGGCGTGGTGCATGCGCTGCATCGACAGCGCCCGCAGGGTGAAGTCACCGGCCAGGCCGGGGTGCCCGTCGCCGACCAGGGCGAGCCGCGGCAGCGCGGGGGACAGGGCGAGCGCGGTGCCCCGGTCGACGGCCAGGCCGGCCAGCACGGCGCACTCGGCCCGCAGTTCCTCCAGGCGGCCGAGGAGGGCCGGGTCGGCATTGGCGGCGGCGGGGGCCATCAGCGGGTCGAGGCCAAGGTCGGCCGCCCGGACGAAGGCGACCGGCCCGGCGACGTCGATCAGCGAGACCCCGACCGGGCCGGTCCGCGGCGTGCGCACGACGTCGCAGGGGCGGCCGGTGGGGAACAGCGCGCCGAGTACGGCCCCCGCCGGGTCCAGGTACTCGGTGACCACCGGCGCGCCGGTGCCCGGTACGCCCGCCACCGCGCAGTCGCCGGCGGTGGCGGCCCGTCCGCCGGCGACCGGCACGTGGGCGATGATCCTGGTGCCGGTGTTCCTGTTGAGCATGCGCACCGGCGTGACGGAGCCGCACGGCGTGACGAGCCCCTCGTCGATCGCGTACGGCCCGACCGCGGTCGTCAGGTTCCCGCAGTTTCCCCCGTAGTCGACGTGCGCCCGGTCGATGCCGACCTGCGCGAACAGGTACTCCACATCGGTGTCGGGCCGGCCGCTGCCCGATACCGACATCACCTTGCTCGTGCTGGAATGCGAGCCGCCGAGTCCGTCGAGCTGCATCGGATCAGGGCTGCCCATCAGCCGGAGCAGGAGGGCGTCCCGGCCCGGCCCGGCGGGCGGCAGGTCGCCGTCGCGGACGAACACGCCCTTGCTGGTTCCGCCGCGCATCAAGACCACCCGGAGCCGGGGCACCGCATTCGTGGACACCGCATTCATCGGCCCTGTACTCATCGGCCCTGTACTCATCGGCCGCGGCTCACCTGGTTCCCCGCGCGCAGGTCCGCCTGCCGCTCCTGGGCCTCGTAGTCCAGGACGCTGTACAGCTCGGCCCGGGTCTGCATGGCGGGCAGCACCGCCGCCTGGGTGCCGTCGGCGCGGATCGCGGCGAACACCCGGGCCGCGGCGGCGCTCATGGCGCGGAAGGCTGACAGCGGGTAGAGCGCGAACGACACCCCGGCGGCGGCCAGCTCGGCCGCCGTGAACAGGGGCGTGACGCCGAACTCGGTCAGGTTGGCGAGCACCGGGACGCCGGTCGCGGCGGCCACGGCGGAGTACTGCCGCAGTTCCCCTGCCCCTTCGAGGAAGATGATGTCGGCCCCGGCCTCCGCGTAGCTTCTGGCCCGGCTCAGCGCGGCGTCGAGCCCCGCTACGGCCAGCGCGTCAGTCCGCCCGACGACCGCGAAGTCCGGGCTAACCCGGGCGGACACCGCGGCGGCGATCCGCTCCGCCATCTCCCCGGTGTCCGCGAGCCGCTTGTTCGGCCGGTGACCGCAGCGTTTGTCCGCGACCTGGTCCTCGAGCTGGATGGCGGCGGCGCCGGCCCGCTCGAGCGCCCGCACCGCGCGCTCCACCATCGGCCGCGGTCCCCAGCCGGTGTCCGCGTCGACCAGCAGCGGCAGCGAGGTCGCGGCCGTGATCCGGCGGGTTTCCTCGGCCACCTCGGTCAGCGTGGTCAGCCCGAGGTCAGGCAGGCCGAACGAGGCGGTGGCCACCCCGGAACCCGACAGGTACAGTGCGCGGAATCCGGCCCGCTCCGCCAGCATGGCGCTGTACGCGTTGATGACGCCCGCGATCTGGACCGGCGCGTTCTCCAGGCCGGACCACCGGCGCGCGGCCGGGGTCAGCGCGGCACCGGGAACGGCCGCGGCCGCGGGAGGGAACTGGGCGTCCGCCGGCTGAGCAGGCCGGCTCACCCGTGCGAGTCGCGCGCGGCGATCGCCTGCCGCAGCACCTCGTCGGCGGGCCTGCCGCTCGCCTGCGCCGTGCGCTTGGCCTCGAGCCACGATCCGACGATGTCCCTGGCCACCTCCGGACGGTCGTTCCAGTCGGCCTCGAGCGGTGTGGTGATCTCCAGCCTGATGCCGTTCGGGTCATGGAAGTAGACGCTGTAGATGATGCCGTGGTTGGTGGGGCCTACGATGTCGACCTGGTGCGCGACGAGCCGGTCCCGCCATTCATCGACCTCGGCGGGCGTCCCCACCTCGAGCGCCAGGTGATCGAAGACGAGGTAAGCCGGGTGCGTCGGCTCCGGCCGCGGCGGCAGGCCGACCGCCTCGAAGAAGGCGATGGTCGAGCCGTCTTGCATGCGGAAGAAGAAGTGGACGTAGGGGAACGGTTCGCCGGTCGACGGCACGCGCTCGTGCATCACGGCCTCGACCAGCGGCATCTGCATGACCTCGGTCCAGAACTTGACCGTCGCCGCGGTGTCATGCGTCACATAAGCCAGGTGGTTCAGCCGGATCGGCGCGTATTCGCCGGTCTGCTCTGCCGAAAAAGCGACCTCGGTAGCCACGCTCATCTGGCTCCCCTTTCTGTTTCCGCGACCTTGCGTATCGCGATTGATGATTTCACCATGCGGCGATGGCCTCGCAGGCCTGGCGCAGCTTTTCCGGCTGTCCCTCGAAGTAATGGGTGGCACCGTCGAGGACGATCTGCTTTTTCGGCGCTATCTCGGTCGCGTCATACAGCTGGCCGAAAATGGACGGCGGAGATCCGGTGTCCGCCGATCCGCCGAGGACGAGGACAGGGGCCTCGACCTTGGGCAGCCACAGCAGGGCATTGCCGAGCGTCTGGTCGACGGACCACTGGTTGATCCAAGAGCGCAGCGTCGTGTACCGGCTGACCCCGGCCGGAAGGTAGTTGGCCACCTCGGGCGTCCCCCACAGGGTGCTCCCGGTGGTGCGGTCGCTCGCGTCGATGGCGGAATCGAGGAACCGCAGGTCAGCGGACGTGCCGTGCACGACGAAGGCGAGATCGTCGAGCCCGCGCGGCCAGTGGCCGTCGCCGGTGAGCACGGCCAGTTGCTCCTGCGCCCAGGCGGTGATGCGCCGGTTCCTTGCGAGCTGGGCCGCGCGGTACCCGGCGATGAACTCGGCGCTGAACGGCGGCCCGTTCCGCGGGTCGAAGGCATCGATGTCAGGGTCGCGCCTGAACGGCGCGGACTCGTCGGTGATGGCCGGGTCGAGCCACTCCATGCTGAGCCGGGCCCGGGACGGGTGCGCCATGAACAGCACCAGCGCGTCCGCGGGCAGCAGGCCGGCCGCGGTCAGGTCCGGGCCGCCGCCGGGCGGCGTGGTCACCGACGGGTGCTCGGCCTGGGCCTGGTAGTAAGGCACGACGGTCCCGCCGCCCGAGTTGCCCGCGAGAACGACCCGCTGGTAGCCGTGCTCGCGCAGGTACCGGACCGTTGCCCCGATGTCGAGGAGGCAGTTCTCGACGTTGAGGTTCGAGTCGTTGCCGATGTACCTGGTCGTCAGGCCGACGGCGGCGACACCCAGACGGGCCAGCGTAGGCAGCGCGTAGTGACCGAGAAAATTCGCCGTCGGGTGGATGAAAACAACGGCGGTATCGGGCTTGTGGCCGCGGATCCGGACCTCAGAAGCCCAGATGGCGCCGGATAGCCTGGCCACGCCCGAATACACGTCGATCCGTCCAGAAGGCGGCACGGGAATCTCAAGGAGATTCCGCTCAAGGTCGTCTGTGAGCGCCATCGAACACCCCGGATCACGAATGCAGAATAATACGGCGAGCCCATTGGCCGCCGCGCGCCCGCATTGTCAAAACCGGCAGTGCGTCAAACCGGATGCAGGCTAATTACCGTGCTCATCGCAGCGTACGTATCAGGTCAGCGTTCAGGCAATGGCCGGGGCGCCTTCGAAATGCGTCCGACATAAAGACGCCGCCCGCGAGCCGGCAGGCGTCAGGCGGCCGGCGGCAGGCTCGCCCGCGCCCTGGCCGGCCAGGGCGCCGAGCAGGCTGCCGATGCTCTCGAGCAGCATCAGCTGGGCGGGCGGGAAGGCGCTGCCGCCGCGGACCGCGAAGCCAATGTGACCCCACACGACCGTCCGGTTGGCGAGCGGGATCGACAGCAGCACTGGCAGGTCAGCTTCCCGCAGCAGGCCCGCGGTCGACGCGTAGTGCCTGCTCATCTCGACGATGTTCACGAAGTGCCGTGTCTCGCCTGACAAGACGGAATCCGCCGCGACGAAGCCGCGGGTGAGCGGCACGCCGGACTCGACGCTGGCCTGCCAGGCCGGCGGGAGGCCTGCCTGGGCAGCCAGCCGGAGCATCGTGCCGTCGCGCACGAGCACTGCCGCCGCGTCGCATATTCCGTCCGCCACGACGGCTGTCACCAGGAAAGCGGCCGCGTCCCGCAGCGTGGGCGCGGCAAACAGCCCGGCCTGGAGCTTGCGCGACTCGGCGGCCAGCTCATGCAGGCTGCTGTCGGCGTTGAGCGATCCCGGCTCGCTGAGGTCGGCGGCGAACTGCGACACGGGCAGCACGAACGAGTAGCCGAAGCCGCGCAGGGATTCGATGAAGCGCGGCTCGCCGGCGGTGTCGCCGAGGCGCTTGCGCAGCCGGTTGACGCAGATGCGCAGCGCATTTCGCTCATCAGGGTACTTCCAGTCCCAGACGGCCTTGATGATCGTCGAATGGCGCAGCGCCACCTGCGGATTGGTCATCAGGAAGCGCAGCAGCAGGAACTCAGTCGGCGGCATATCGCACGGCCCGCCGTCGAGGGTGACCTTGTGCGCGACCAGGTCGAGCCGGAGCCCGCCGCACTCCAGGTACCGGATCGCCGCCCGGGCCGGGCGGTTGCGGCGGACCAGCGCCGTGACCGCTGCCACCAGCCAGGTCTCGCTTGCGCTGGCGCCGGAGACCATGTCCGCCCCCGACTCGAAGAGCCTGGCGTGGGCCTCGTGACCGAACTCGGCGAGCACCAGGATGGGTGCGGTCGTCACGGCGCGGATGGTCTCGACGGCCCGCCCTGACCAGCGCGGCGACTGGCCGAGGATCACGATGACGTGCGGCTGGCGCACCGAGGCGAGCCAGCGGGCGCGGTCCAGGTCGGTGGCGGCCGGGGATGTCCAGCCGCGCCGCTGCAGGGCCTCGGCCACGGGCCCGGCCGCGGCCGCGATCTCGGCGCACACCAGGGCCGTGCCGGCGGGAACGGTGCTGGTCTGCAGGTCCGCAGGAGACAGCGGGCGAAGCGGATCGTCAAAGCTCAGCGAGCGATCCATCGCAGCTTCCTCCCGGGGTCGACGGTGACCAGCAGCCGGCCAGGCCGACAGTAAGACCCATGCTGCCCGGCTGCGGCCGATACCGCCACCCTAACTTTCACCCGCCACGAGCGGCGCACCTGGGCGAATGGCGGCTCAGCCTGGCCCGCACCAGCAGCCAGCGCGGTCGCCACGGGCCCTCACCCGCATCGGTCCAGTTGACATCTAACCGACACGCCGGGGCGCCTACCCTCAGGCACAGCGGGTGAACGCACGAACGATGGGAGCGAGATGAGCGAGACGCTCGACGCTTACGTGCTTGAGGAGCAGATCCTGGCAGGACAGGTCCGCGGCCGCGTCGTCATCGAGATCGGGCGGTGAGCGTGGCCCCCTGGCAGCACATCTTCTACAGCGTGGAGTCCGGGGTCGCCCATGTGGTGCTCAACCGGCCGGAGAAGCTGAACGCGCTCGGCATTGGCCCCGGATCCAACCGGGTTGAGCTGGCGGAGGCCATGGAACAGGCCGACGCGGACCCGGAGGTCGGGGCGATCCTGGTCAGCGCGGCGGGCCGCGCGTTCTGCGCGGGCGGCGACATGACGGGGGTGCCGCGCATCTCCTCGCCCCTCGGCAACAAGGGCTTCGTCGATGACCTCGACGCGGTGCACGCCAGGATCCGGCACGTCAGCAAGCCGAGCGTCGCCGCCGTGCACGGTCTCGTGCTTGGCTCCGGGGTTGGCCTGACCGCGCTGTTCGACTTCGTGATCGCCGCCGAAGGCACTCGCTTCGGCCTCATCGAAGGCCGCATCGGGCACCCGGGCGCGACCGAGATCGTGCCGCTCGTCGGGGCCGCGTGGGCAAAATACCTGATGCTGACGGGCGAGATCATCGACGCCAGGCGGGCCGCCGCGATCGGGCTCGTCCTTGAGGTCGAGGAACCCGGTGAGCTGCTCGCCCGCTGCGCTGACCTGGCCGGGCGGCTGGCCCGGATGCCACGTGCGGCGGTCATCTTGAACAAGGCGTCGATCGACAGCATGCTCGAGGCGGCCGGACGGGGCGCGGGCCGGTCCATCGGGCGCGTGCACGACGTGCTAACCCGCTCGATGACCCACGAGGCGGCCGCCCCCGACGGCCGCCTGTTCGAGGACATCATCGAGAAAGAGGGGATGCAGGCCCTGAAGGCCGCCCGCGACACCCAGTACGGCGAGCCCTGGCTGAGACCGCTTACGCCGTCTGACCGCCCAGGAAGCAGAGAAAGGTAGCGACATGGCAGGTGCGCTTGACGGCCTTCGCGTCATCGACATGACCTCGGTGGTCATGGGACCAACCGCGACCCAGCTGCTTGGGGATTACGGCGCTGACATTATCAAGGTGGAGGCGCCCACCGGTGACACCGCCCGGCAGGTGACGCCGCTCAAGCATGAGGGGATGGGGTACTCCTACCTGACCAAGAACCGCAACAAGCGCAGTATCGTGCTCGACCTCAAGCAGGACGATCACCACGCCGCGCTGGAGAAGCTGCTCGAGACCGCGGACATCTTCGTCTACAGCGCCCGGCCGGCGGCGATGACCCGCAACGGGCTCACGCCAGCGCGGTTCGCCGAGCTGAACCCCGGGCTGATCAGCGTGAGCCTGGTGGGCTACGGCGAGGGCGGTCCCTACTCGGGCCGTCCCGCGTACGAGGACCTGATCCAGGGCCTGACGTCCGTCCCCTCGCTGCTGACGCGGGCCGGATCGCCGCAGCCACAGTACGTGCCGCTCTCGTTCAACGACCGCGGGGTCGGCATCTACGCGGCCGCGCTGATGATGATCGCCCTGCATCATCGTGACAGCACCGGCGAAGGCCAGCACATCGAGGTGCCGATGTTCGAGACCATGGCCCAGCTCGTCATCGGGGACCACGCTGGCGGCATGGCGTGGGTCCCGCCGATCGCCCCGCCCGGCTACCTGCGGACCCTCACCCCCGAAAGGCGGCCGTACCCGACCAAGGACGGCCACATCTGCGTCATCGTCTACACCGACAACCAGTGGCGCGCGTTCGCCAGGCTCATCGGCCGCCCCGCCCTGCTCGAGGAGGACGAGCGGTTCCGGACGCTCGGCACCCGCACAACCCACGCCGACGTCGTCTACGCCCTGGTCCGCGAGGAGATGCTGACCGGCACCACCGCCGAATGGCTGGAGAAGCTGAACGCGGCCGATGTGCCGGCCACGCCGCTGCATACCCTGGAGTCGATCTTTGACGACCCGCACCTGCGGGCGACCGGGTTCTTCGAGGAGACCGACCACCCCACCGAGGGGAAGCTGCTGATGACCCGGGGCCCGAAGAACTGGTCCAAGAC
>DASYAD010000474.1:0-9369 GCA_036501515.1 Trebonia sp. | reverse complement strand
CGAACAGGCCCTCGCCGAAGCCGTCGCGGCTGACCCGCTTGAGCCAGACGGCCGGGATGATCTGGTCGGTGTCGACGTTGGTGCGCCGCAGCGGCACGGCCCGCCCTGCGTGGGTGACGAATGGTTCCATGGTGGGTCGGTCTCCTAACAGGTCGCGGCGTTTACAGGTCAGCCGGGGCGGACAGGCGGCCGGTGACGGCGGTGGCGGCGGCCACCGCGGGCGAGACCAGGTGGGTGCGCCCGCCCTTGCCCTGGCGGCCCTCGAAGTTCCGGTTGGAGGTCGACGCGGAGCGCTCGCCCGGCTTCAGCGTGTCCGGGTTCATGCCCAGGCACATCGAGCAGCCGGCGCCCCGCCACTCGGCCCCTGCGGTGGTGAACACCTCGTTGAGGCCCTCGGCCTCAGCCTGGGCGCGAACCTGCATCGAGCCGGGCACGACGAGCATGCGGACTCCGTCCGCGACCTGGTGGCCGCGGATGACGTCGGCGGCGAGGCGCAGGTCCTCGATCCGGCCGTTGGTGCAGGAGCCGACGAACACGGTGTCCACCGCGATCTCCCGCAGCGGGGTGCCCGCGGTCAGGCCCATGTAGGTCAGGGCCCGCTCGGTCCCGTTCGGGTCCTTGGTCTCCCCCGGCGCGGGCACCACCGCGCCGAGCGGCAGCGCCTGGCCCGGGTTGGTGCCCCAGGTGACATAGGGAGTCAGCGTGGTCGCGTCGATGGTGACCTCGTGGTCGAAGACCGCGTCCTCGTCGGTGGCCAGCGTCTTCCAGTAGCCCACGGCCGCGTCCCAGTCAGCGCCCTGCGGGGCGTTCGGGCGGCCCTTGAGGTACTCGAACGTGGTCTCGTCGGGCGCGATCAGCCCGGCCTTCGCGCCTGCCTCGATCGACATGTTGCAGACGGTCATCCGGCCTTCCATGGACAGCGACCGCAGCGCCTCGCCGCGGTACTCCACGATGTAGCCCTGGCCGCCGCCGGTGCCGATCTGTCCGATGATGGCCAGGATCAGGTCCTTGGCGGTCACGCCGTCGGGCAGCGCGCCCTCGACGTTGATCGCCATCGTCTTCGGCTTGATCTGCGGCAGCGTCTGGGTTGCCAGCACGTGCTCGACCTCGCTGGTGCCTATGCCGAAGGCGATCGCGCCGAACGCGCCGTGAGTCGAGGTGTGCGAGTCGCCGCAGACAATCGTCATGCCCGGCTGCGTCAGGCCGAGCTGCGGGCCGATCACGTGCACGATGCCCTGACGGGGGTCGCCCATCGGGTGCAGCCGGAGGCCGAACTCGGCCGCGTTCTTGCGCAGCGCCTCGAGCTGAGCCCGCGAGACGGGGTCCGTAACCGGGCTGTCCGGGCCGGTCAGCGGCATGTTGGGACCAGTCACGCCGAGGGTCGGCACGTTGTGGTCCTCAGTGGCGATCGTCAGATCGGGGCGGCGCACCGTGCGGCCGGCCGCACGCAGGCCGTCGAAGGCCTGCGGGCTGGTGACCTCGTGGATGATGTGCAGGTCGATGAAGAGCAGGTCAGGCTCTCCTGCGGCCTGGCGCACCACGTGGGCGTCCCAGATCTTCTCCGCGAGCGTGCGAGGCGCGCTGCTCATGCGGGTCATCTCCTTAAGATTGCTGATTCGCGAGGTGTGTACCGGCGGGCGGCGCCCGTCTCGATTTGCATCTCACGATTTGAGACGGCAGTATCAGTACATGAGCAATACTACCGTCCGCCAGCTCGAGCCGCCGAGTTACCCTGCCGCTTATCTCAAATTCTGAGACGACGGTCTCATTAAATGGACAACATGAGCGGCGTCGGCGTGCTCGACAAGGCCGTGTCGGTGCTCGCCGCGGTAGAGAGCGGACCCGCCACGCTGGCCCAGCTCGTCGCCGCGACCGGGCTGGCGCGGCCGACCACGCACCGGATCGCGGTCGCGCTTGAGCACCACCGGCTGCTCGCCAGGGACGTGCAGGGCCGCTTCATCCTGGGGCCCCGGGTGGCCGAGCTAGCCTCGGCGGCCGGCGAGGACCGCCTGCTGGCCGTCGCCCAGCCGGCGCTGATACAGCTGCGTGACGTCACCGGGGAAAGCGCCCAGCTCTACCGCTTCGCAGGCGGCAGCCGCGGCGCCGACGTCCGGGTCTGCGTGGCCGCGGCCGAGCGGTCAAGCGGGCTGCGCGACACGGTCCCGGTCGGCGAGGCCCTGCCGATGACCGCGGGCTCGGCGGCCCAGGTGCTGCTCGCCTGGGAGGAAGGCGAGCGGATGCACCGCGGCCTGCGCGGCGCCAAGTTCACCGCGACCACGCTGGCCAGCGTGCGCCGCCGGGGCTGGGCCTCCAGCGCGGCGGAGCGCGAAGTGGGCGTGGCTTCAGTCTCCGCACCGGTCAGGGGCTCGGGCGGCAAGGTGCTTGCCGCCGTCTCCGTCTCGGGGCCGATCGAGAGGCTCACCCGGTCCCCCGGGCGGCTGCACGCCCCCGCCGTCGTCGCCGCGGGCGACCGGATCGGCGAGCTGCTGCGGGCCGAGTCGGGCAACCGCCACTAGCCGCGCCCGCAACCGCACGGGCCGCGCGAAACAAGAGCAGAACAAAGTTCAGTCAGCCAGAACGAGAGCAGGTGACACCGCCCGCCCCCCGGAACTCCGCCGCGCGGGGTGCCTCCGGGCGGGGCGCCCCCGCGCGGGGCAGTTGCGCGCGGGCGGCTGTGCGCGGGCGGCTGCGTCCAATCCCGCCTGTGCGCCGGCCGCGGCGGCGGAAAGCTCGCGCTGCACGGGTAAGCCGCATCCGTTCGGGAAAGGATCACCAGCAACCGGTAAACCGCCCGCACCTCCAGCGGGGACGAGCACCGGAGACAACAAAAAGCGCGAATCTTCGTGAACCGGGCAAAAGAGCTAGCTTCGTAAGATCGTTGGTCCTATCGCTTCCCCGGCTCCCGGTTCTAGCCTCGAAGGTGAGGCGCAGCCGTGTGGCAGCGAAGAGGGGTGCGGCGATGACAGGGGCATGCCCATGAAGGTGGCCGTCGTAAAGGAGAGCGCGCCGGGAGAACGGCGCGTCGCCCTGGTGCCGGAGACCGTGCCAAAGCTGGTACAAGCCGGTCTCGAGGTACTCGTCGAGTCAGGAGCCGGCGACGGCGCCTGGTATCCCGACAGTGCCTACACGGCGGCAGGCGCGACGATTACCAGCACCAATGAGCTGTACGCGGCGGCGGACACGATCCTCACCGTCACCCGCCCGGCCGACGCCGCCCTCGGCCTGCTCCGCGCCGGGCAGACGGTGATCGGCATGCTCGCGCCGCTGACCGACCCGCAGCTGGCGCGCACGCTGGCCGAGCGCGGAGTCACCGCGGTGTCACTCGACGGCCTGCCCCGCACGCTGTCGCGCGCCCAGGGGATGGACGCGCTGAGCTCGCAGGCCAACGTAGCCGGGTACAAGGCCGCGCTGCTGGCCGCCGACAACTACGGCCGGTTCTTCCCGCTGCTGATCACCGCGGCGGGCACCGCGCGGCCCGCGAAGCTGCTGGTGCTCGGCGCCGGAGTGGCCGGCCTGCAGGCGATCGGGACCGCCAGGCGGCTCGGTGCCCAGGTCAGCGGGTACGACGTGCGGCCCGCGTCCAAGGGCGAGGTCGAGTCACTCGGCGCGTCGTTCATCGACCTGACGTCGGCCGTCAGCGCCGCCGGCGAGGGCGGGTACGCCCGCGAGCTCACCGCCGAGGAACGCGACGCGCAGCAGGCCGAGCTGGCCGGGCACATCGCCAGGCACGACGTGGTCATCACCACCGCGCAGGTGCCCGGGCGGCGCCCGCCGCTGCTGGTCACCGAGGACGCGGTGCGGGCGATGGGCCCGGGCTCGGTGATCGTCGACATGGGCGCCAGCCCGCTGGGCGGTAACGTGGCGGGCTCGGTCGCCGGCGAGACCGTGGTCACGGCGAACGGAGTGACGGTCATCGGGGCGCAGAACCTGGCCGCCTCGCTGCCGACCGCCGCCTCGAACGCCTTCTCCCGCAACATCAGCGCGCTGCTGCTGCACCTGGTCAGCACCAGCGAGCCGGACAACCGGGCGGTCAGCGTCGACACCACCGACGAGATCCAGGCGGGGGTCATCGTCGCGCACGGCGGCGAGGTCGTCCACCCTGCCGTGGCCAAGCTGCTCGCCACAGACACCGAGTCCGCGAACACCGAGGGAGACGCCAATGTCGGCCACGCTGGTCACTGACCTCACGATCTTCGTGCTCGCGCTGCTCGTCGGCATCGAGGTCATCGGCAAGGTCCCCGCGACCCTGCACACGCCGCTGATGTCGGCGGCCAACTCGATTCACGGGATCGTGCTCGCGGGCGCGCTGCTGATCGGCGTGACCGCGCACAACGCGGTCGGCTACGTGCTCGCGTTCATCGCCGCGTTCTTCGCCGCCGCCAACGTGGTCGGCGGGTACGCGGTGACCGGCCGGATGCTGAAGATGTTCGTCAGGAAGGCCCCCAGTCCGCCGGCGCAGCGGCCGGGAACACAGCCGCCGGCCGCCCCGGCTCCGGCCGCCCAGCCGCCCGCGGTCACCGCCCAGGCGCCGGCTCAGGTCACGGCGCCGCAGTCGCCCAACGGCCAGTCGTAGGGAGGCGCGGACATGGACACCTTCACCACGAATATCCAGCTGGTCTACGTACTGGCGGCGGCCTGCTTCGTCGTCGGCCTCCACCTGATGAACTCCCCGGCGACCGCGCGGCGCGGCAACCAGGTATCGACCGCGGGCATGGCCATCGCCGTCATCATCACGCTCGTCCTGCTCGTCCACGACGGCTCGGTCACCGGGGTCGGGTGGACCGTGCTGATCGTCGGCGCGCTGCTCGGCTCGGCGGCCGGCCTCTACTCCGCCCGCACCGTCCAGATGACCGCCATGCCGCAGCTGGTGTCGATGTTCAACGCGGTCGGCGGCGGCGCGGCGGCGCTGGTCGCCGTCTACGAGTACATCCACGACGAGTCCACGGCCGGCGGCGTCCTCGGCAGCACGTCGGTCTTCACCGTGCTCGACGTGATCATCGGCTCGGTGACGTTCACCGGGTCGCTGATCGCGGCGGGCAAGCTGCAGGGCGTCATCACCGGCCAGCCGGTGATCTTCCGCGGCGGCCGGGCGCTCAACGCGGCGCTGGCGGTGATCGCCCTCGGCACCGGCGCGTTCATGTTCACCACGGCGTCGCTGCCGGCCCTGCTGATCCTGGTGCTCGCCTCGCTGGCGTTCGGGGTGATGATGGTGCTGCCGATCGGCGGCGCGGACATGCCGGTGGTGATCTCGCTGCTGAACGCGTTCACCGGCACCGCGGTGGCGATGGCCGGGTTCGTGATCGGCAACTGGGCCCTGATCGTGGCGGGCGCGCTGGTCGGCGCCTCGGGCGGCATCCTCACCAAGCTGATGGCCGACGCGATGAACCGCTCGCTCGCCAACATCATCATCGGCGGCTTCGGCACGGGCGACACCGCCGTCGCGGCCGCCGTGTCGGGCGACGTCCAGGTGCGCTCGATCGGCGCCGACGACGCCGCCATCCAGCTCGCGTACGCGTCCAAGGTGATCATCGTGCCGGGCTACGGCCTGGCCGCCGCCCAGGCGCAGCACGGGGTGGCCGAGCTCGCCGCGCTGCTCGAGTCGCGCGGCATCGAGGTGTCCTACGCCATCCACCCGGTGGCCGGCCGCATGCCCGGGCACATGAACGTGCTGCTGGCCGAGGCGAACGTGCCCTACCCGCTGCTGCGCGAGATGGACGAGATCAACCCGGAGTTCCCGCGGGCCGACGTCGCCCTCGTGATCGGCGCCAACGACGTGACCAACCCGGCCGCCCGCCGGGCGGGGACCGCCATCACCGGCATGCCGATCCTCGATGTCGACCAGGCCAAGTCCATCATCGTGATCAAGCGGTCGATGGGCACCGGCTACGCGGGCATCGACAACGAGCTGTACATCGACCCGAAAACCAGCATGTACTTCGCCGACGCGAAGAAGGCGCTGGCCGAGATGACGGCGGCGGTGAAGACTCTCGTCGGGTAGCGGCCGGTACGAGGTAAAGTGCTGGTACTCGGTTTCCAGCCGGTAACGCAGGGAAGCGGGTACGTCAGCCGGTGCGGTTGTCCACTATCCCTCTATCCGCTCGCCCGCGCACCGCTACGGGCAGGCCGCGGTTCTGCCGGCGGCGAAGGCCTGTCCCCGCCACCCCTTGATGCCATGCCCTTCGTCTACACCACGAATCTTTCCGAGGTCCGCGCCCTGGCGGAAAAGCAGGCCAGGTCTGCCGGGCTGCCGGAAGATCGCGTCGTCGACTTCGTGATCGCGGTCAGCGAGATCGCCGCGAACACGGTCAGGCATGCCCATTCGCCCGGGTCGATCGAGATCTGGCAGGACGAGGGCGAGATCGTCTGCGAGATCCGCGACGCCGGGGTGATCACCGACCCGGCGCCCGGCCGTCAGCAGCCGTCCTCTGACGCCACCGGCGGTCACGGGCTCTGGCTGGTAAACCAGGTGTGCGACCGGGTGGAGCTGACCTCGGGCGCGGACGGCACGGTCATCAGACTGCACATGACGCTGCCGTAAGATCGGCCCAGAGTCTCCCCGCTGGCTCTGCTCGCGCAGCCTGCCCCGATGTAGCCTTGGGGCGAATATGTCTCTATCAGTTACTAATGCATAGGATTCTCAGCCATGGATGTTGGTCCTACCAGGGAGCGCATGGCGGTCTACCTGCGCGACCACCATGACAAGGTGGTCGGCCGGTGGAGTGAGCTCGTCGTCGCTGGCGTACGCGGCCGGACCTCGCTCGACGAGGTGCGGCGCGAGCTCGGCGACGTCTACTCGCTCGTCATCCGGGTGCTGTCCGACGCGGACGAGCACGCCGCAGGCGAACTGCGGGCCACCCTGGACGAGCTGTCCCGCAGCCGGGCCCGGGACGGGTTCACGCCGAGCGAGACCGCGCTGGCGGTGTTCTCGCTCAAGGAGGCCGTCTACGAGCTCGTCGGGGACGCAGCGGACATGGCCCCCGAGTTCCTCGCACTCTCCCGGCTGGTTGACGACCTCGGGCTGCGCACCTTCGAGGCGTACTCGGCCGCCCGCGAGCAGATCATCTCCGACCAGTCGATGGCGATGATGGAGCTGTCCACGCCGGTGGTGCGGCTGTGGGACGGCATCATCGCGGTGCCGCTGGTCGGCACCCTCGACTCCGCCCGCACCCAGCTGGTGATGGAGAAGCTGCTTGAGACCCTGGTCTCGGCGGGCGCCGATCACGCGGTGATCGACATCACCGGCGTGCCGACGGTGGACACCGAGGTGGCGCAGCACCTGCTCAAGACCGTCAGCGCGGCTCGGCTGCTCGGCGCGGAGTGCACCATCTGCGGTATCAGGCCGCAGGTCGCGCAGACCATCGTGTCGCTCGGCATCGAGTTCGGCGACATCGCCACCAAGGCGACGCTGGCCGACGCGCTGGCACTCGCGCTGAAGCAGGCCGGCCTGAAGGTCGTACCCGCGTTATGGAGCGGGTGCCGATCCTGAAGATAGGCATGATCCTCTTCGTTTCCATCCAGATCGACCTGCAGGACGACAGCGTCATGGCGCTGCAGGAGGACCTGGCCGACGAACTGGTCGCGACCGGCGCGCACGGTGTCGTCATCGACATCACCGCGGTGGAGATCGTCGACTCGTTCATCGGCCGGATGCTGACCATGATCGGGTCGATATCCCGCCTGTTCGACGCCGAGACGGTCATCGTCGGCATGCGCCCGGCGGTGGCGATCACGCTGACCGAGCTCGGGCTTTCGCTTGGCGGTGTCCGCACCGCGCTCAACGCCGAGAAAGGGCTGGCGCTCCTGAACGGCAAGTCCTGATGGACGAGATCCCCATCCAGTCGGGCGACGACGTCGTCAAGGTACGCCAGCAGGTGCGTAACAAGGCCGCTGAGACCGGGCTGTCGCTAGTCGACCAGACCAAGCTGGTGACCGCCGCCAGTGAACTCGCGCGCAACACGCTGGTCTACGGAGGCGGCGGTGTGGCCCGGCTTGAGTCGGTCAAGTCGCCCAACGGCAGGAAAGGCGTCAAGCTGCAGTTCAGCGACGAAGGACCGGGGATCCCCGACATCGACCTGGCGCTGACCGACGGCTGGACCTCGGGCGGCGGGCTCGGCCTCGGGCTGTCGGGCGCCCGGCGGCTGGTCGATGAGTTCGAGCTGGACTCCAAGCCAGGCACCGGCACCAGCGTCACGGTCGTCAAATGGTCGCGCTGAACCAGCCGCTGCCCGCCCAGGTCCCCGGCGACCAGCGCTGGATCCGGGTCGAGGACGCCAGCGCCGCCGCCGCCTGCCGCGGGGTCGCGCTGGCGCTGGCCGGGCGGCTCCAGTTCCCGGAGAACCGGACCGGCGAGCTGGTGCTCGCGGTAACCGAGGCCGCCTCGAACCTGCACAAGCATGCCAGCCAGGGATCGATGCTGCTGCGCATCGGACGGGACGCCGACCGCCCGGGTATCGAGATGGTGACGATCGACGCGGGGCCCGGGCTGCGCGATGCGCGCTCCGCGATGCGCGACGGCCACTCCACCAGCGGCACCCTCGGCATCGGGCTGGGCGCCATTCAGCGGCTGGCCGACTTCTGCGACTTGTACTCGGTCCATGGCCACGGCACCGCGCTGGTGGCCAGGTTCTGGCGGGAACCGCGGGCGGGCACCCCGCCGTACGCGGGCCTGGTCAGGCCGATCAGCGGGGAAACCGAGTGCGGCGACGTCTTCGGTGCGGCCGCGACGGACAGCGGGATGACCGGCGTGCTCTGCGACGGCCTCGGCCACGGCCCGCTGGCCGCGAGCGCGGCGATGGAGGCGGTCACCGCGATACTCGACGACCCCGCGGCCGAGCCCGCCGCGCTGGTCGAGCGGGCGCACCGGCGGATGGGGCACACCCGGGGCGGCGCGCTCGGCGTCGTCAGGATCGACGGCCCCGCCGTCTGGTTCGCGGGCCTCGGCAACATCGCCGCCGTGATCCTGGCTGACGGCGCCCGCAAGGGCATGCTCTCGGTGCCGGGGATCGCCGGCCACCAGGCCCGCGCGATCAGGCAGTTCGAGTACACCGCCCCGCCCGGGGCGGCGGTTATCCTGCACTCAGACGGCATCAGCGCCCGGTGGGACGCCGCCGCGCTGCCCGGCCTGAACAAGAGGGACCCGCTGGTGGTCGCCGCGGCGCTGCTGGCCAGGGCCGGCTCGCACCGCGACGACGCGGGAGTGCTGGTGCTCATGCCATGACCCGAGAAGCCGTGACCGAGAAGCTGTGACCGAGACGCCATGACCGACGAACTCGCCAACCTGCACGTCCGGGACCTGGCCGGCGTCTTCGCCGCGCGCAGGCTCGGCCGCCAGCTGGCCGTCGGCCTCGGGCTTGACCAGCAAGACCAGGT
>DASYAD010000473.1:0-54147 GCA_036501515.1 Trebonia sp. | reverse complement strand
CAAGCCGCTGTTCGAGGCCGCCGCGGCCAACTTCTCGCCGCACTCGCCCGCGAAGGTCAACACCGGCAACTCCGGCCGCGGCCCGCCTGCTGCTGATCATGGGCGGCCGGGACCACACCGTGCCTGAGGCGATCACCAAGTCCACCCTCAAGCAGTACCGGGGCTCCGACGCGGTCACCGAGCTGACCGAGTTCCCCGACCGCGGGCACAGCCTCACCGTCGACAGCGGCTGGCGGGCGGTCGCCGACGAGTGCCTGTCCTGGCTGGCCAAGCAGGGAATCTGAGCGGAACCAAGCAGGAGATCTGAGCCGAACCAAGCCGGGCCTCTGAGCGGAACAAGGCGGACACGTAAGGCCGGGATACTTAAGGGGTGACAGACTTCAGCCGCCGCGTCGGCGCTCACCTGGTCCTCGACGTCCGCCAGCCGGCCACGATGATCTTCAA
Source organism: Trebonia sp. (assembly GCA_036501515.1). Lineage (GTDB taxonomy): Bacteria > Actinomycetota > Actinomycetes > Streptosporangiales > Streptosporangiaceae > Trebonia. Next base: position 53,703 of record DASYAD010000473.1, on the reverse strand, counting down.
GCTGGCGGTATCGGAAATGCCAGACGTCGAGACTGAAGAGGTGCTGACGCTCACCTGCGACGGTGAGCCGGCCCAGGCGGCGGAGGCCGACATCGCGGGCGAGGGCCGCACGCACGTGCTCCAAGCGGCCCGGCCTGGGCGGGTGGTCGTCGACTACACGGCTGTCGTGGCGGGCCGGGCCGCCGAGCCGGCTGTGGCCGAGGCTGACCGCATCGTCTACCTCAGGCCCAGCCGGTACGCCGAGTCCGACCGGCTGGCCGCGGTCGCCCGGTCGGAGTTCGCGGGCATCACCGCGCCCGGCGAGTTGCTGGCCGCCGTCTCCTCGTGGGTCGGCACCAGGCTCAGCTACGTGCCGGGCAGCAGCGGGCCGACGGACGGTGCGGTCGACACGCTGCTGGCCAGGCAGGGCGTCTGCCGTGATTACGCGCACCTGGTCGTCGCGCTGCTGCGGGCCCTCGACGTGCCGGCCCGGCTGGCCGCCGTCTACGCGCCCGGCCTCGACCCGATGGACTTTCACGCGGTCGCCGAAGCCGCGGTGGACGGCCGCTGGCGGGTGGTGGACGCGACCACGCTGGCGCCGCGCAGCACCCTGGTCCGGATCGCCTCGGGCCGGGACGCCGCCGACACGGCGTTCCTGTCCAGCTACGGCGGCGCCGTGGAGCTGCGGGAGATCAGCGTGACCGCCTGGGTCGACGGCGAACTGCCCGCGGACGACGTCACCCGCCTGGTCAGTATCAGCTGACTGCCGGGCGCAGCAGCCCGGCGATACGGCCGACGCCCGGCGCGTCTTCCAGGTGATCGAAGGCGTCCACCAGCTCGTCGACGGCCGGGGCGGACAGCACGCTCGCCGCGTTGGCGCGGAACTTCCCGGTCCAGGCCTCCCGCGGCAGCGGGTAATTCCAGTGACTCTTGGGCATCGTGACCGTCATGGTGAACTCGCGGCCGTCGCGGCAGCAGACCGTTACCGGGTTGTTGGCGATGTCCGGGTTGTCAGGGAGCTTCGCCTCCTGGTAGGCCGTGGTCCTGGCCAGCAGCGACTGGACCGGCAGGCTGAACACGACCTTCTCGTCGAAGAGGTCGGCGCCGAGCCTGCGGTAAAGCACGGCCATGACCGCCATGTACTGCACGCTGAACTTCGCGTCGAGCGCGTACCGGGGGAACTGGCGGTCGAACCGCTGGCCAGGCACCGCCACGCGGATCGACTCGATGTCATCGGCGCCGATGTCCTCGCTGGTCACGATGTGCAGCGCCGCCTCGAACGACTGGTGCATGTAGTAGCCCGCCGGGTACATCTTGATGCCGATCCCCGGGGTCAGCGGGTAGTAGCTGGTGCCCAGGCTGGCCGTCAGCCGCCAGGTCTGCGGCGCGACCGTCGGGAAGAAGGCGGCGAAGAAGGACCGCTTCCCGTCGAAGGCGGTGTCGGTCGCGGTGAACCCGTCGGCCGCCAGCAGCGCCGCGCGGACCCCGCTCTGCGCGGCGAGGCCGGCGTGCAGCGGCTTGACCATGGTGCCCGACTGCCCGTCGATGCCGCTGGCCATGGAGCTGGCGATACCGAACGCGGTCGCCGTCTGGGCGCCGGACAGCCCGAGCAGACGGCTGGCCGCCGCGGCGGCGCCGAACGTGCCGAACACGGCCGTCGGGTGCCAGCCGAACCGGCCGGAGATCGCCGAGTGCAGGCGTCCCATCACCTCGTACCCGGCCGCCTGGGCGGCGATCAGGTCCTGGCCTGAGCGGCCGCGGGTCTCGGCCAGCGCGAACGCGGCCGGAAAGATCGGCGCGGTCGGGTGGGCGCCTGGCAGCCACATGTCGTCGAAGTCAAGCGCGTGCCCGGCGGCGGCGTTGGCGAACGCGGCGTCCGCTTCGCGCACCGTGGCGTGCGTGCCCCAGACCGAGGCGGCACCCGGCGCGTCGGCCAGCCGGCGGACCGCACTCACGGCGGGCTCGCCCGTGCCCGCCAGGGCGACGCCCACCAGGTCGAGGCACTGCCTGGTGACCCGCCTGACCAGCGGCTCAGGCAGGCTCGGGTAGTCGACGGAGGCCACCCAGTCGGCCAGAACGCCGGTGGTGGTCTTGCCGCTCACGGGTTGATCACCCGGACCGGACTCCCGTCGAGGTAAGCCCGCACGTCGCGGGCGGCCTCGCGGTAGAAGGAGGCGAAGGTGCCCGCGGTGACGTAGCCAAGATGCGGGGTGAGGATCGCGCGCGGCGCCGACCGCAGCGGGTGCCCGGCCGGGAGCGGCTCCTGGTCGTAGACGTCGAGTCCCGCCCCGGCGATGCGGCCGTCGGCCAGGGCGCTCAGCAGCGCGTCCTGGTCGACCAGGGGACCTCGGGAGGTGTTCACCAGCACGGCGCTCCTTTTCATCGCGGCGATCTCGGCCGCCCCGACCAGCCCGCGGGTGCTGTCGGCGAGGATCATGTGCACGGACACCACGTCAGACCGCTCGAACAGTTCGCGCTTGCCGACCAGCGCGGCCCCGTGCGCGGCGGCGCGCTCCGCGGTCAGGTGCGGGCTCCAGGCGATAAGACTCATACCGAACGCCAGCGCGACCGACGCGACCTGCCCGCCGAGTCGTCCGAGGCCGACCATGCCCAGGGTCGCGCCGTGCAAGTCGATCCCGACCGTCGGTTCCCACCGGCCGGCCCGCATCGAGGCGTCCGCCCGCGGGATGTCCCTGGCCAGAGCCAGGATCAGCGCCCAGGTCAGCTCGGGCGCGGCCCACTGCAGCCCCTGGGTGCCGCACACCAGCACGCCGAGCCCGGCGGCCGCGTCCAGGTCGAGCGCGCGGTTGCGCATCCCGGTCGTCACGATCAGCCTGAGCTTCGGCAGCGAGCGCAGGAGCGCGGCCGTTACCGGGGTGCGCTCGCGCATCAGCATGACGGCGTCGAACGGCGCCAGCCGCTCCGCCAGCTCGGCCTCGTCGTCGAGATGGTCGGTGAAGACCGTCACCTCGGCTTCCGGCAGTTCGGCGCGCCAGTCGACGAAGTCGCCTGCCGCGCCTTCCCAGTCGTCGAGTACCGCCAGCCGCAGCACGGTGCCGCGCGCCGGGTCCACCGCCGTCACCGGGCGCGGCGCTTGTTAAGGAACGCGTGCATCCGCGCGGCGGCGTCCTCGCTCTCGTAGAGCAGTCCCTGAGCCGCCAGGTCGAAGGTGGTGGTGTCGCGCTGGCCCATCCGCAGCGCCAGCTTGGTCAGCTCGAGCGCGCGCCACGACCGCTGCGCGATCGACGACACCAGCGCGTCGGCGGCCACGTCGAGGTCCGCGGCCGCGGCCAGCCGGTCGATCAGGCCGCAGGCCAGGGCAGCCTCGGCGCCGACGACGTCGCCGGCGTAGAGCATCCGCTGCGCGACCGCGAAGCCCGTCAGCCGCGACAGCCGGTGATTGCCGCCCGCCCCGGCGAGGATGCCGAGCGACGGCTCGGGCGAGGCGAACCGCGCGGCCGGCGTCCCTATCCGCAGGTCGCACGCGAGCGCGAGCTCAAGTCCGCCGCCGAACGCCGGGCCGTCGATCACCGCCACTGTGGGCCAGCGGAACGAGGCCAGCTGCTCGAAAAGCCGCACGTTGACCGGGTTCAGCGCCTGCTCAGCGCGGCGCTCGGCCAGGTCCGCGACGTCCGTGCCCGCGACGAAGATGCCGGGGGTGGTGGAGTGCAGCACGAGCACCACCGGCCCGGCCGCCTGGACCTCGTCGAATACGTCCCGCAGGGCCCGGCTCGTCGCGAGGTTGAGGGCGTTGCGCTTGTCCGGCCGGTTCAGCCCGACCCAGACCGCGTTATCCCGGCGGCTGACCTGGACAGTGTCCGTGTCGCTCACTGAACTCCACCCTGGCTGACGAGCCCTCCCCGCTTGCGCTTGCTTACTGGTTCGCTCGCAAGCCCGTTCACAGAACGACCTGGCCGGCGTCCTGGCGCGTGTTCAGTTCGCGGGCGATGAGCTTGATCCTGATCTCGGCCGCCTCGTTCATGTGCTGGCCGCCGATATCCCGGGCACGCTCGCCGTCCTGCTCCCTGATCGCGCTGATGAGCTCGCGGTGCTCGCGTACCGAATGCTCCCAGCGGCCGGGGAAGCTCAGCGTCGTCGACGGCAGCTTGGCGACCTGCGCGGTCAGCCGGTTCTGCAGGTCCTGGAGCGTCTGGTTATGGCAGGCGGCCGCGAGCGCCCGGTGGAACGTGCTGTTCGCCGCCTGCAACAGGGACGGGTCCTCGGTCCCGGTCAGCGCCTCGCCCTGCGCGGCGGCGGCTTCGAGCCTGATCAGGTCGGTCTCGCTGCGCCGGTAGGCGGCGTCGAACGCGATCGCGCCCTCTAGGTACACGCGGACACGGTAGATGTCGATCGTCTCGTCGGCCGTGCGGTCGCGGACGAACAGCGCCGATCCCTGACGCTCGATGAGGCCGTCCTGTTCAAGCCGGGCGAGGGCTTCGCGGATCGGGGTCCTGCTGACGTCAAAGCGGGCGCATAGGTCGACTTCCGAGATGCGAGAGCCAGGCGGGAACTCCTCGTCAGCGAGCGCGGAGCGCAGTCGCTCGTAGAGAGCCAAGTTCTTCGGCGTCGGCTGAACAGGGTCCAACATGTGCTCCTGAGGCTGGTGACAGTGCGCTAGCGGCACCGCAATATAACTAGATCCTCTGTTGTCCGGGATGCCGCCGGCATGCACCTAGTACGTATACCTTGCATCGTAACAGTATACGAAATCGGCTCAGTCGTATACACTGCCGCTTGGACCTGGGAGTACTTCCCCATGGCAGTGAAGCAGAGGTGACCTCGACGGTGAAGACGGCACGACCGGGCGAGGTGCTGCGTGAGCTGCTTGGCCGGCCGGCGATCCTCGACCAGCCGGCCGTCTGCGACCCCCTCGGCGCCCGGCTCGCTCGCGAGGCGGGCTATGAAGCGGTAACCCTCGGCGGTTACGCCATCGGCGCCCACCTGCCGCTGACCTCCGGGCTGTCCCTCGAGGACATCGAGCGGACCGCGCGCGCGGTGATCCGCGCGTGCGGGCTGCCGCTGCTGCTCGACGCCGACATCGGCTGGGGCGGCACCGAGGACATCCCCGGCGCGGTGGCCCGGCTGGAACCGGCCGGCGTCGCCGCGATCGAGGTCAGCGGCCAGCACCTGCCCGCCGAGCTGCCGTACAGCGCCGCCAGGGAGCGTGACCGGGCACACCGCGGGCTGCTTGCCCGGGTGCGGGCCGCCCGCGCGGCCCGCGAGCACATGCTGATCATGGCCCGCTGCACGGTGCCGCCAGGCGGCGGCTACGACGGCGCGCTCGGCCAGGCGGCCGGGCTGCTCGAGGCCGGGGCGGACGCGGTGGTACTGCACGCGCCGGCCAGCCAGCTGCCGCGGTTCCCGCGGGACCTGCCAGGCGCGACGCTCATCTACGCGGGGTCACTCGTACCCGGCCCGCCGGTCACCGCGTCCCAGCTGCAGCGGTGGGGTTACCGCGGGCTCAGCGTGCAGTACCACCGCTGCTACTGCACCCGCATGGTGGCCGCGGGACAGTGCGCAATTACCTGGATGCCAGGCGCAGAACATCGCGATGACCTCGAAAGGAAGCAATGACCGACGGCCAGCAAGCACACTCAGATCCGCGCCGCGAGCAGGCACTCGCGATCCGGGCCAGGATCCTCGGCGAGTCGTGGGACGCGGGATCGCGCGTCACCCCGGGCCTTGAGGCCTTCACCGAGCTCGGCATCCAGCACATGTGGATGGGCCAGTGGATCGACCCGGTCCTTGAGCTGCGGATGAAGAGCACGGTCACGATCTCGTCGCTGATCGCGCTGCGGCACCTCGGGCTGCTCGGCTTCCACGTGGCCGGGGCCCTGCGGGAGAGCCTGCTCACCCCGGACGAGGTGCGGGGCATCGCCCTGCACCTGAACCCGTACGTCGGCTATCCGGTCGCCCGCGACGCCATGGTCGTCATCGACCGCGAGATTTCCGCGTGGGAGCAGGCCGCCCAGGAAGGTGCCGACCGTGGCTGACGACAGCGCCGCCGGAGCCGTTGACGTCCACGGCCACTGCGTGCCGCAGGCGTTCCTCGACGAAGTGGTCCGCACGGCGCCGTTCGGCGTGCGGGCCGAAGCCGCGGACGGCAAGTACTTCCTGACCTTCCCCGGCCAGAAGCGGCTGCGGCCGGTCGCCGGGATGATGCTCGACACCGCCGACCGCGCCCCCTGGTTCGCCGCCCAGGAAGTCGCCCACCAGGTGGTCGCGCCGTGGCTGGACATCCACGGGCAGGAGCTGCCCGCCGCCCACGGCGTCCGCTGGGTCCAGCTGCTCAACGACGCCGTGGCCGAGTCGGTCAGCGACCGCGCCCGCCGGATGACCGGGCACGCGACGCTGTACCTGGGCGACCCCGATGCCGCCGCCGAGGAACTGCGCCGTGCGGTACGCGAGCTCGGCATGCACAGCGCGATGATCCCGTCCAGCCTGCCAAGCGGCCGGCTCTCCGAGCCGCGCTTCGACGCCCTGTGGGCGGCGGCGGTCGAACTCGGTGTCCCCGTCGTGCTGCACCCGGCGACCAACGCCCCCGCCAACGACGAGCTGCTGGCGCTGTACCCGTCGCTCAACGCGCTGTTCGCCCGGCAGGTCGACATCACGATGGCGGCGGCCGAGCTCATCATGGCCGGGGTCTTCGACCGCTTCCCCGCGCTGCGCCTGGTCATGGTGCACGGCGGCGGGCTCCTCCCCTACCAGGTCGGCCGGTTCGACCGGGACGCGAAAGGCGCCGGCCACCGCGACGGTCAGATGAGCGGCCAGGTCAAGCGGCTGCCGTCGGAGATCGCGCAGACGATCTACTACGACACCGTGCTGATGCGGACGGAGTCGGTCCGGCTCCTGCTCGACTACGCGGGACCCGGGCAGGTCCTGGTCGGCTCCGACTTCGGGGCCGCGGCCACGGAGCGCTCAGGCCTGCCGCTGACGGCCGCCGTCCGGGAGGCGAGCACCGACGAGACCGTGCTCAAGGCCGTACTCGACGGCAACGCGACCCGGATCTTCGGACTGGCCTGAGGGCCGGCACAGGAAGGCGGACGAGATGAGCACACGGCGGCTGGTCGTCGGAATCACCGGGTCAAGCGCCCCGCAACTGGCGATCACGTTCCTGCGTGAGGCCCGCGAACTGCCCGACGTCGAGGTGCACCTCATCGTGTCCCGCGGCGCGGAGAAGAGCATCCTGCTCGAGACCGGGCTTGAGCGGGCCGCGGTCGAGGCCCTGGCCGATTTCACCTACCCGCCCGAGGACATGGCGGCGGCGGTCTCGTCCGGCTCGTTCCCGGTCGACGGCATGGTCATCATCCCCTGCTCGATGAACACCCTCGCCGCCGTCGCGGCCGGCATCAGCGACAACCTGATCGCGCGGGCGGCCGACGTGACCCTCAAGGAGCGGCGCCGCCTGGTCATGGTGACCAGGGAAACCCCGCTGAGCCTCATCCACATCCGCAACATGGAGACGGTCACCCTGGCCGGCGCGACGGTGCTGCCCCCGGTCCCCGCCTTCTACCACAAGCCCGAGACGATCGACGACCTGCTGCGGCACACCGCGGGGAAGGTCTTCGACCAGTTCGGCATCCAGCACAACACGTTCAAACGATGGGGCTGAACCGCCCGACGGCGGCCGCCCGCGCGGAGCAGTCCACCCGCAAGTCAGAAGAAGGTACCCGTGGCCGAAATTAACTTCATCCCCATCAGTCTCACCGTGAACGGCCAGCAGGTCGAGGCGCGCGTCGAGCCGCGCCGGACGCTGCTCGACTGCCTGCGCGACGACCTGGTCTTCCCCGGCACCCACGTGGGCTGCGAGCACGGCGTCTGCGGCTGCTGCAACGTCATCGTCGACGGCGAGCTGGTCCGCTCCTGCCTGATGCTGGCCGTCCAGGCCGACGGCGCGGCGGTGGAAACAATCGAGGGCCTGGCTGACGGCGACGAGCTGAACCCGCTGCAGGAGGCGTTCTGCGCCAAGCACGCCATGCAGTGCGGGTACTGCACCCCCGGCATGATCATGACGCTCGAGGACCTGCTGCGCCGCAATCCCCGGCCGAACGAGGAAGAGCTGGTCGACGCGCTGTCAGGCAACCTCTGCCGCTGCACCGGCTACGAGCAGATCCTCCAGGCGGCGGAGTCGGTCATCGCGGCCGGCCAGCAGAAGGAGGAACGCGCATGACAACCAGCGCGGAGAGCCGGTACAAGTTCATCGGCAAGCCCATGCCCGTCATCGAGGACCGCCGCTTCGTGCGCGGCGGCGGACGGTACATCAACGACCTGAGCCTGCCCGGCATGCTGCACATGGCGGTGGTGCCCGCCCCGGTCGCGCACGCCGTCCTGCAGTCGGTCGACGTATCGGAGGCGCTGGCGGCGCCAGGCGTGCTCGCCGTGCTCACCGGGGCCGACTTGACCCAGATGATGGGGCCCGTGCCGCAGGAGCTGGCGCTGCCCAACGTGGTCTGGTACCCGCTGGCGGTCGACAAGATCCGCTACGCCGGCGAGTGGGTGGCCGCCGTCGTCGCCACCTCGCGGGCCGCCGCCGAGGACGCGGCCGAGCTCGTCGGGATGGAATTCGAGGAGCTCGAGCCGCTCGTCGACCCGCGGCGGGCGATGCGGCCGGACGCGCCGCTGCTGCACGAGGCCGAGGGCACCAACGTCGTCTGGAACGAGCGCTGGACCTGGGGCGAGGTCGACGACGAGTTCGCCAAGGCAGACCACACGTTCGAGTACACCTACCGGTGGAACCGGCACTCGGGCGTACCGCTTGAGACCTTCGGCTGCATCGCCCAGGTCGACCCGACGGGCATCCTCGAGCTGTGGGCGTCCCACCAGAACCCGGACATCCAGCAGGAAGTCATCAAGGTCATGCGGACGCCGAAGGTCAAGGTCCACATGGACGTCGACATCGGCGGCTCCTACGGCTCCAAGCGCGGCCGCAAGCAGATGTACCTGGTCGCCGCGGCCGCCCTCCGCACCCGTCGGCCGGTCAAGTTCATCGAAGACCGCATCGAGAACATGCAGGCCAGCGACGGGCACGGCCCCGACCGCTACTACTCGGTCAAGGTCGCGGCGACGTCGGCGGGCGACATCAGGGCGCTGGACATCGACGTCATCGAGGACCTGGGCGCCTACTGCGGGCGCGGCCCGCGGCAGATCACCAAGCCGACCTCCGCCATCGTCGGCCCGTACCGCATCCCGGCCGTCCGGTACGGCGGCTACGGGGTGCTGACCTGCAAGACCAACCAGGTGCCGTTCCGCGGCGCGGGCCAGTCACCGCACAACTTCATCCTCGAGCGCACCGTCGACCAGGTCTCCCGCGACCTCGGCCTCGACCGGGTCGAGGTACGGCTGCGCAACTTCATCCAGCCTGAGCAGTTCCCCTACGAGATCCCCGGCGGTGCGATCTACGACTCGGGCAACTACCCGGGCGCGGCCGAGATCGGCCTCAAGCAGGCCCGCATCGAGGACCTGCTGGCCGCCCAGGCGGAGGCGCGCGCGGCCGGGCGGCTGTACGGCATCGGCACGGCCGGCGGCCTCGACCCCGGCGGCGCGGCGGCCGAGCACGGCGAGGGCGTCAGGATCGAGATCGACGCAACCGGGCACGCGGTCGCCACGATCGGCTTCCAGTCAGCCGGGCAGGCCCACGAGAGCATGGTCACCCAGATCATCCGCGAGGAGCTCGGTATCGAGCTCGGTGACATCACCGTGCAGCGCGGCCACGGGCTGGCCGGCGTCTACGCCGGCGCCCCGACTGGCAACCGGATGACGCAGATGCTCGGCACCACCGTCTTCCAGTGCTCGGCCAAGGTGCGGGCCACGCTGACCAGGCTGGCCGCGTTCACGCTGGAAGCGAGCGAGGACGACATCGAGGTTGACGGCACCAGCTACCGGATCGCGGGCGACCCGGACCGCGCGCTCACCGTCAGGGAGCTGGCCAAGATCGCCTACGGGCCGCGGATGAACTGCCCGCCCGGGATGGAGCCGGGGCTGGTGGAACAGAACGTCTACGCCGGGCCCGACATTGTCACCAAGCGCAAGCTGAAGACCGGCGCCAAGCAGTTCCCCACCTACTCCTTCGACTTCCACGTGGTGGTAGCCGAGGTGAACCCGGCGACGTTCGAGATCAAGCTGACCAAGTACGTGGTGGTGCACGACTGCGGGACGGTGATCAACCCGCTGGTGGTCGACGGGTTCTGCTACGGCGGGGTGGGGCACGGCGTCGGCGGGGCGCTGTACGAGAACTTCGCCTACGACCAGGCCAGCGGGCAGCTGCTCGCCGCCAGCTTCATGGACTACCTGATGCCGACCGCGCACGAGGTGCCCAGGGTGGAGCTGCACGAGCAGGTCACCCCGTCGCCGCTGCATCCCTACGGCGCCAAGGGAACCGCCGAGGGCGCCTACATGACCACGCCGGCCGCCATCGCCAGTGCCGTCGAGGACGCGCTGGCCCCGCACGGCATCCGGATCACCGAGGTGCCGATCACCCCGCAGATGATCTTCGACAAGATGACGGCGGCTCTAGCCAAGGAGGGCGACGCATGAAGCCGGCCCCGTTCGAGTACCACCGCGCGACCAGTGTCGATGACGCGGTCACGGCCCTCCGCCAGGCCGAGGACGGCAAGGCGATCGCCGGCGGGCAGAGCCTGATCGCGCTGATGAACCTGCGGCTGGCCCGTCCCGAGCTGCTCGTCGACCTCAACCCGCTGCACGACCTCGACTACATCGAGCCGCGCGACGACGGCGGCCTAGCCATCGGGGCGCTGACCAGGCAGCGCTCGCTCGAGCGGTCGGCCCTGGTGACCGAGCGCTGCCCGGTCATGGCCGAGGCGCTGCCGCTGGTCGCGCACGCCGCGGTGCGCAACCGCGGCACGCTGGGCGGCAGCCTCGCGCACGCTGACTCCGGATCCGAGCTGTGCTCGGTCGCGCTGGCGACCGGTGCGCGGCTGCGGGTGCACGGCCCGGACGGAGACCGGGAGATCCCGGCCGACGACTTCTTCCTCGGCACGTTCACCACCGCTCTCGCCGAGGACGAGATACTGACCGAGATCATCATCCCCGGCCCGGCTCCGCGAACCGGGGCCGCTTTCGCCGAGGTCTCCCGGCGCCGCGGCGACTTCGCCCTGGCCGGAGTGGGCTGCGTGGTCAGCCTGGCCGACGACGACACCGTAAGCACCGCCCGGATCGCCTGCATCTCGGTCGGGTCGCGCGCCCTGCGGGCCCCCCACGCGGAGGACTCGCTGGCCGGCCGGCCCCTCGACGAGGCCGCCATCGCGCGGGCCGCCTCGCTGGTCAGCGAGGACATCGCCCCGTCGGACGACCTGCACGCCAGCGCCGCCTTCCGGCTGCACCTCGCGCGGGCGCTGACCGCGCAGGTGCTGCGCACCGCCGCCGGGCGCGTCAGGTAACACCAGCCAACCCCAGCCGTCAGATAAGCGGAAGGTCACCGAATGCGACTGTGGCACCAGAGCCGGACCGAACTGGCCCGCCTGCCGAAGTACGCCGCCGCGATGCAAGATCACTTCAAGCGCGTGGGCCAGCCGGGAACGGTCGTCGACCTGCACGGGCTCGCCCCCAGCACGTACGTCACCGAGTACCCGGGTTACGACAACCGCTACGTGTACCTGGCCTACCTCCACTCGCTGCAGATCCTGCAGAATGTCCAGGTGGCCGAGCGGGAGGGCTACGACGGCTTCCTGATCATGAACCTGCCGGAGAACATCGTCGGCGAGGCGCAGTCGCTGGTGAACATCCCGGTGATCAGCTACGCCCAGGCCGCCATGTACACCGCCGCCATGCTCGGACGGCGGTTCGCCATCCTGACGATGATCGACGAGTACATCCCGCTCTACGAGCAGCACATCGCCAAGTTCGGCATGCAGTCGCGGGCCTGGGGCGTGCAGTCACTCGGCCAGGACTACCGGACCGTCTTCGAGGCCTTCGACAAGCCGGAGCCCGTGGTGGAGCGGGTCACCGAGGTCACCCGCCGCCTGGCCCGCGACCACGGTGTCGATGTCGTGATCCCCGGGGAAGCCCCGGTGTCGACGGTGCTGTCGGTGGCGGGCCTCACCCGGGTCGATGAGGTCGCGGTAGTCGACTGCGTCGGCGTCACCCTGAAATTCGGCGAGATGTTCGCCGACCTGGCCCGCACCACCGGCCTGCGCGCCTCGGCGACCGACTTCTTCAGCGCCCGGCCGCCCGCGGGGCGCCTGGCCGAGGTGCAGAAGTTCTACGGCCTTGACCGGTTCGAAAACGAAGGCAACGCGGGACAGTGAGCGCGGCGCACTGGGGGTCCGCGCCCTCGGGGGCGGTTCACTGGGGATCGGCGTCCCCGGGGTCAGCGCCTGCGGGGGCAGCGTCCTCGGGATCAGCGTCCTCGGGAGCAGCGCGGCCGGGGTCAGCCCGGTCCGGGTCAGCGTCCTGGCGGGACGTAGATGCGCCGCAGCTGGGCGCTGACCTGCGCCGCCGTCTCGAGCAGGGCGGCCAGGTAGTCGCCGTGCTGCGGCTGCGCGGCCGGGGTGACCGCCTGGGTGGAGATGCCGAGCGCCGCAACGACCGAGCCGCGCCCGTCGGTCACGGGAACGGCCACCGCGAACAGGTTTTCCTCGAGTCCCGCGTCACCGAGCGCGTAGCCGTTGCGGTAAACCGTGTCGAGTTCCTCGGTGAGCTCGTGGCGCGCGGTGAGCGTCTGCGGCGTCAGCCGTTCGAGCCGGGCCGTGTCGAGGTACTGGCGCCGCCGCTCGGCCGGGAGCGCGGCCAGCAGGACGTGCCCGGTCGCGGTGGCGTGGGCGGGCACCCGGGTGCCGACAGGAACCCGGACGGCCAGCATGCGGCTGGCCGGGACATGGGCCACGTAGAAAACGTCGCTCCGGTCAAGGACGCACAGCGACGCGGACGCCGACACCCTGGTCGCCAGGTCCTCCATGTAGGGCAGCGCCACCTCCGGCGTGGTCAGCCCGGAGAGGTAGGAGTAGCCCAGATCGAGAACCTGCGGCCGCAGCCAGAACAGCCGCCCGTCGAAGTCCACGTAGCCGAGCTCGACCAGCGTCAGCAGGAACCGGCGGGCAGTGGCGCGGGTCAGGCCGGTCTGCCGCGCGACGTCGCTCAGCGTCAGCCGGGGACGGTCAGGGCCGAAGGCGCGGATGACCGCCAGCCCGCGCTCGAGGGACTGCGCGAAGTCGGTGTTCCGCTGCTTCTGCCCGCCTGCACCGGCGCCTGCGGTGCTACCGGCCGCGTCGTTCCCCGGGTCAGGGTCTGCGTCGATGTCCCGGTCAAGGCCGGCGTCCTGGTGCGCGCCGGCGCCCCCTGCCTGGACCGACCGCAGGCTTGCGTTCACCGCGGAGGCATCCATGCCCGACATCATCGGCCCCCTTCCCGTTCCTGGGTCAGCGTTCCTCGCATGTCCGCGAATCCCTGCTCTTGGGCCAGCGTTCCTCGCCTGTGTGCGGATCGCGAACAAAAGTTGACTGTTCCGCCGTCTCCAGTCCGGGACGACACGCCAGGGCGGGCCGCAGCGCGGTGCCCACGGTGATGCGCACGGTGAGGTGTCATGCGAGCTCCAGGAACGCGACGAGCGCGTCGTCGTCCGGCAGGTCAGTCACCGCGCCCCGCAGCGCCGCGCGCCGGGCGGAGTCGTAGCAGTGGCTGGTGAGACTATCGAACTTGGCCGTCAGCTCGGCCCCGCTCAGCGGGTTGTCCGGGTCGCCGCGCGGGTGCTCGGTCTCGGACCTGAACCGCTGGCCGTCGACCGTGGTCAGCTCGGCCCAGGCCGGCCAGCTGGCCGGGTAGCGCGCGTCGAGCGACGGGTCGGCGACGCAGTCGACCCGGTCCATCAGCGCCAGCACGGCCGGTTCCGTGTACCGCTCTGGCCGGAACTGGTCGGCCTCGAGGCGGCCGTCAAGCAGCGCCACCGCGGCCACGAACGGCATGCTGAACTGCGCCTCGGCCAGGGACGTGGGACGGCGCCGCCGCTCCGGCGGGTCCCAGACGGTCGCGAGCCCGGTCTTGATCAGCCCGAACGTCAGGTGCTCGACTTGATCGGCCGGCACCCGGTGCTTGGCGAGGAGTGCGAACAGCGCGTCGGCGGGCGACTGGGTGTTGCGGCAGCTCGGGTACGGCTTGATGCCGCAGCAGGTGATCTCGGCCGGTGCCGTGCCGAGCCCTGCCAGCAGCCGCTCCGGCCGCGGGTCGCCGCTCTGCGCGGCCAGGAACCCCCTGGTGCCGCCGATCGGGTCGGCCAGCCCTGGGAACCCGCGCGCGGCCAGCTGGGCGGCCTGGACGCCGCGCTGCACGGCGTAGGCCGGGTGCAGCTGCTTGGTCACCGCCCCTTCGACCAGGAACTGCATGCTGCCGCCTGCGACGGTGCCTGCCAGCCCCACCGCCGCCACCGCCTGGTCGAGGCCGAGGCCGAGGCAGACCGCAGCCGCGGCGGCGGCGCCGAAGTGCCCGGCGGTCGCGGTGGGCTGGAAGTGCCTGGCCCGGTGGGCCTGCGGGTTGACGGCCCGCGCGACCCGGCACATGACCTCGTAGCCGACGCAGACCGCGTTGACGAACCGCTCGCCGTCGGCCCGGCCGATCGCGGCCGCGGCCAGTGCGGCCGGGAAGATGACCGCGCCCGGGTGGGCCGAGGCCGCGGTGTGCGAGTCGTCGAACTCGAAGCAGGCCGCGGCCACCGCGTTGGCCATCGCCGCCTCCACCGCCGAGCAGCGCAGGCCGGTTCCGAAGACGGACAGTTCAGGCCCGGCGGCGCGGGCCAGGTCGGTGAGTGCGTGGGCGCGGAACGTGCGGGCGACCTCGCTGCGCGCCCCCCAGGCGGCGACGCCGAGGTGGTCGAGCAGCAGGCTCCTGGCCGCGTCGGCCGCGCCCGGTACCGCCCCGGCCTGCCAGTCCAGCAGCGGCTCAAGCAGAGAGCGGGTGAGTGATTCGGGCACCGGACCTCCACCGGGACACATGGTTGACGGTCGTCAATAGCTGGTTAGACTACCCGCAGAACGAACACATGTATACATTGCGAACACTCGGCTTCCGCCGCCTCCCGACCCTGACCCGGGTCGCCTCGCCGCGCGGACGGCTGCGCACCAGGAAGGATTATCTGGATGTCTTCGCCGCGCGCCTCAGTGCGCTCGCCTCGAACGCCAGTAGCCGGGGTCAAAGACCTCGGCGGTTACCTCGACACGATCAAAGACGACCCGGCGGAGTACCGCTCGGTCAGCCGTCCGGTCAACCCGATGAAGTTCGACGTCACCGGGATCCTGGAGAACCTGGACCGGGCCGGCCGTTACCCGACCGTCAAATTCAGCAACCCGCTCGACGTGCACGGCGACCCGAGCCAGTTCGAGCTGGTGGCCAACTTGTGGGCGACCCGCGAGCGCTGCGCCGACGCCGTCGGCCTGCCGCGCAGTGAGGCGGGGGCGCTGCTCGGCCTGAAGCTGGCCGAGATGGTCGACAAGAAGCTGGACCCGGTTCTCATCAAGGACGCCCCGGTCCAGGCCAACGTCTGGCAGGGCGCCGACGCCGACCTGTGGCGGCTGCCGGTCGTCCGGCACTCGGAGATGGACCTCGGCGGTGTGCTGACGATGGCGCTGGCCATGCACGCGCCAGGCGAGGACTTCTACAACATCACGTTCGTCAAGCAGTTCGCCGAGAGCCCCGAGGGCGGCGGCGTGACGATCCACTCGGCCGACATGAGCCGGATGTTCCGGGCGTGGGAGAAGCGCGGCGAGCCGGTGCCGGTGATCAACATCCTCGGCCACCACCCCGCCTTCTGGACCGGGACGCTGAACAACACCCCCTACGGCGACGACGAGTACGCGACCGCGGGCGGCTTCCTCGGCGAGCCGGTGCGGCTGGCGCCGTCGGTCACCTGGGGTAGCAAGTTCCTGGTGCCCGCCGACGCCGAGATCATCGTCGAGGGCGAGATCACGCCGGGCGAGAAGACGATCGTCGACCCCTTCGGCGAGATCAGCCGCCAGTACCAGCCGCAGGAGCTGGCGCCGATGATGCGGGTCAAGGCGATCACCTTCCGCGACGGCGCGATCATGCAGGACATCTTCAGCGGGCACCGTGAGCACATGCTGCTCGGCAGCATCCCCCGCGAGGGGACGATCTACAAGCACCTGGCCGAGAAGCTGGGCACGGTGACCGCGGTCAACATGCCCTTCTCCGGCTGCGGCCGGTACGTCGCCTATATATCGGTCAAGAAGGCCACTGACTACCAGGGGAAGCAGGCCGCGCTGCTGGCGGCCGCGCACGTGCCCAACCTCCAGGTAGTCGTGGTGGTCGACGACGACATCGACGTGTTCAACGAGGAAGACGTGCTGTGGGCGGTCAACACCTACGTCGACCCGTCCAACGACATCGACACGATCAAGAACCTGCGGCACCCGACCGACCCGCGCGGTCTCGGGTCCACCCGGGTCCTCATCGACGCCACCCGGCCGACCAACGTCGTGTTCCCGACCCGGTTGCGGGTGCCGCCGGACGCGATGGCGCGGATGGTCCTCGATGACTGGCTCGACGAGGCCGCCGGCCGGACGGGAGGAAACTGATGGCGATCAAGCAGATCTTCTGGGCCACGTGCCCCGAGTGCTCCGACGCCTTCCTGGTCGACGGCAGCCTGCGTCATGCCGGCATCAAGCTCATCTGCCCGTTCTGCTCGCACCGCTTCCTGCCCGATGACGCGGCCAAGCTGGACGAGCGCCACGCCTGACAGGGCCCGGCACCGCCGTGCCTAGAACCGCCTGAACACCCGTGCTGCGGCCGGGACCCCGACGGGTCCCGGCCGCGGTGCGCTGAGCCGACGAGCTTCCGGACCTGCGGTCACGCGAAACCCGGGACACAAAAATTGCCTCTGGTATACAAGGACAGGAATACGTATACTCGCTGCAGACATCGTATATCGGTTGCAGGAGTAGTGGATGAGCTTCGACTTGACAGACGAGCAGGAAGAGTTCGCGGAGTCGGTACGGGCGTTCGCACAAGCCCGCCTCGGCACCGACGCGCTGCGCCGCGCTCATGAGCCCGGCTACGCCTGGGACGCTGCCAAGCTGCTCGCCGACCAGGGCCTGCTCGGGCTCACGATTCCTGAGGAGGACGGCGGCCAGGGCGCCAGCCTGATGGAGGCGGTCATCGCCATCCAGGAA
The DNA here is from genome assembly GCA_036501515.1 of Trebonia sp. Taxonomy (GTDB): domain Bacteria; phylum Actinomycetota; class Actinomycetes; order Streptosporangiales; family Streptosporangiaceae; genus Trebonia. Next base: position 36,595 of record DASYAD010000473.1, on the reverse strand, counting down.
ATCGCCAAGGTGTGCCCGAAAAGCGGCGACGTGGTGCAGGCGTCGAACTTCGGCGCGATCCGCACGTTCGCCGAGTACGCCTCGCCTGAGCTCAAGCAGCGCTACCTGCCTGACCTGCTCTCCGGGCGGTCACTGCTGGCACTGGCGATGAGCGAGCCAGAGGCGGGCTCCGCGGCCACCGACCTCAAGACCTCGGCCGTCGCCGACGGGGACGACTACCTGCTCAACGGGTCGAAGGTGTTCTCCACCAACAGCCCGGACGCCACCGCGTTCCTGGTCTACGTGCGGTACGGACCAGGAGTCGGCGGGATCGGGTCGGTGATCGTCGACCGCGGCGCCCCCGGCCTGACCATCGCCCCGCCGTCGGACTTCATGAACGGCGAGCAGTGGAGCCAGCTCTTCTTCGACAACTGCCGGGTGCCTGCCGCCAACGTCGTGCTCGGCCCTGGCGGGTTCAAGAAGCAGATCAGCGGCTTCAACATCGAGCGGATCGGCAACGCCGCCCGCGCCCTGGCCCTCGGTGAGCTGGCCTTCTCGCTGGCCCGCAGGCACGCGATGGAGCGCCAGCAGTTCGGCCGCCCGCTGTGCGAGTTCCAGGGCATCCAGTGGAAGTTCGCCGAGATGGCGGTCAAGCTGGACGCGGCCGGGCTGCTGCTCGGCCGGGCGGCGCGGCACGCCTCGGCCGGGCTGCCTGACGCCTACGAGACCACGGTGGCCAAGCTCGCCTGCAACGAGGCCGGCTTCGCCGCCGCCAACGAGTCCCTGCAGGTGATGGGAGCCATGGGCTACACCAGGGAGACCCTGGTTGAGTACTGCCTGCTGCGCACCCGCGGCTGGATGATCGCGGGCGGTTCCATCGAGATACTCAAGAACCGGATCGCCGAGTCGGTCTTCGAGCGCCGCTTCAGCCAGCGGCCGGTGACGGTCTCTTCATGAGTCTGGTCGAAGCCACCACATCCGAGGCGCGCCGGAACTCGGTCGGCCGCCTGCTGCTCGATCCGGCGAGCGTCGCCCTGGTCGGCGTGTCCAACGACCCGGGCAAGGCGACCGGACGCCCGCTGGCGTTTCTCCGCCGGTCAGGGTTCAGCGGCACCGTGTACCCCATCAACCCCAACCGGGCCCAGGTCCAGGGTGAACGAGCCTGGCCCGCGCTTTCCGCGCTGCCGGAAGTGCCCGAGCACGTCTTCGTGATGACGCCCACCGACCTGGTGACCGACGTCGTGCGCGAGTGCGTCAGGCTCGGCGTCGGCGCGGTGACCGTGCTCGCCGACGGCTTCACGGAAAGCGGCCAGGCCGGAGCGGCCAGGACCCGGCAGCTGCAGCAGGCGATCGACGGTTCCGCCACGCGGCTGGTCGGGCCGAGCAGCCTGGGGGTGGTCAACCTCCGCAACGGGATGGTGCTCACCGCCAACGCGGTCTTCGGCGAGGCCGACCCGCTGGTCGGTGACACCCTGGCGGTGTCGCAGTCAGGCAGCATGATCGGCGCCCTGGTGTCCCGGGGTAAGGCACTCGGCATCGGGTTCGCGTCCCTGGTGTCCGTGGGCAGCGAGATCGACCTCAGCGTGGGCGACATCTGCGCGGCCACCCTGGACGACCCGGACATCCGCGGCTACGCGCTCTTCCTTGAGTCGATCAGCGACGCCGGCAGCCTGCGGCGCTTCGCCGCGGCGGCGACGGCCGCGGGCCGGCCGGTGGTCGCCTACAAGCTCGGCCGCTCAAGCGCCGGGGCGGAGCTGGCCCGGTCGCACACGGGCGCGCTGGCCGGGGAAGAAGAGGTGAGCGCGGCCTTCCTGGCCGACTGCGGCATCGCCCGCGTGCACACTCTTGACGCCCTGCTCGAAGGGGCCGCCCTCGCCCGCCGGGTGCCGGGCACCGCGCTGCGGCACGCCCCCCGGGTGGGCGTGGTCACCAGCACCGGCGGCGGCGCCGCGATGGTGGTCGACCAGCTCGGCGTCCTCGGGATCGACGTCAAGCAGCCGTCGGCGGAAACCTTCGCCCGGCTGGCCGAGCGGGGCGCGCCGGCCAGGACCGCCCGCATCGTCGACCTGACGCTGAACGGCGCCCGCTACTCGGTCATGCGCCCCGCCCTGGAAACGCTGGCCGAGGCACGCGAGCACGACGTGCTCGTCGTGGTCCTCGGGTCGTCGGCCAGGCTGGAGCCGGAGCTGGCGGTCCAGCCGATCATCGAGATGGCCGGCGCGGACCTCCCGATCGCCGTCTTCCTCGCACCGCACGCCCCGCAGGCGATGGCGGCGCTGACGGCGGCAGGCGTCCCCTGCTTCCGCACGCCTGAGTCCTGCGCCGACTCCATCGCGGCGATCTTCTCCCGGCGGTTCCGCGATATCGCGCCGGCCTCCGCCGGCCGTGCCCTGCCCGCCGGCTACCTGACGGCGGCCGACGAGCTCGGCGACGAGAACGCGGCCTACCAGATCCTCGACGCGATCGGCGTGCCGCGGGCGGCGACGGTCGTCATCGACGGCGACGAGGCGGTGGACCTGCCGTTCGACTACCCGGTCGCGGCGAAGGTCCTCTCGGCCCAGATCCCGCACAAGACCGACGTCGGCGGGGTGGTACTCGGCATCGACGACGCGTCCTCCCTGCGCGAGGCCATGCGGGCGATCAGGGCAAACGTGGCGGTTCACCGCCCTGACCTGCCGTCGCCGCCGATCCTTGTCGAGCCGATGCTAACCGGGCAGGCCGAGGTCCTGGTCGGCTACCGGGTTGACCGCCAGGCGGGTCCCATCGTGCTGGTGGCGGCCGGCGGCGAGCTGGCGGAGATGTACGCCGACCGCAGCCTGCGGCTCGCTCCCGTCGACCTGCCGACCGCCCGCGAAATGATCAGCGAGGTCAGGTCGCTGCGGGTGCTTGACGGGTACCGCGGCCGGCCGCCCGCCGACACAGAGGCGCTCGCCCAGGCCATCGTCAACCTGTCGAATCTCGCATTGGATTCGAAAGTGGCAGAACTGGAGATAAACCCGTTGCTAGTGAGAGGTATGGGGCAGGGAGTTATCGCTGTTGATGCTCTTGTGCGGGCCCGCGAGACCACTCAGGGAACGCCGTCCCCGCGGGAGGTGTCCTCGTGAGTGACCTCGTACTGCTCGACCGCGTCAATGCGCTGCGCAAGGCGGACGACCGCCTGATCGCCCAGGGGCGCCTGGTCAGGGTCAAGATGCTGGTCGAGGCCGGCGACCAGGCGGCGGTCGTCACGATCGCCGACGGCGCCGTGACCGTCATCGCGAACGCGAACGAGCTCGTCATGCCCGCCTGGACCTTCGCGCTGCGGGCGTCCGCCCGGGAGTGGGCCGAGTTCTGGCAGCCAGCCCCCCGGCCAGGCCATCACGACCTCTTCGCGCTGCTGCGCCGCAAGCAGCTGCGCCTCGAAGGCGATATCCACCCCTTCATGAGCAATCTCTTCTACTTCAAGGCGCTGCTCGCGCTGCCGAGGGTGGTCTGATGAGCATCAGGTTCGAACCAGTAACAGCCCGCTACCTGCACGTAGAGCTTGACGGCCGGGACCACCGGGTCTACGTCGAAGAGGCCGGGAACCCTGACGGGGTGCCGCTGCTCTGCCTGCACACCGCCGGCGCGGACACCCGCCAGTTCCGCGGTCTGATCAACGACGACGAGGTGCTGCGGTCCTGCCGCGTCATCGCCTTCGACCTGCCCTACCACGGCAAGTCCTCGCCGCCTGAAGGCTGGCAGGACGACACCTACCAGCTCACCGCCGCCGGCTATGCCGCCACCGTCATGGCGATGAGCGCGGCGCTGGAACTCAGCCGGCCGATCGTGATGGGCTGCTCGATCGGCGGACGGCTGGTGCTCTACCTCGCGGCGGACCACCCGGACGAGATCGGCGGCGTCATCGGCCTGCAGTCCGGCGGGCACGTGGACCCGTACTACGACACCGACTACCTCAACCGGCCCGACGTGCACGGCGGCATGGCCTGCGCCGGCGTGGTCTCCGGCCTGATCGGCCCTGACGCCCCCGACGAGGACCGGTGGGAGACGCTCTGGCACTACATGCAGGGCGGACCCGGCGTCTTCAAGGGCGACTTGCACTTCTACAAGGTCGACGGCGACGTCCGCGACCGCCTGGCCGCGGTCGACACCACCCGGTGCCCGGTCTTCCTGCTCACCGGCGAGTACGACTACTCCTGCAGCCCGGACGACACCCGCCAGGTGGCCGACGCGATCGCCGGCGCCGAGATGACGGTCATGACCGGACTCGGGCACTTCCCGATGAGCGAGGACTACGCCAGCTTCCGCGAGTACCTGCTGCCGACGCTGAAGGCGGCGGTCCAGGCCCGCGAGCAGCTACTCGGGGCGGTGAGGTCGTGATGTCAGCAAGCGGCGCCGGCTGGGCACCGTCGCGGAGCGGCGGCCAGGGCGGCTATCCCGGACTGCGGCTGCTCATTGACAACGAGTGGCGCACGTCGGCCGCAGGGGCGGCGGTGCTCAACCCGGCCACCGAGGAAGTACTCGGCCACGTGCCGCACGCCACCGAGACCGACATCGACGACGCGCTGGCCGCCAGCGAGCGCGGCTTCCAGACCTGGCGCCGGATGGAGCCGGCCGCCCGCGGTGCGGTCATCCACCAGGCGGCCCGGCTGCTGCGCCAGCGCCGGGACGACCTGGCGACGGTCATCACCCAGGAGATGGGCAAGCCGCTACGCGAGGCGCAGGCCGAGATCGACACCGCGGCCGGCATCCTCGACTGGAACGCGGAGGAAGGCCGGCGCGCCTACGGCCGGGTCATCCCGGGCCCTGACCAGCGCCAGCAGCTGGTCGTGCAGGAACCGATCGGCCCGGTGGCCGCCTTCGCCCCGTGGAACGCGCCGCTGATCACGCCGTCGCGCAAGATCAGCTCCGCGCTCGCGGCCGGCTGCTCGGTGGTGATCAAGCCGGCCGAGGAGACACCGGCGACCGCGCTCCTGCTGGCCGAGGCGTTCCTCGAGGCCGGCCTGCCGCCCGGCGTGCTCAACGTGCTGTTCGGCCACCCGGCCCAGATCTCCGGCCGGCTGCTCGCCTCCCCCGTCATCCGGGCGCTCACGTTCACCGGCTCCACCGGCGTGGGCAAGTCGCTCGCGGCGCTCGCGGCCGGGAACATGATCCGCCCGGTGATGGAACTGGGCGGCTACGCGCCGGTCCTGGTCTGCGCCGACGCCGATCCCGAGGCGGTGGCCGCGGGCGCCGCCCGCGCCGCCTACCGCAACGCCGGCCAGGTCTGCACGTCGCCGACCAGGTTCTTCGTCGACGCCAGCATCTACGACCGCTTCACCGCAGCGCTGACAGGCAAGGTGCGCGCGCTGCGGACCGGCAACGGCCTCCTCGACGGCACCGACGTCGGACCGCTGACCACCCAGGGGCGGGTCGAGGCGATCGAGTCACTCGTCAACGACGCGGTCAAGCACGGCGCCGAGGTCACCGCCGGCGGGCAGCGCGGCCAGGGACCCGGGTACTTCTGGGAACCGACGGTGCTGACCGGGGTGAACGAGGACTGCGAGCTCGCCCGCACCGAGCCCTTCGGGCCGATCGCGACCGTCACGCCGTTCGACACCGCGGAATCGGCGGTCAGGCAGGCCAACAGCGTGCCGTTCGCGCTGGCGGGTTACATCTTCACCCGCGACGCCGCCGCCGTCCGACGGCTGAGCGCCGACCTGGAATGCGGCGCCATCGCGGTGAACCACTGGCAGGTCTCGGGCCCGGAAACACCGTTCGGCGGACACAAGGACAGCGGGTTCGGGTCGGAAGGCGGCATCGAAGGCATCGCCGCCTTCCAGCAGCTCAAGTTTGTGAGCGAGCAGTGAACAGACGTCCTGGGACGCGAGGCTCTCGCTACCAGGCAGGCAAGCAGCAATCTCCTCGTGGCGCTGAAGCCGGAGCGACTCAGCGGTCACGATCGACAGACGATCGGTGATGAGTATGACATCGAACCTCACGGCCGTTGAGCCCGAAGGCGGATACCCGGCTGCGAAGTCAGACTATTCCGTCACATTCGATAACGTCAGCCTGCGGTTCGCGCAGAACAGCACGCTGACAATCGACAGCGTTTGCCTGAACGTCGAGCGCGGCAAGTTCCTGAGCGTCATCGGCCCGAGCGGGTGCGGCAAGACGACCCTGCTCAACCTCGCCGCCGGGCTGCTGAAGCCGACCGACGGCGAAGTGAAGTACGCCGGCAAGAAGATCAAGAACATCAACACCGAGGTCGGCTACATCACGCAGGACCCCAACCTGCTGCCGTGGCTCACCGTCGGCGCGAACGTCGGCCTGCCGCTCAAGCTCCGCGGCGCCAGCAAGAAGGAGCAGAAGCAGGAAGTCGGCAAGTGGCTGGAACGGGTCGGCCTCAGCGGCTGGGAGGACCACTTCCCGCGCCAGCTCTCCGGCGGCATGCGCAAGCGGGCCTCGATCGCCCGGGCGCTCATCTGCGAGCCGAGCCTGGTCCTGATGGACGAGCCGTTCGGCCCGCTGGACGCGATTACCAGGATGAAGCTGCAGCAGGACCTGCTCGACCTTTCCGAGGCGGCCGACCGCACCGTCATATTCGTCACCCATGACCTTTCCGAGGCCATCGCACTGTCCGACGAGGTCGCCGTTATGGCCGGCGGACCCGGAAAAATCAAAGGCGTGCTCTCGGTGCCTATCGAACGACCGAGAAACATCCTCGACCTGACCGAGCTTCCCGTGTACTCACAGCTCAGCAAGCAGCTCTGGTCTCTGTTCAATGCACAAGAAGAAACAGCGGATTAAGGGCGGTCAAAACCGCCGCTTAACCCACTACCGGACCTGACTCAACGTCGACAACTCGAACGAGCGGGCTTCGGCCATCAAAAACACAGTGAATCCGGAACGCGGTTTATTCGCCGCGGGGAGGATTTGATCATTAACAGAGTCCTTAGTATTCAAAGGAGAGTGGGAAATGATAGACGTGCGCAACGCCGCGCGCCGGGCACGAGGGCGTAAGTCGAGAGCGATCGTGGCGGTGGCGGCCAGCTGCCTCGCGGCGACCGCGATCGCGGCCTGCAGCTCGGGCAGCTCAACCAGCACCGGCAGCACCACCGGCACCAGCTCCACCGGCACCAGCTCAGGTGGCACCGCCAGTAGCAGCCCGGCCTCGATGACCAGCGTCAAGCTCGGCTACCCGCTGCCGAACGTGCAGAGCGTCGCCGTGCAGATCGCGGCCAAGAACGGCATCTTCGCCAAGTACGGCCTCAACGTCACGGCGACGTCACTCGGCACCGCCAACGTCGTGAACGCGGCGCTGACAAGCGGCTCCGTCGACTACTCGCTGACCAGCGCCAGCCAGCTGATCACCTCGGTCGCGCAGGGCGCCGGCGTTATCGCCATCTCCGCGTACACGGTGGGGACGCCGGTGGACGTGATCTACTCCAACTCCTTCATCGCCGCCCACAACCTGTCCACCTCCACGCCGATCAGCCAGCTGGTCAAGGCGCTGGCCGGCGGCCGGGTGGGCGTGTCCAGCCCCGTCATCGAGACCCAGGAGGGCAGCCTCCTGAAGGCCTACGGTGTCGACCCCAACTCGGTCAAGACCCTGACGGTCAGCTCCGAGTCTGGTCTGGCCACCCTGCTCAAGTCCGGCCAGATCGACGCCTTCATCGCCGGCCCGCCGGTGCCGCAGGAGGCGGAGGCCCAGGGCGCGGGCAAGATCCTCATCACCGGGGACAACGCCCCCGTGTGGAACGCGGGCAACGCCAACCTGGTGCTGGCCGCCAACGCTGCCTTCGCCAAGGCCAACCCGGCGCTGACCAAGCAGGTCACGGCGGCGGTGCACGCGGCGGTGCAGTACGTGCTCGGTAACAAGTCCTCGGCCGCGCAGCAGTCGGCCAGCCTGCTCAGCGCGACGCAGGCCGAGGTAGAGGCGAGCATCCCGCTCGCCGGCTACTCGTCCTGCGCTCCGATGAGCGACACGCTGTGGAACAAGACCATTCAGTTCTCGATCCAGTCGGGCAGCCTGAAGGCCGGTGCGACGGCTAACGAGGGCACGGTCTGGACCAACGATTACGTAGCGGCTCAGTCAGGCTGCTAACCACCTGGGCCGCGGGGCTCTCCGCCCCGCGGCCCGCACGGCAGGTCAGAAGGGCAAGTGTTATGACAGCAACCGAGATTGGGTCAAAGGTCTCGATCCCCCGGCGGGTGGGGCCGGGGATGGTGCCCAGGCAGAACTTCTCGGCGTTTTCCAGGGCCGGGCTCACCATCATCATCGGCCGGATCGTCGCCGTGCTCGTCCTGCTCGGGCTGTGGCAGCTGTTCAGCGGCCGGGTACTGCCGGTGTACGCGATCAGCAGCCCCAACGCCGTCTGGGACAGTTTCTGGGACCTGATCAGCACCAGCGCGGGCTGGGCCAACATCGGCGTGACCGCTAAAGAACTGGCGCTCGGCTTCGCTATCGGCGTGGTCGGCGGCACGGTCAGCGGCCTGCTGCTCGGTTACTTCAAGGTGGTCGGCGCGATCCTCGAGCCGTTCATCGGGGCGGTCAACGGCATCCCCAAGATCGCCATCGCGCCGGTGTTCGTGCTGATCCTGGGCATCGGCACGTGGACCGACGCGGTCATCGCCGGCACCATGGTCTCGCTGATCCTCTTCTACAACATCTATGTCGGCATGCGGACCATCAACCCGGAGCTGATCGACGTGATCCGGCTGATGAAGGCGAGCCGGCTGCAGCTGCTGCGCTACGTCTACGCCCCGTCGCTGATCTCGCCGTTCTTCGCCGGCCTCAAGGCGGCGGGACCGTTCGCGATCCTCGGCGTGATCATCGGCGAGTTCGTGGCGTCGTACAACGGCGTCGGGCACGAGCTGTCCTCGGCGTCGAGCAACCTCAACGCCGCGGCCGTGTACTCGTCGATCATCGTGCTGGTGCTGATGGGCTTCGTGCTCAACGTGCTGCTCAGCCAGCTGGACGCGTGGACGAGCCGCAAGCTCGGCATGACGGCGTGACGGTTACCCCGGCTGCACCCGCCCCGCGCGTCGAGGCGGGTGTTCAGCTGCACCTGCCCTCTTACCTGGACAGGACCCTCCCGGAGCTGACCCGGATCGCGGTCACCGCCGAGAGGGCCGGCTTCGACCAGGTGTGGCTGACCGACAACCAGGAATGCCGCAGCACGTTCGTCGTGCTGGCCGTGTTCGCGCAGGCCGTCCGGGTCAAGCTCGGCACCGCGATCATGGTGCAGTACCTGCGCAGCCCCGTCGAGGCCGCCCGCGGGCTGCTGACGGTCAGCGAGCTCATGGAGGGCCGGGAGCTGTCGGTCGGCCTTGGCGCGGGCAACCCGACGAGCAGCCGGTTCATCAGCATGCCGAAGCCCGTCGGGTTCATGCGCCAGACGGCGGGCAGCCTCCGGCAGCTGCTGGCCGGCGGCGAAATCGAACTGGACTCCTACCCGCTGCTGCAGGAGTACTTCCAGTTCGCGGCCGGGGCCCGGCTGGAGGTTCCGGTCGCGGGCGCCGGCCCGGTCAAGCTGTACGGCGGCGGCAACGGTCCGCGCGGCCTGGCGCTGGCCGGCGAGCTGATGGACGGGCTGATCTTCGGCTGGACGACTAAGCTGAACGCCGCCCTCGGCCGGGTCGACAGCAAGCTGGACATCGTCGGCCAGGCCGCCGCCGCGTCCGGCCGCGCGGCGGGCTTCCGCCGGGTCACCGAGCTGAAGATCTCGGTCGCGCGCGACCACGCCGCGGCCAGGCAGTTCGTCCGCGACAACCCGTCCTGCGCCCGTCGCACGCTGGGACTGCGCAAGCGCGGCTACACCGACGAGGACCTTGAGCAGCTCGGCATCAGCCCGCCGGACGTCGACGCGCTGACGCGCGCCTGGCAGGCGGGCGGCAACTTCGCCGACTTCAGTCACCTGGTGACCGACGCGATGATCGACGCCTCCTACGTGGCAGGCGACCCCGCCTACTGCGCGGAGCGCATGGCCGCCTACGCCAAGGAGGTGGTCCGGCCGTCGGGCTTCGACCAGGTGATCTTCTCCGAGCTCGGGCCTGACCCGGTGACCGCCGTCGAGCTGATCGCCGAGTCGGTGCTGCCCGCGCTGCAGGCGGCCTGAGGATTTACCCCGAACGAAAGGTGCTGTGAGTTGGACACCAACCTCACCGGAAAGACCGCCCTGGTCACCGGGGCCGGCAAGAACATCGGCCGGGCGATCGCCCGCGGCCTGGCCGCCTCAGGCGCGCGCGTCGCGGTGGTCTACAGCGGCAACGCCGACGGCGCGGCCGAGACGGTGGCGGCCATTGGCGAGGCCGGGGGCACCGCGCTCCCGTTCGGTATCGACTTGACGGATTTGAACTCTGTCAGCGCTGGCTACGAAGCGGTTGTCGCCGCTCTCGGCCCCGTTGACATCCTGGTCAACAACGCCGCCGTACGGCCGCAGCGGAAGCTGACCGACGTCACCCCCGAGCTGTGGGACACGGTGTTCGCGGTCAACGTGCGCGGCCCGTTCTTCCTCGCCCAGAAGGCCGTGCCCGGCATGATGGAGCGCCGCTGGGGGCGGATCATCAACCTCGGCGGCCTGCACGGCTACAAGGGCAGCGCGCAGCGCACCCAGGTGCACGCCAGCAAGGCGGCGGTGATCGGGATGACCCGCGGCCTCGCCTTCGAGACCGCTGAGTACGGCGTGACCGCGAACGTGGTCGTGCCTGGCCGGATCGCCGTCAACCGCGGTGACGCGACGATGTACGGCAAGCAGGAGGACGCCTCGTACGCGGCCTCGACCGTGCTGATGAAGCGCCAGGGCCGCCCGGAAGACATCGCCGACATGTGCGTGTTCCTCGCCTCCGACCGGGCCAGCTACATCAGCGGCCAGGAGATTTTCGTCACCGGGGGCACGTTCCCGCTGATCCCGTCGGCCACCTGATGGACGACGTCGAAGCACTGCGCGGTTCCCGGCTGACCGAGCAGGTCGCCGTTTACGCCCGCGCGACCCAGTTCGCCAAGCTGCCCGAGGAGGTCATCGACCGCGCCAAGCGGGTGATCGCCGACGAACTCGGCTGCATGGTGCTCGGCTCGACGATGCCGCCGGGAGAGCGGGTGCGCGCGTTCGCCGCCGCCACCGGCGGCGTCCCCCAGTCGACCGTCATCGGCGGCGCCCTGCGCACCTCGGCCGGGTACGCCGCGCTGGCCAACGGCACCTCGTCCCATTCGGACGAGCTCGACGGCGTGCACGTCAGCCAGAATCATCCCGCGGGCACTTCGGTCGCGGCGGCGCTGGCGGTCGGCGAGGCACAGTCCCGCGGCGGCCAGGACCTGATCAACGCCGTCACGCTGTCATTCGACGTGGGCTGCCGGATGCTGATGGCGATGGGCGGCGGTCACGCCGTCAGACGCGAGCACCACGCCCACGGCACCCCGCTGCTGGCGCTTGGCGCGGCGGTGGCGTCCGGCCGGCTGCTCGGTCTCGGGCAGCTGCCGATGCAGCACGCGCTGAACCTGGCGGCGCTCAACATCATGGTGCCGGGGTCCTTCTACGACGAGCGCAATCACATGAGCAAGGCGATGAACCAGGGGCAGGCCGCCTACGCCGGCGTCACCGGCGCGCTGCTCGCGTCGCACGGCTTCGAGGCCCACGACCGGGTGCTCGAAGCCAAGGACGGCATCGTCGACCTGTGGCGGACCAGCAAGGCCGACATCGGCGTGATCACCGCGGGCCTGGGCGAGAGCTACGCGATCATGGACGCCGGCTTCAAGTACTACTCGGCGGGCTACCCGATCAACTCGCCCATCTACGGCGGGCTGATGCTGATGAAGGAGCACCAGCTGGCCGCGGACGACATCGCCGCGATCCGCGTCGGCCTGACCCCGGCCAGCGCCGACGTGGTCGACAACCGGGCGATGCCCAGCATCTGCCTGCAGGACATGCTGAGCCTGGCCCTGGTGCTCGGGCGGCTCGGCTACGACGACGCGCACGACGAGGCCAACCTGCTCCGCCCCGACGTCCGGCGGCTGCGCGGCACGATCGAGATCGTCCGCGACGCCAGCTTCGCCGCCGACGCGGCCGCGCGGCGGGTCTCCTGGGTGGAGATCACCACCACCGACGGGCGCACCTTCCACGGCCCCGACCGCATCGCCCCCGGCCACTGGGAGCTCGGCGGCATGCCCTGGGACGACCTGGAGGAGAAGTTCACCTCGCTGGTGGCACCGCGCCTCGGGGCCGAGGCCAGCGCGCGGATCTTCGCCTTCGTCCGCAACCTCGAGGACCGCGACGACCTGGCGCCGCTGACCGCGGCGGCCGGCGGCTGACCTGGGGTTTTATCCTTCCCTAGTTTCACACGAACGGAGATCAGTCATCTCAGTCACCAGTGAAGCCCCGCCCGCGCGGCTGACCCCGGCCCGCTGCGGCGTGGTCGGCGGCGGCCGCATGGGAGCCGGCATCGCCCATGCCCTGCTGCTCGCCGGCGCTGAGGTCGTGCTGGTCGAGCGCGACGCCGCGGCGGCCGCCGGGGCCCTGGAGCGGGTCAACCGCGCGGTGCACGGCAGCGCTTCGCGCGGCGCGCTGGCCGACGCCGGGCCGGTGCTGGCGCGGCTGGCCGTCGCCACCGACGCGGCCGCGCTAACCGGGGCGGAGCTGGTCGTCGAGGCCGTTCCCGAGGACGTGCCGCTCAAGCTGGACACCTTCCGCCGGGTGGCGGGCGCCGTCGGCGACGACGCGGTGATCGCGACGAACACCAGCAGCATCTCCCTTGACCTGCTGGCCGACGCCGTCCCGCATCCCGAGCGGTTCATCGGCCTGCACTTCTTCAACCCGGTGCCGGCGAGCAAGCTGGTCGAGGTCGTGCTGTCCGGCGCGACTTCGGCCGGGCTGCGGCAGCGGGCCGAGGACTGGGTTCGCGAATGGGGCAAGACCCCGGTGACGGTCAGGAACGCCCCCGGCTTCGCCAGCAGCCGGCTGGGCGTCGCGATCGCGCTCGAGGCGATCCGGATGGTGGAAGAGAACGTGGCCGGCCCGGCCGACATCGACGCCGCCATGACGCTCGGCTACGGCTTCCCGATGGGGCCGCTGCGGCTCACCGACCTGGTCGGCGTGGACGTCAGGCTCGGGATCGCCCGCTACCTCGAGAAAGAACTCGGCCCGCGGTTCGCCCCGCCCCGGCTCATGGCGGACATGGTGGTGCGCGGCGAGCTCGGACGCAAAACCGGGCGCGGCTTCTACGACTGGCCCGCGGAGTCCTGATCTGGCAGGCCGCGTGGCGCTTGGGTCAGCTCGGTCGCCGCCTCGCGCAGCGCCTCGATCAGCTCGGCGACGGGGCTGACCTCGGCCGTCTGCGGCAGCGTCCAGACCGTGACCGCCCGGCTGATGGCCGGCTCGGTCAGCGGCAGGACGACGACGTCGGCCCGGTGCGGTGACAGCGACATGCGCGGCGCCATGCTGACGCCGAGCCCGGTGGCGACCATCCCCTGGAGAATCTGGTAGTCGGCCGCCCGGAAGACGATGTCCGGCTCGAAGCCGGCGATCCTGAACATCTTCTCGTAGGGTTCCTGCCCGTACAGGGCACGGTGGGCGCGGGTCACCCACTTGTCGGCGGCCAGCTCAGCGAGCCGGACCTGCCGCTCCCCCGCCAGGCGGTGCCCGGCGGGCAGCACCGCCATCATCGGGTCCTCGGCGAGGTGGATCCGCGCGAAGCGGTGATCGGGGGGCAGCGGCTCGAAGTCGTAGTCCCACATCAGCACGGCGTCGACTGCGCCCTGCGCGAGCAGGGACAGGGCCTCCCCCGAGGTGTCGCGCACCACCAGCTGGCTGCCGGGACAGCGCACCATGAACGCCCGGAAGGTCTGCGGAAGCAGTTCCACCCCAGCACTGACGAACGCGGCGAGCCGGACCTCGCGCCCGCCGTGGGCCAGCCGGTGCAGCTCCTGCTCCACCGCCAGGCTCTCGGTCAGCAGGGCGCGGGCCCGGCTGGTCAGCAGCTTGCCCGCGGCGGTGAGCTCGACACCCCGCGGCAGCCGGTGGAACAAGTCGATGCCGGCATCGCGCTCAAGCAGCGCCATCTGCTGCGACACCGCCGACTGAGTCATATACAGGCGCTCGGCCGCCGCCGTGAACGACCCTTCCTCGGCGACGGTCACCAGGACGCTCAGCCGCCTCAGATCGAGCATGAATCACCTCCCGCGGGCCGGAGCGCACCCGTCTCCGACAGCGTAACCCCGGCCCGCGCCGCTCCCGCTGGTCAGCTGGCGCGCGACATGACCGGCGTGAAGCTCACCACCTGGTGCACCATCTCCCTGAGCTGCCCGGCGACGGCCGGGTCGACCGGCGTGCCGTCGGGTCCGAACGGCGGCGCGGCGGAGTTGATCACCACGCCAAGCGGGGTCGGCCACGCGCGCAGCGCGTGCACGGTCGCCCGCAGCGAGGCCAGCGAGGTCACCCCGGCCTGCCAGCCGGCCGCGGTCACGATGCAGCCCACCGCCCGGCCGTGCAGGTACGGCGCGTCGTCGCCTGCGAGCTCCTGCAGGTAGTCCAGGGCGTTCTTGACCAGCCCGGACATGTTGCCGTGGTACCCGGGCGTGGCGATGATGACCGCGTCCGCCGACCGGGCCGCCTCGATCAGCGCCTGCGCGCCCGGCGCCCCGGCGTTGGCCGGGTCGTACATCGGCAGTTCGAGCATCTGCGCCGTAATCAGCTCGGTGGTCGCTCCCATCTGGTCGGCGAGCCGCAGGGCGTGCCGCAGCGCCAGTTCCGAGGTCGAGCCGGGCCGCAGCGTCCCGCCGATCCCGAGTACCCGGGTCGCCCGCCCGGCCACCTGCCCGGCCGCCTCCGGACGGGCCGCCGGCACGCTGACGTCGCCGGCCCGCCCGGCCCGTTCGCGGGCCCGCTCTTCGGCCCGCCCGGCCGACCGCAGGCCGCTCATCGCTTGGCCGGGATCGGCTGCGGGGCGTTCAGGCCCAGGCTCGAGCGCAGCGTGTCGCCCTCGTAGTCGTGGTGGAACAGGCCGCGGCGCTGGAGTTCAGGCACCAGCAGCTCGACCACGTCGCGCAGGCCGTCAGGCAGCACGTCGACCATGATCACGAAGCCGTCGCAGACGTCGGCGTCGAGCCGCTCCTGCATGGCGTCCGCCACCTGAGCGGCGGTGCCGATGACGTGATGGTGCACGCTCGATGCCTGGCTGAACAGCTCCCGCACGGTGAGGTCGCGCTCCACCGCGAGGTTGACGACGCTGCGCCGCCAGCCGACGCCGCCCTTGAACTCCTCGTCAGGAACGAGCAGGCCGACAGGGAACGGCTTGTCCAGGTGGGCCTCGAGGACCTCGGGCGACAGGCCGGTGCGCCGCGACCACCGCTTGAGCTTCTCCGGCAGGGACACCGCGTCGTCGAGCGCCTGCTTCTTGGCCCTGGCCTCTTCTTCGGTCCGGCCGAGGACGATCGCCATGCCAGGCAGGATCTTCAGGTCAGCGTCGCGGCCGTACTCGGCGGCCCGGCGCCGGATGTCCTGGCGGAACTCCCGGGCCCCCTCGAGCGTGTGCTGGGCGGTGAAGAGCACGTCCGCCACCCGGGCGGCCTGGTCCCGGCCGGTGTCCGACGAGCCGGCGTGGAAGATGACCGGGCGCCCCTGGGCGCTGGGCGGGAACGGCAGCGGGCCGCGGACGGCGAAGTACTTGCCGACGTGCTCGATCTCGTGCACCGCGTCGGGCTTGGCGAACAACCCCGACTCCTTGTCGCCGACGAGCGCGCCGGTGTCCCAGCTGTCCCACAGCTGGCCGACCACGTCGATGAACTCGTCGCCCCTGGCGTAGCGCTCGGTGGCGTCGGGGTGGGTGTCGAGGCCGGAGCCGCCGAACATCTCCGCGGTCGCCGGGCTGGCCGTGGTGACGGCGTTCCAGCCGGTGCGCCCGCCGCTGAGGTTGTCGAGCGTGCCGAACCGCCGGGCCAGCTCGTACGGCTGGTTGTAGGTGGTCGAGCCGGTGCCGACGACCCCGATGCGGTCGGTCACGGCCGCCATGTGCGAGAGCACGATCCCGGTGTCAAGGGCGCCGCAGGGACGCTGGGTGCCGGTGTCCCTGTTCGTCATCTGCTCGGCCAGGAAGAGCGCGTGCAGCTTGCCGGCCTCGCCGAGGCGGGCGATCTCCTTGTAGAAGCTCGACGAGATGTAGTCGCTGGCCTCGCCCTCGCGGACTCGCCAGGCGCCGAACTCGGCCCCGAGACCGTGCATCAGTGCAGCAGCCAAAATCATCAGGAGATGTCCCTTCGGTGTTCTGCTCTTGCCACCAGTTAAGTCCCGGGGCCGACCGGAGAACCAGCGAGGATTGCTTAGAGGACCCAGTAGCGAAGCTGGACCCTCGGCATCGGCCACAATGGGGGCCATGGTTTCTGAGATCTTCGACCCGAAGCGGTGGCGCTCGGTGGACGGGTTTTCCTTCACCGACATCACCTACCACCGCGCGGTGGACTCCGGCACGGTCCGGGTGGCGTTCAACCGGCCCGAGGTGCGCAACGCCTTCCGGCCGCAGACGGTGGACGAACTGCACACGGCCCTTGACCACGCCCGGATGTCCTCCGACGTGGGCTGCGTCCTGCTGACAGGCAACGGCCCGTCGCCCAGGGACGGCGGCTGGGCCTTCTGCTCAGGCGGCGACCAGCGGATCCGCGGCCGGGACGGCTACAAGTACGCCGCCGGGGAGACCAGCGAGACCATCGACCCGGCCCGCAGCGGCCGGCTGCACATCCTCGAGGTCCAGCGGCTCATCCGGTTCATGCCCAAGGTCGTCATCTGCGTCGTGCCCGGCTGGGCGGCCGGCGGCGGGCACAGCCTGCACGTGGTCTGCGACCTCACGCTCGCCAGCCGCGAGCACGCCCGGTTCAAGCAGACCGACGCCGACGTCGCCAGCTTCGACGGCGGCTTCGGCTCGGCCTACCTCGCGCGCCAGGTCGGCCAGAAGTTCGCGCGCGAGATCTTCTTCCTCGGCGACACCTACGACGCCGAGGCCGCGCACCAGATGGGCATGGTCAACGCCGTGGTGCCGCACGCGGACCTGGAAGCCACCGCCCTCGACTGGGCCGCGAAGATCAACGGCAAGAGCCCCACCTCCCAGCGGATGCTGAAGTACGCGTTCAACCTCATCGACGACGGCCTGGTGGGACAGCAGCTCTTCGCCGGCGAGGCGACCAGGCTCGGCTACATGACCGACGAGGCCGCCGAGGGCAGGGACGCCTTCCTCGAAAAGCGCGACCCCGACTGGCAGGCCTTCCCCTGGTACTACTAACCGTTTCTTATCACTGAGCCTTTGTGACAGGGCTGGCCGTTTCGCGTCCTCTGGGGCGGAACGGTTCCCGTTCGCGCGACGCCTGGCCCGGCGGCCCAGCCGGCGTCTCCCGATCACGCACGCGGCCGCGTGGTGACCGGAAAGCTCATCATGGTGTTCCTTGCCACGCGCCGAGACCCTATATAGAGTTCTTGCATGGCGTTGCGGTTGACCGTTCAGGTGCAGCTGATCGTGCAGGCACTCCTTCGCGATCCGACGAGGGAAATGTACGGGCTGGAGCTGTCCCAGGAGACCGGGTTGCAGCCCGGGACGGCCTACCCGATCCTGCTGCGGCTCGAGCACGAGGGCTGGATCGCCAGCCGCTGGGAAGACATCGACCCGCGGGCGGAGAAACGCCCGGCCCGCCGGTACTACCGGCTGACGGCCGGCGGCGCGGTCCAGGCCAGCGCTGCGGTGGCGAGCGCCAGGCGCCCGCGAGACACGGCGCTGCGCCGCCTGGCCGGCGAGGGCGGCCCGGCATGATGACCGGCCCAGGCCCGCGCAGAGAGCCGAACAAGAAGGTCGCGCTGATCACGGTTGTCATCACCCTCGCGGCGGCCGTGGTGTCCTCAGCGCTGCAAGGATCACGCTTCAGCGCCTGGTGGGAAGTGCCCGGAATCCTCAGCGTCATCGTCGTCACAGGCGTCAGCCTGGCCGTGCTCCGCCGTGAGCCCCTCAGCCCTGACGGTAGCGCTCGCGGCGCCGGCAGACGCGGCAACGGCGTTCGCGGCGACAGCATTCGCGGGCGACACGGCGGCGCGGGCGGTCTCACAGTGGGCGAGGACGACCGGTCAGGGGCCGCGACCGGGCACCGCTGGCGAAGCCTGGTCATGGTCGCGCGCCTCATGCCCAGGTCCATGGGCGGCCGGTGGCTAGCAGAGGCGGAGAGCCTGCTGCCGGAGCTGCCGCCCGAACGTCGCGGCGCCGCAGTCCGCAGCTACTTGCGGTCCGCGCCCGAGCTGATGGTGATGATGTGGGCCCACGAGGCCCTGCGGCGAGCCCGGCTCGGCCCCCGCCGCCCAGGCTGACGTCACCGCGCCCGGCGGGGGCTGATCATAACTGCGGTTATGAAGACCCACTTGCCGGCGAGGTAGCGGCCGCGTCCTCTAGCTGAGCAGGCCAGCTAGCCGCTGCGCGTTGACGTGGGCGTAGTCGCGGTAGCAGTTGTTGAAGACCACGTGTGTCTCGGCAGCGTCCTCGGCCAGGCGCTCGGCATTGGCCGCCCATGTGTGCAGTTCCTCGTCGTCGTAGCGGTAGCGGAACCGCTCCTGGATGTCCTTGCTCTCCCACTGCTTCGAGTGGCCGTGCAGCCGGATGACGGCCAGGTCGGCGCTGGTGGCGGCGAGGACCGGCGGGATCGAGTTCGAGTAACCCTGCGGCTCGTCGACGCAGACATAAGGCAGCTGGCGGGAGGACAGGAAACCGAGGGTCTCCTTCTGGTTGTCGTCGGTCATCCAGGTGTGGTTGCGGAACTCAACGCAGACCCGCCGCGGCGCGGCCCGTTCGGCGCAGGCGACGATGTAGTCCTTGTTCGCCCGGGATATCGGAAACCAGGGCGGGAACTGCAGCAGGATCGCGCCGAGCTTGCCCGCCTTCCGCAGCGGTTCGAGCGCCGCCAGGAACCGGTCCCACGCCTGCCCGGTCACCTCCGGGTCGACGTCCTTCAGGTAGACCCGCGCCTTGCCTGACTTGCCAGCGGCTTCGCGCAGGTCCGTCGGCAGCGCCTTGACCGGCGTGGGGTGCTGGGTGAACAGGCTGAACGCCTTGATGTTGAAGGTGAAGTGGTCCGGGGTCCGCTCCGCCCAGGCGGTAGCGGTCTGTTCCGAGGGCAGCGCATAGTAGGCGGAGTCCACCTCGACCAGCGGGAACTGCTCGGCGTAGTAGCGCAGCCGCTTCTCCGGGTTGCCGGAGCCGGCCGGGTACCAGCCGGAATCGATCAGCGACTTGTCGGTCCAGCCCGCCGTGCCCACTCGGATCTCTGCCATACCGATTCACTCCCACAAGGGCGGCGAGGGAAACGTAACGCCCCCCGCTGCCTGGGCCCGCTCACGCGCCCGCGCGTACCCGGCTGCCCGGGCCCGGCTCAAGCGACAGCCGCGGGCGGCTAGTCAGGTCGTGCCCGTCCTCGCAGGTGAGCGCGACCTTGACGGGCGCGCCACAGCCTGCGTGCCGCACTACTGCGGGCGGGCCTTCCGGGCCGCTCAGGTTACGGTCGCCCCAGGCCATGAAGGCAAGCAGCACCGGCATCAGCTCGCGCCCCGGTCCGCTCAGCCGGTACTGGTGCCGCTCCCGCTCCCCCGGTTCCCGGTAGGCGGTGCGCTCCACCAGCCCGGCCTCCGTCAGCCGCGCCAGCCTGCGCGACAGGATGTTCCGCGCGACGCCGAGGTGGCCGGCCAGCTCGTCGAAGCGGGCGACGCCGTTGGCTACGTCGCGCAGCACCAGCAGCGTCCAGCGGTCGCCGACGAGGGCGAGCGTCCTGGCGATGGAGCAGGTGTCGCTGTCATACGCGCTGTACGGCCTCATGCCCGGAATTGTACGTATGCTAGGTTGCATTTAGAAACCCAGACACGCGCGAACGAGGTGGCCATGTCGACAGCACAGGAAACCGAGCCGGCGGACACGAAGCTACGGGAACGGACCTTTACCTGGTCAGACCCGGCTGCCATCGCCGCCGCGGGCGCGGACCTGAGCGGGGCCGAGTTCCTGGCCGCGATCGCCGCGGGCAAGATTCCGCGCCCGCCGCTGATGCAGGCCCTGGAGATGGACGGCGTCAGCTTCGGTGACGGGACCGCCACATTCAGGCTGACGCCGCGGGAATTCCACTACAACCCGATCGGCACCGTGCACGGCGGGGTGTTCGCCACCCTGCTCGACTCCGCCTGCGGCTGCAGCGTGCACACCAAGCTCCCGCGCGGCGTCTTCTACACCAGCCTCGACCTGTCGGTGAAGTTCCTCCGCCCGGTCACCGTCTCCACCGGGCCGATCACCGCCGTCGGCCACGTCGTGCACCTCGGGCGCCGCACGGCACTGGCCGAGGCCAAGATCACCGACGAACGCGGCAAGGTCTACGTCACCGCCACCAGCAGCTGCCTGGTCCTGCGCCCGGAGCAGGAACCGGCCGGTCAGCAGCGGCCCCGCCAGCAGGACTAGCCCAGCAGCAGCCGACCAGCAACCCCGCAGGATTAGCGTGGAAACTCGTGGCTGATCGGTAATTTTTATGTACCAGAGCCCTCAATGTCTCCAAGATCTTCGGCTGCCCTAAACGCGAGAGGCCCAAGGTAGTCAGCGGGTCAGCGGTGATGACGGGGTCGCATGCCAACGGGGCCAGCGCTGGAAACGGGAGCAAACGGTTGCCTGAGGCCCACGATCATCACGGGATCAAGTGACCAGCGAGGCCAGCGATGGAAACGGTGGCAGGCGGTTTCCAGCGCGGCAGTCGTTCCCCCTGCTCCGGCGCGCGGAGACTGAGTTAGAGCGCGGGACTCAGAGTCAGAGCGCAGACACTGAGTCGTAGTGCGGTGATGCCGTCCTGAAGACTCGGTACGGCCAGCACGTTTCCCCTCGCCGTTGATGTCACGTGATCGTTAGATCGATCGGCGACACCTCATTCGAGGCGCGGTTCACCGAGCTCTGGACCGCCAGCTGACTAATGCACGATGATCTGCGGGCCGGGGCGCTCATGAGCCGTTCCGGCCCGCTGCATGCCCGTGGAATCGCCAAGACGCATGACTGGTGACCATGTCGCGGAGATAGAAAGCTGCATCCGTTAGGGAATCGTAAGATCTTATCCCGAACGTAAGCGGCTTCCCCCGGAACCGTCAGTGACTCTCCGCCGAGCCGTCCTCACGTGCCGCGGCAGGGGTGCCCGCCGGGACCGCCAAGGGGCACGCAGAGCCGCCGCGGCGCCCGGGTATTGCGGCTGTGATCTCCCCGAGATAGGTACTTTCAGTGTGCACATCTGAACTCGGAAATTCTCCAAAACCCTCTGACCAGCATCTTTACCCCCCCTAGGGGGTTTCCGTCTCAGGGAGATATCGGTTCTGATCCGGCAGTTACCTCACGAGGCCTATATTGCTGGAAGCGAGGGACGGACCCGAACTTCTCCTACCCGCACGGAGAAACGCTTGACTGGTTGCTTTCAGCTGAATTCTACCCTGGACCTTTGCGGCCCGTAATTCATTTCCAAATAGTTCAGAAGAATCCAGCGGACCGCCCCGTCCAGTCTGGCAACCGAGGGAGTTCGCCCTATGACCTACGTCATCTCGCTGCCGTGCGTCGACCTGCTCGACAAGACTTGCGTCGACGAGTGCCCCGTGGACTGCATCTACGAGGGCGAGCGCATGATGTACATCCACCCGGACGAGTGCGTGGACTGCGGCGCCTGCGAGCCGGTCTGCCCCGTCGAAGCGATCTCGTTCGAGGCTGACGTGCCCGCACCGTACCAGGGGTTCGACCGGATCAACGCCGAGTTCTTCGGGCGGATCGGCTCACCGGGCGGGGCGGCGCGAATCGGCAAGATTCGCATGGACCACCCGGTCGTGGCCAACCTGGCCAGACAGCGTTAAGCCAGCCGATCCCCGGCCGCACGGCTGCCCGCACAGGAAGTTGGTCCGATGGAGCCTCTCGAATACGAGGTCCGGATGAATCGAGACGGCCAGAACGCGGCCGGCGCTCCCGGGCGGGCCAGGTACGAATCCGCCCTGCTAACCGACCCCGGCGCGCGACAGGACCCCGGCGCGCGACAGGACCCCGGCGGCCGGCGCGAACCAGGCGCGCGGCCGGGGGCCGGACAGCACGCCCGGCGGCCTGGGCCCCCGCCTCCCGCGCGGCCGGGCTACCCCGGCGAGACCGCGCCGCGGGTACCCCAGCCAGGCTGGTCCACGATGTCGGGTCCGATGACGGGGCTTGACCCGCGTGCGGCCGGCCGTCCGCAGCGGCCACCCGTGAGGCCGGCCCGGCCGACACCGGCGAACCCGCCCGCGGCGTACGGCGGTGACGGCTACAGCGGTGACGGCTACAGCGGCAGCGGGAACTACGACGGCGGTTACGACCGCACCGACGGTTACCGCGCCATCTACAACGGCGGCTACTCCGGCGGCGGGTACGGCGGCAGGGGCTACGACGCGTCCGGCTACGCCGGCGATAACGGGTACGCCGCCCCGGCCCCTGCTTCTCCGCCAGCCTCCGCACCCGGTGATGGCTACGGCGGCGGGAACGGCCGCGCCTACACCAACGTGTCGAGGATCCTCTCCGGCGCCGACTACCAGGCCGCCGCCGTTACCCAGCAGGCCTCTTACCAGGCCGCGATGATCAACCGGCAGGTCGTCCACGAGGCGGCCGAGATACGCGAAGCGGCCAGGCTAGAAGCCGCCGAGCTCATGCAGCAGGCGAGCCTGCAGGCCACCGCGCTGCGTGAGGAGGCCGAGATAGCGGCCGCCGAGATGCGCAACGCGGTCAGCCTGGTCCAGACCGAGTTCAACGAGTTCGCCGCGCGCGTGACCGGCACTTTCCCCAACCAGGTTCTGTCCGCACCGGTCGCCGGCCCGCTGACAAGGCCGCATCCGCCGGCCGGACCGCAAGCCCGGCCACGGCCGGCCCCCGCTGAGCGGACACCGGGAAAGCACGGCCCGCGCCCGGCCAGGAGTCCCGCCGCCGGAGGGCAGGGCCGGCAGGTCACCGCGATGAAGATCGCCGTGGCGGCCACCGCGGTGCTGGTCGGTATCTCTGTCCTGGCCGGCGCCGCCGAGATCAAGCTGCACGGGTTCGACTTCTTCGTTTTCCGTGCGACCGGCGTCGGCGAGACCGGGTCGGCCGGCCTGAACGAGGACCAGGGTCCCGGCCAGCCGAACGCACCCAAGCCGTCGCCCAGCCACGTGCTGCCGAGCACGCAGACCACGACCGGGACACACAAGGGCTAACGGCAAGCAGCGAGAACTAACGCTAGGCAGCGCGAACGGAAGGAGAGCCGAGATGGCCGCAGGCAGCACCGTCGGCAGACGGACTGGCGAATACCCGTTCGCGGGCAGCTACCAGCCGACCCCACCGCAGCAGAAGCCGGCCCCGGACTCCCGTCCGCCCCAGCGGACTAAGGCCCGGCTGGATGAGTGGATGGAGGTCGAGTTCAAGTTCGGCGGCTCCAAGATCAAGCGCAGGGTCGTCGCGCTTGTCCTGCTCGGCATCCCCGGGCTGGTGCCGCTGTTCCTCATGCTGCCCGCGCTGCTCACGCTGAACAGCAACACGTTCGCGGTCTCGGTCGACGACACCCTCGGCACCGGGGCCGAGGTCAGCCTGTTCCTGTGCCTGCTGGTCACGCCCGCGTCCACGCTGACCGGCCAGCGCTGGTTCGTACCGCTGCGCCGCTGGTACGGGATCATGATGGCGGTCACCGCCATCGGCGACGCGACCGCCGCCGCCATCACCGACGACTTCGCAGGCGGCGTCTTCGGACGGCTGGCCGGGCACGTTTTCGAGCTGATGGGCTTCATGATGGTGATGCTCGTCATCCCGCTGCTGATCACCAGCAACGCGTGGTCGCAGAAACAGCTCGGCAAGTACTGGAAGCGGCTGCAGCGGCTCACCTACGCGATCTGGGGCCTGCTGTTCCTCCACCTGGTGCTGCTCGAGGGATTCGGGTTCCAGCGCGGCGACAACGGCTCCGGCTCACCCGGTGACGGCGACCCCATCTTTCACCAGCGCATGTACCAGTACGGGGCGTGCAGCCTGTTCCTCCTCGTCCTGCGGCTGCCGCCGGTCAAGCGGTGGATCGCCGCACAGCAGAAGGAAGGCAGGAACGGGCTGGTTTACGCGACCGTCACGCCGATGTTCGCACTGTTCCTGTTCGGCTTCATCTTCATCATCAACGAACTGCTCTTCAAGGGCATCGACTCCTTCATGGAAACCCCGAGCTCCGAGTGAGCGGCTTCTACCGGCCAGCGAGCCTGATCAGGCAGGGACCCGATGAGTGAGACGTATGTCAGCGGCGGCCAGGACCCGACGGCGGCCGGCCGGCTCATCCTCATCATCAGCTCGTCGCTGGCGGCCGTCCTGGTGATCGCGGGCCTCTTCTACGCCGCCGGGACTGGCGCGCGGACGGCGGCCGGGCTGGCCGCCGCCGGGTGCGAGCCCGGCCTGGCGCCGCCCGGCGTGGACTGCACGACCGCGCCGATGCTGTCCAAGCACTTCCGGTCGGTGGTGAGTTCGGCCAGTCAGCAGCTGGACGTCGCCGTGGTCGCCTACACCGCGAACGAGGCGCACCAGCTCGCCCCGGCTGAGGCGGCCTTGCAGGCGGAGATGACCGCCGAGCAGGCGTTCGGGCGGAATCTGGCCGCTATCAAGTTCCCGGTCGCTATCGCCCCGGCGGTCGCCGCGCTGATCAAGGACAACCAGGCGCGCGCCGTGCTCACCGCCGAGCAGGCTAAGTCGACATCACTCGCCAAGCTGCGGGCGTTCGACAAGCGAGTCCAGGCCGCCAGCAGCACGGTCGAGAGCGACATCCAGGCCGTGAACAAGGCTATTGCCGTGCCTCTCCCGGCGGCCTGAGCTAATTGGGCCCCTTGCGGATGAACTGCCGGGTACGGTGGCTCGTGTCATAGATGTGAAGTCAGCTGGATTTTGGGTTAAAAGATGACGGCTGATCCTCCGCGCGCCACCGTCCGCGTCGTTGTGCAGTCGTCACAACGGCTGCTCCGTGACACCCTGGCCACGTGCCTGGGCACCCTGACCGACCTCGTTGTGGTGGGCAAGGTGGCAGAGCCCGACGAGCTTCCGTCGCTGTGCGAACTCGCACGGCCGGACGCCGTGATCCTCGACGCGGGGCAGCGGCTCAGCGAGTTCGCCCTGCTCGCGGGGAGCCTGCGGCAGCGCTATCCCGGCTTGAACGTGATCGTGACCTACCGGGACGCCTCCGAGCAGGACCTCGCGCTCGCCTTCCGCGCTGGTGTCACCTCGGTGGTCCCGGAATCGCACGGCCTCCCGGCGCTGCTGGTGCTGCTGCGGCGCGGAACCGCGCCGCCCGCCCCCGCCGGGCGCGGCAGCCTGACCGAGCGCGAACTCGAGCTGGTGACGCTGACGAGTTCCGGGCACAACGTGGCCGAGACCGCGGTCCTGCTCGGCATCAGCCCGCTGACGGTGGAGAACCTCAAGCGCCGGGTGTACGCGAAGCTCGGGGTGAACAGCAGCGCGCAGGCGGTCGCACGGGCGACCTCGCTCGGCCTGCTCGACCAGCGCACCCGCAAGCCGGCCAAGCGGCGCACGGTGAGCAGCAATGACTTCCCGGTGCTGACCGTCGTGTCCGGCCGGCCGGCGCCAGCCCGCGATCAGGTCGTGGCGACGCTGCTCGCGAGCGGGCTCCCGTTCGTGCTTGAGCGCGGCCGGCAGCCGCTGGGTGACGCGCACTGGGCGCAGTGGAACCGCGGCCCGATGCTGGCCGTGCTCGTGGATCCCGAGCCGGCCGACTGGGACCTGGTCACCGAGCTTGGCGTGCCGGCCATCGTGGTACACAGCAAGCCGCTCGATCAGCCCGACCTCGCCCGGGCGCTGGCCGGCGGGGCCAGTTCGCTCGTGCCGACAGACCGGATCGGCGATCACTTTCTCTCCGTGCTGCGGATGGTGAGCCACGGCTACCTGGTAGTGGACTCGCTGCCGATGCGGTCGCTCATGGGGGTCGTCCGCCCTCGGCTGGTCCAGCGGATCACTGACAGCGGCGAGCTGCCCGAGCTGACCGCCAGGGAGAGTGACATCCTGCGGTCGGCCGCCCTCGGGCACTCGGTCAGGCAGACCGCCCGGGCCCTTGAGATATCCCCCAAGACCGTTGAGAACACTCAGACCCGCCTGTTCCGCAAGCTCGAGGTGCGTAATCGGGCTGAGGCGCTCGCGGTCGCGAATGAGCTCGGCCTGCTGGCCGGCACCCCGCCGGCCGACGGGGTGCCGGCCAGCGGGGTGCCGACTCCGGTTAGCCAGGTACCGGCTCCCGTCGTCGCCTGGTTACCTGGCCTCGCCCGCGGGCACCGCATCGCCTGCGGCGGCTGCTTCGGTAACCGCCGCGCCGTCGGTGATTTCGGCGGTGCCCGCGCGGTCCGCGCTGTCCGCGGACTGGGTCCTGGTCCTGGTGCGCAGGGTCACGTAGCTCAGCACGACCCCGGCCGCCAAGAGGGCGATGGTCAGCCACAGGCCCGAGTGGTAGCCGTCGATGAACGCCTGGGCCGGGCTGGTGCCGGTGCGCAGTTCGGCGCCCTGCCGGGACCGCAGCACCGCGCCGATCACCGTGACGCCGAGCAGGCCGGCGACTTCCCGTGACGCGTTGAGCAGCGCCGACGCCATGCCCGCCTGGGCGGTGGGGGCGCCGTCCACGATCGCGTTGGTCAGCGGCACGTTCATCAGCCCGGCCCCCAGGCCGAACAGCACGAACCCGGGCAGCAGGTCGGCCAGTGTCGCGCCCGCGCCGAGCCGTGCGAACAGCACCAGCCCGACGGTCATTACGGCCATGCCGAGTGCCACCGTGCGGTGACCGCCGATGAGCGCCGTCACCCGCGGCGACAGCACCGCGGCGATCGCCAGGCACAGCGCCATCGGCACGAAGGAAAGGCCTGCCTTGGTCGGCGAGAACCCGAGGGTCCCCTGCAGGTAGAGCGAGGTGAAGAAGTAGATGCCGAGGATGCCGAACGACCAGATCATCATCGTGCCGAGGCCGCCGCTGAAGGCCGCCGACCGGAAGATAGGCAGCGAGACCATCGGCCGCGCGCTGCGCGCCTCGATCGCCAGGAAGATTCCCGCCGCGACGGCGGCCACCGCGAACGACGCCACGATCACCGGCGAGGTCCAGCCCTTGTCCTGCCCCTCGATCAAGGCGTAGGTCAGCGCGAACAGCGCGACGGCAGAAGAGATCAGCCCGGGGATGTCCAGGAGGGCGACGGCGGCCGACCGCCCGGTGCCGAGCGCTGTCTCCGCCTCGGTCCTGCCGTGCGACTCGGCGATGGACGGGACCGCGATGACAGCGGTGATCACGCCGAGCGGCACGTTGATGAGGAAGATCCAGCCCCAGTGCAGGTGCTGGCTGACCAGGCCGCCGATGACCGGGCCGAGCGCCAGGCCGAGCGCGCCGACACCGGCCCAGATGCCGATCGCGGCGGTGCGCTCGCGGGCGTCGGTGAACGTGGCGGCGATGATGGCCAGTGTCGCGGGCATCACCAGCGCGGCCCCGAGTCCCTGTACGGCCCTGGCGGCGATCAGCATGCCGCCGCTGCCGGCCAACCCGGCCGCGAGCGAGGAGAGCGTGAAGATGGCCAGGCCGATCATGAACACCCGGCGCCTGCCGTAGACGTCCGCGATGCGGCCGCCGACTAGCAGCAGGCCGCCGAGCACGAGCAGGTAGCTGCTGACGATCCACTCAAGCCCGCTGACCGACAGGTTCAGGCTGTGCTGGATGGTCGGCAGCGCGACATTGACCACATTGTTGTCGAGATAGCTCATCAGCGTGGCGAGGCTGACCGCTGTCAGCGCCCACCACCGCGCTCGTCCTGGCATCGCCCGGTCCTTCCCCTGGAACTTGTACGGCGTACCTGTAAGCCGTACCTGTATGACGTTCTTATACGTTGTATAGGTCTTCATTGCCGATGCTGCCCTGTACGTCGTATAGTTGTCAAGTGGCTTCTTCGAGAACTTCCGATTCCAGGGCCGCGGGCGCTAGCCAGGGCACGCTCGCGGACGAGGGCGAGCGCACGCGCCTGACCAGGGCTGCCGTGACCGAGCGGGCGCTCGCACTGGCCGACGAATCGGGCCTTGAGTCACTGACAATCCGCAAGCTCGCCACCGAGCTAGGCGTCACCCCGATGGCGCTGTACTGGCACTTCCGCGGCAAGGAAGAGCTGTTCGAGGGCGTCGTCGAGCGCGTCTGGAGCGAGATCGACATCACCGTCGACCCCGCCGCTCCGTGGGCGGACCAGCTGCGCGGGCTGGTCACCTCCTACGTGACGGTGCTGCGGACGCACCCGGCGGCGGCGCCGCTGCTGGCACGGACCGAGAAGATGAAGGGCGAGTCGGCGATCGCCGCCGTCGAGATCACCCTGGAAATCCTGCGCACGGCCGGCTTCGACCCGCTCGACGCCAGCATGATCGCGCGCACTGCCTTGTGGACCGGCATCATGCTGGTGATGAGCGAGCCAGGTATCGAGGCGATCGACGAGACTGAGCGGACCGAGCTGCAGCGCAAGAAGCAGGTCACGATGGCGACCTTGCCGCAGGCCAGGTACCCGCGGCTGGTCGAGTGCGCCGCCCCGATGACCGCGTGCGACGACCCGGACCTGCACTACCGGTTCGGGCTCGAGATGTTCATGGCGGGCGTGACCGCGCTCGCCGCCGCCAGAGCGGCGGACCAGACGGCCTAGCCGCCAGCGAGCAGCGCGGCGATCTGCTCGTCCGCCGGCACGACGGCACTGAGCCGGTTGTCGATGACGGCGTGCGGCACCACGGGGGTGTCGTCGAGCCGTATCCGGGCGGTGAACGCGGCGAAGTCAGCCAGCTTGCCCGTGTCCCGGCTCGATCCTCTGGCCGTCAGCCGGGCCCGCAAAGTCGCCGCGTCTGACCTGACCCACACCAGGCGCACCGTTCCGCCGCCGAGCTCCGCGGTCCACGACCGCCACTGGCCGGCCTCGTGAATCTGCCGGGTAAACGGGCCTGACAGCAGCACCGGGCAGCCGTGCCCGCGGATCTCGCGGGCGGTGTCCGTCATCCCCCCGTATTCGTGCGCTTTGACGTGCTCGTCGTACCACGGTCCCTCGCGCTCGCCCGGCGGGCGGCCGGCCGCCGCCAGCGCCGCCGCGACGAACGCCCCGTACATGGTGTCCTTGTCGAGCAGCGCGGGCACGGGGCGGAGCCGGGCCAGCAGCAGCCGGGCGACGGTGGTTTTGCCCGCGCCAGGCGGACCCGCCACGACCCAGACGGGCGCTTGGACACTCATGATCAGAGCATAAGCACGCGCTAAGGCGCACTCACGTCAGCGTCTTCGGCCGGAGCGGTCTCCGTGCCCGGAGCCGGGACGGTCGCGGCGGCGGGGGCCTTCGCCTGCCCGGCCGCCTGCCCGCGCGCCCCCGGGGTGCGCAGGGCGCGGAAGACGGCCACCGCCGCGATCACCACGCAGACCGCACCGACGGCCATCGCCAGGTCAAGACCGCTGGCGTAGGCGTGCCTGGCGGCCAGGCCGAGCGGGCTGCCCGGGCCGCCGCCCGCGGCCACCGCCTGGGCGAGGCCCTGCCGCGCACTGGCCAGGACGCTGGCGGGGTCGCCCGTCGCGGCGGAGGCGAGCCGCGAGCGGTAGTAGGACAGGGTGACGCTGGCCAGCACCCCGATGCCGAAGGCGGCCCCGAGCTCGCGGCCGAGGTCGTTGACAGCGGAGCCCACACCCGCCTTGTGCGGCGGAAGCGCGGACATAATCGCCCCGGTCGCGGGAGGCATTGTGAGCCCGATCCCGACCCCGAGCAATGCTAGCCCGGCCTCGAAGACCCACGGCGGTGAAGTGACCCCGCTGGTGGCCAGCACGCCCAGGCCCGCCGCGGAAGCCAGCAGGCCGCTGGTGAGCACGGGGCGGATACCGTAGCGGGCGACGAGCGGCCGGGCGCCGTTCGCGACCGCGAACTGGGCCAGGCCGGCGGGCAGCGCATAAAGGCCCGCGGCGAGCGGCGAGTAACCGCGGACGAGCTGGAGGTACTGAGTGAAGACGAAGTACATTCCGAGCAGGGCGAAGTAGGCCGCCGCGATTGAGAGGCTGCCGAAGCTGAACCGGCGTTCGGCGAAAAAGGTCATGTCGAGCATGGGGTGCGCGGTGCGCCGTTCCCAGGCGACGAAGGCCGCGATCGCGGCGACGCCGACGGCGAACGCGGCCAGGATCGGCACGGCGGTCCACCCGTCATCGGGCGCCTGGATGAACCCGTAGAGCAGCCCGGTCACCCCGGCCACCGACAGCGCCGCGCCGACCGGGTCGAGGCGCGCCAGCTCGGGATGACGTGACGTCGGGAGCAGCCACCAGCCGCTGATCAGCGCGACGGCGGCGATGACGGCCATGCCGAGGAAGATCGACCCCCACCAGAAGTTCTCCAGCATGGCCCCTGACCAGGTGATGGACAGGGCAACCGAGCCGCCCGCGACCGAGGCCCAGATGCCGATCGCGCGCGGCCGTTCGGCCGGCGGGAACACAGTGGCCAGGATGGACAGGGTGCCCGGCATCACCAGGGCGGACCCGACACCCATCACGCCGCGGGCCAGGATCAGCTGCCAGGTCGCGGTGGAGAACGCGCCCAGGGTCGCCGCCACCATGAAGATGACAAGTCCGCACTGCAGGGCGCCCTTGCGGCCGAAGCGGTCGCCCAGGGCTCCGGCCGGGAGCAGCAGCCCGGCGAAGCACAGCACGAAGGTGTCCACCACCCACGCGAGCGAGGACGTGCTGGCGTGCAGTGTCTGGCCGATCGTCGGCAGTGCGACGTTGAGCGCCATGTTGGACACCACGGTCAGCAAGATCGACAGGCAGAGGACGGCCAGCACGAGCCAGCGGCGGCGGTAGGAGGCTTCCACGGAGGGGCGGGGCATGCGTTCAGTCTGCGGCCAGCATCTCGATTGCGTCCAGTGACTTATTAACAATAAACTCTTGCATGTGACGCAATCTGTCGACTGGAACCTCCTTGAGGCGCTCGACGTGCTGCTGGCGGAAGGCAGCGTCACCGCCGCGGCCGAGCGGCTGCACCTGTCGGTGCCGGCCACCAGCCGCACGCTTGGCCGGATCCGTCGCGCCTTCGACGACCCGATCCTGGTCCGCGCCGGGCGCGGACTGGTGCCCACCCCGCGGGCACTGGCCATCCAAGGGCGCCTGCACCAGCTCATCGGCGAAGCGCACGCGCTGGTGGAAGCCGGGCGCGGGCTCGACCTGGGCACACTCGAGCGGACCTTCACCATCCGTGCCAACGACGCGATCATCAGCATGGCCACGGCCGGCCTGGTCGCCCGGGTCAAGGCCGCCGCGCCGGGCGTCACGCTGCGCTTCGCCCCCGAGGGGCAGGAAGATCTCGCGCCGCTGCGTGACGGGATGATCGACATCGACATCGGCGTCATCGCGGACCTCGGCCCTGAGGTCAGGACCGAGCCGCTGTACAGCGACCACCCGGTAGGCATGGCCGCGGCGGACCACCCGCTGGGCTCCGGGGCGGTGACGCTCCGCCGCCTGGCCGGCGCGGACCACGTCGCGGTGTCCAGGCGCGGCCGCACCCGCGGCGTGTTCGACGACGTGCTGGCGGAGCACGGCCTGGCTCGCAACGTGACCGCCGTGGTGCCCACCTTCACCGCCGCCGCCCACATCATCATCAGCTCCGGGCTCACGGGCCTGATCGGCGCCCGCTACGCACGCCAGGTCGCGGTGCTCACCGGCGCCCGGGTGTTCGAGATCCCGGCCGCGCTGCCGGCCCTGCCGATCTCCCAAGCCTGGCACGTCAGGCACGACCTCGATCCTGCCCACCGCTGGCTGCGGAGCCAGGTCGCCGCCGTCTTGCGCGCGGAGCCGCGCCAGCCCTTACCGAGCCGGATTTGATCGAGGTTGCGGGATCTCAGCGCGGTCAGCAGGATGGGGACATGACAGTTGAGCAGCCGCCGTCCGGCGACGTCGTTGCCCGGCAGTCCCAGGTGCCCGCACCCGGCATCAGGGTCTCGCACGCCGACCGGGACCGTGTCGTGGAGATCCTGCGCGATGCCGCGGGCGACGGCCGCCTCACCGGAGACGAGCTTGACGAGCGGGTTGAGGCGGCACTCGCCGCCCGGACCGGCGGCGACCTCGCCGCGCTGACGGCAGACCTGCCTGACCCGCCCGCCGAGCCCGGCTCGCAGCCGAAGGACCTGGTCAAGATCAACCAGCGGTTCGGCAACATCGACCGCAAGGGCCGCTGGGTAGTGCCGAAGCGGATGGAGATCAAGGCGACCGCGGGCGACGTGAAGCTCGACTTCACCGAGGCGGTGATCACCTCCGGCACCCTGCACATCGAGGTCGACCTGGGGTTCGGCGCCGAGCTCGTGCTGATCACCAAGCCGGGCATCGCGGTGCTGACCGATGACCTGACGATGCGGATGGGCGAGGTCAAGGTCCGCGACCCGCATACCGACGCCGACGGGCCGGTCATCCTCAGCATCGACGTGTCCGGCCGGCTCCGTGGCGGCGACATCAAGGTCAGGCGCCAGCGGCGGACAGCCGGCCAGTGGCTGCGGCGGGAAAAGACTCCCTGACGGGTCAGGGGATAAAGGCGATCCGGCCGACGGTGCTGCCCTCGCCGAGCCGGCGCAGCCCGTCGGGGACCTCTGCCAGCGGCAGCCGCTCGGTGACCAATGTGCGGATCTGGCCGGCGGTGACCAGCCGGGCCAGCTCGGCGTGGCAGTCGACGACCATGCCGGGAGCCACCCGCTCGTACAGGCCCCAGTGCACACCGACGATCGAGTAGTTCTTCACCAGGGCATGGTTGAGCGCGGCGGACGGAATCGTGCCGCTGGCGAAGCCGATAACCGCGATCCGGCCCTCGAACGCGATGCACTTGGTGGACTTCGCGAACGTGTCGCCGCCCACCGGGTCGTAGACGACATCGGCGCCGCGGCCGCCGGTGACTTCCTTGACCACCGCGACGAAGTCCTCCTGGTGGCGGTCGACCACCACGTCCGCGCCGAGCTCGCGGGCCAGCGCCGCTTTCCGCTCGCCGCCGACTACCCCGATAACCCGCGCGCCGGCCGCCTTGCCGAGCTGAACGGCGCCGCTGCCGACGCCGCCCGCGGCCGCGTGCACAAGCAGCGTCTCCCCTGACTGCAGCTGCGCCCGGCGGTGCAGTCCGAACCACCCGGTCTGGTAAGTGACCATGAACGGCGCCGCCTCGGCGTCGTCAAGCTCACGCGGCGCGGGGAAGCTGCGCGCGGCGTCCATCAGGGCGTACTCGGCGAACCCGCCGGACGGCAGCGCCGCGCCGCCGATTACCCGGTCTCCCACGGCGAAGCCCGCGGTGCCCGCGCCAAGCTCGACGACCTCGCCGCACAGCTCGGCGCCGGGCGTGAACGGCAGCGGCGGCCTGACCTGATACGCACCGCGGCACATCAGCAGGTCGGGGAAGTTCGCCGCCGCCGCGAGCACCCGCACAAGCAGCTGCCCGGGACCCGGTGCGGGCCGCGGCACGTCGGCCAGCTCAAGTACTTCTTCCGGCTCGCCGGTCCGGCTTAGCTGCCAGGCTTTCACCCTGTCTCCTCCGCTGCCTTCGTCGCCTCTTCGATCCGCTGCTGCATCCGTGACATGCCGCGCAGCCACCGGCTGGTGTCTGAGGCGCGCTGCACGTAGTAGTCATGCACTTCGGGGTGCGGCAGGACCAGGAAGGTGCCCTCGGCCAGCGCCGCGGCCAGGGCGTCGGCCACCTGCTCGGGCTCGATCGCGGTGTTCGCGAGCACCACGTCCCCTGCCTGCCCGGAACCGGCCAGCATCTGAGTCCGCACACCCTGCGGGCAAATGCAGTGCACGGTCAGCCCGCGGTGCGCGTAGGTCGCGGCCAGCCACTCGGCGAACCCCACCGCCGCGTGCTTGGTGACCGAGTAGGGCGCCGCCCCGAGCATCGTCAGCAGGCCCGCCGCCGACGCAGTAACCACGAACGTCCCCGTGCCGCCGTCCAGCCAGCCGGGCAGCAGGGCGCGGGCCGCGCGCACGTGAGCCATCGTGTTGACTTCCCACGCGCGCTGCCACATCTCGTCTGGTGTATCCGGCCCGGTCCCGGCGACTGTCCCCGCGTTCGAGCAGTAGATGTCGATTCCGCCAAGCAGCCCGGTCGCGGACTCGATGAGCCCGGCGATCCCTTCCCCGGTCCCCGCGTCGCCGGGTACCGCGAACCCGCCGGTCTCGGCGGCCACCGCCGCGGCCGCGGCCGCGTCGAGGTCATTCACCACCACGCGGGCGCCGTCGGCGGCGAGCCGCCGGGCGATCGCACGGCCGATGCCGCTGCCACCGCCGGTGACGACGGCGCCGGCGCCATTCACGATCGTCATGTCCGAACCATAGCCCGCACCAGGCGCAATCGGCACCTATCCGGGCACTGTCGGCCGGGGCAGGCCTATCAGGGCACCGGCTATCCAGGCACCGTACGGCCGGGTACTGGCCGCTTCGGGCCGGCTGGCGTGTCCCTTGTCGCCGATCTTGACCGTCCGATCGCGAATGAGCGGGCGATTGCGGGGCAGCCTGCGACAATGGCGGCACGCAGCATGGGCGTAGAGGAAGAACTGCTTCTGGTCGAGGCGGGCACCGGACGGCCGCTGGCGGTGGCTGAATCAGCGCTCGAGGCGGCAGAAAACGACAGAGCCCCGGGCCACGACAAGGCCGGACGCGAACGGAACGGCCAGCCGGCCGAGCAGGATGAAACCGACGAGGCATCACTGGAGTTCGAGCTGCAGCGGCAGCAGCTGGAAACCAACAGCAAACCGTGCCACGACCTCGGCGAGCTCAGCGAGGAGCTGCGCCGCGGCCGGGCGATGGCGGCCAAGGCGGCCGCAGCCGCCGGCGCTCGGGTCGCGGCGCTGGCCACGTCACCGGTCCCGGTCGAGCCTGAGCTGGTACGCAAGGGCCGTTACCTCAAGATGGCGCGGGCATTCGGGCTGACCGCGCATGAGCAGCTCACCTGCGGCTGTCACGTGCACGTCGGCATCTCCTCGCCCGATGAAGGCGTCGCGGTGCTCGACCGGATCAGGCCGTGGCTGCCGGTGCTGCTCGCGCTCAGCGCCAACTCGCCGTTCTGGCAAGGTCAGGACAGCGGCTATGCCAGCTTTCGCTACCAGGCGTGGAGCCGCTGGCCGACCGCGGGACCGACGGACATCTTCGGCACCGCCGACGCGTACCAGGCGACCGTCAGGCGGATGGTCGGCACCGGCACGCTGCTCGACAGCGGAATGGTTTACTTCGATGCCCGGCTGTCCGAGCATTACCCGACGATCGAGATACGCGTCGCCGACGTCTGCCTCTACGCCGACGACGCGCTGCTCATCGCCGCGCTGACCCGCGGCCTGGTGGAAACCGAGGCGCGCCGCTGGCGGTCAGGCTCCGGTGCGCCGGGCGACCGTCTCGAGCTGCTGCGCCTCGCCTCCTGGCGGGCCAGCCGCTCCGGCCTCGACGACGCCCTGCTCAATCCGCTGACCGGCGAGCCCGAACCGGCCCGCATCGCCGCGACGGCGCTATTCGAGCACGTCAAGGACGCGCTTGACGAGGCCGGCGACACCCACGCGGCCGGGGAGCTACTCGATGCTCTGCTCACCCGCGGCAACGGGGCGACGTTTCAGCGCGGCACCCGCCGCACGCGCGGCCTGTCGCACATGATCGACGCGGCCGCCGAGGTCACCGCGCGCTAGGAACCCTGCCGCTGGCGGAGGCGGCGGCCGGCTGCCAGTCCGGCGGCATGAACAGGTAGCCAAGCCGGTCACGCCAGCTGGCGGCGTCCCTGACGTCGTGCCACAGCGCCGCGTAGTGCCCGTACTGGAGGCTGACCAGGTTGTAGGTGCCGACCTGGTGAACGAGTCCGTAGGTCGGGCGGAAGAGCTCCTGCTGGAAGGTGCCGAACAGCCGGTCCCACACGATCAGGATGCCGCCGTAGTTCTTGTCCAGGTAGATGGCGTCGGAGCCGTGGTGCACCCGGTGGTGGGACGGCGTGTTGAACACGAACTCCACTGGCCGCGGCAGCTGGCCGACCGTCTCGGTGTGCACGAAGAACTGGTAGACCAGGTTGATGCCGTAGCCGAAGTAGATCGCCCACGGCGGCACCCCGAGCAGCGGCAGCGGCAGCCAGAAGAAGAAGTCGAACCACGGGTTCCACTTCTGCCGCAGCGCGGTCGCGAAGTTCAGGTACTGCGAGGAGTGGTGCGCCTGGTGGGCGGCCCAGCCGACCCGGGCGCGGTGCACGAAGCGGTGCTGCCAGTAGTAGGCCAGGTCGACGCCCGCGATGACGAGCGCCCACGACCACCAGGTCCGCATCGGCAGGTGCCAGGGCGCGACGTAGAGGTAGAGGGCGACGTAGACAAAGAACGCGGCCGCCTTCAGCGCCAGCGTGGTGGCCAGCGACCCCAGGCCCATCAGGATCGACGTGGTGGCGTCCTTGGCCTGGTACCCGGACACGTCGTCGTGATCGAGCCACTTGAGCGCCGCCAGCTCGATACCGATGAACAGCACGAAGAACGGGACCGCCCAGGTCACCGGGTTGGCCCACGGGTTCAGGATGTCACGCATCGCGGTAAATGTAACCGAGCTTCCCCGCTTGCGCCACTGAGAGCGCCTACGGCCAGCCGCCGGGCGAGTGCCCTTGCCATGGCGGTGTCGGTGACGAAA
>DASYAD010000472.1:0-114667 GCA_036501515.1 Trebonia sp. | reverse complement strand
GCTGCCGGCCGGCGTGATCGGCTACGCGAGCGGCCCGGTGATGGCCGCCTCCGACTCGGCGCAGGTGACGCTGTACGGGCGCGGCGGCCACGGTTCGCGCCCCGAGGCCGCGGTCGACCCGGTGCTGATGGCCGCCAACGTGGTGATCAGGTCGACTGGAACCTATCAGGACGGCCAACGGCACGATCGACGCCCTGCCTGGCAATCACTCGCCGCACTTCGCGCCCGTCATCGAGCCCACGCTGACCACCGGCGTCCAGGCGCTGACGGTGGCCGCCCGCACCTGGCTCAAGGCTTAGCCCGCATAGCCGGCCGTGGCCGGCTTAGCCGGCGGGCAGCTGCCCTAGCTCGACCGACTTGTGCACGGTCCAGTCCGGCGGCGGGATGATGGCGCCCCAGGCGGACGCGCCCTGCAGCATGCCGTAGGTGTGGCCGTGCCCGGGCGGCACCGCGGTCGCCAGGGCCAGGTCGGCGGCGACCTGCCAGAACGTCACCAGCGGGTACCAGTTCATGGCCGAGGAGACGCCCGGCGGTGCGGTGCCGCTCAGCCAGCCGGGCCGGTTGAACGCCAGCCGCCAGGACCACCAGACAATCGGGTCCGAGGTGTTCTGCAGGTACACCACCCGCGGCGCTTCCCACCCCGGGGCGGGCGCGGCCAGCTGCGACGCCGCGGTGATGAAACGCACCGTCCGGCCGCCCTCGTAGACGGGCTGCCATTCGGGCGACCCCGGGTCGCGGTCGGCGGTGAACCGGCTCCACAGCGTGTTGTCGTTGGTCGGGCCGGTCCACAGCACGCCCGACGTGCGCTCACGGATGTCGTCGACACCGCTGAACGCGGCCTCCCCGCCGAACGACCCCAGGCTCTCGCCGAAGACCACCAGCTTCGGCCGGTGCCCGGCCGGCAGCTCGCGCCAGCGGTCGTAGACGGCGTCGAACAGGTCACGGCCCGCCTCCTGGGCGGGCGCCTTGTCGGCGACGAACGTGATCCAGCTCGGCAGGAACGAGTACTGGATGGCGGCGACGGCGGTGTCGCCGCCGTACATGTACTCAAGCGGGTCGATCATGGCCGGGTTGACCCAGCCCGTTCCCGTCGTGGTGGCGACGACCAGCACCTTGCGGTTGAACGCGCCGGTGCGGTCGAGTTCCCTGACCACCAGCGCCGATTCCGCCGCGATGGACGGCGCCGACTGCAGCCCGGCGTAGACCCGGATCGGCTCGTCCGCCGCGGTGCCGGTGAACTGGCTGATCTGCGCGGTGGTCGGGCCAGCGCCGACGAACGTCCGGCCCTGCCGGCCGAGCGTCGACCAGGGGACGAGCGAGGCGGGGCTGCCCGACCGCAGGGCCGAGGCGGGCTGGCTGATCCCGGCCGGGGTCCCCTTGTCGACGCCGCCGAAGGCCGAGTTGGCGGCGGCGAGCCCGGCCCGCGAGAGCACCCCGGTCACCAGCAGGCCGAGCAGCACGCAGATCACCAGCACCACGGTCGCCGCGGCGGCCCGGTGCGGGATGAACCGCCCGGTCAGCCGGGCGATGGCGCGGACGATCCAGCGGATACCGCGCGCGGCCAGGATCAGCAGGACCGCCAGGACCGCGGTGACGACCGCGACGAGGATGTAGCTGGCCTCGCTCTCCTGGACGGTCGCGGTCAGTGCCCTGATGTCGTGCTGCCACTGCGCGCCGAGCACGCTGAACAGCGGGATCAGCACGACCGCGGCCGCCGCCAGGGCCCAGCGGGCGGCACGGCGGATTCCCTGGCCCGGCCGCCACGGGATCAGCGACCGCGGCAGCCAGCCGATCAGCAGGCCGACGCCGTAGCCGATGGCGACGGTGATCGCGGACATCACCGCCTGCAGGTACCACGCGCGGGGCAGCAGCGAGGGCGTCAGCGACAGGCAGTAGAAGGCCAGCGCGCCGGTCAGCCCGGCGAGCCTGAACCCGGCCAGGTACCGGCGGGTTCCGCTGAAGTGCCACCACGGCGGCTTGGCCGGCGTCTCATCCGGGTCGGGCCGGTCCTGTTCGGCGGTCGCCTGGCGGCCCTGGGCGGTCATCGGGGCGCCCAGGCCCAGACGGCGGCGGAGGCGAGCACGGCGAGCCCGTTGGTCGCCCAGTGCAGGCCCGCGGACGCCAGCACCGAGCCGCTGCGCCGCCGCAGCTCGCAGAACACGACGCCGGACGCCGCGGTGAACAGCACCGTGCCGGCCACGGTCACCAGCTGCGCCGACTGGCCGGTGCCGACCGCGCCGCCGATCGCCTCGTTGTCCGAGGCGAGCCCGAGCGACGGCAGGATGTGCCAGAGGCCGAACAGCGCCGACGAGGCCGCGGTCGCCACCGCGGTTCCGCGCAGCCGGCGGAACAGGCCCCACAGCACGCCGCGGAACGCGATCTCCTCAAGCAGCACCGTGCCCACCGGGATCAGCACGAAGGCGGTGAGCAGCGCCTCCCCCAGGCCGAACTGGTACCTGCTGTCGCGGAACAGCCCGCGGGTCAGCGGCAGGGCCGCGCCGGCCGCCAGGACCACCGCCACGATGCCGATGATCGCGCCCGCCCAGATGAGCCCCCGCCGCCAGGTGCCCGGTCCGAGCCCGAGCTCGGGCCAGCTCAGCCCCGCCATCCGGGCCAGCCAGAGCAGCAGCGCGGCGCAGACCGGCCCCACCACCAGGGCCGCGTGCGGCACCCCGACATCAACCACGTTGACCGCGGCCAGGATGACGATCGTGATCACGGTAGCGAGCCGCGGTGAGAACCGCAGCGCGGCCGGTATTGCCATGGTCAGCGCGCCGCGGCCCGCTTGCTGTCGCGCTTCGCCTGGCGGCGGGCGCCGGCCGCGAGCGTCCCCGCGCGCTCTTTTTCACTGGCCGGGTTGCGCAGCGCCCGCTCGCCGGTCGGCTCTGGTGTCGCCTCGGGCCCCCGGCGCCCCTGGCGGGGCACCATCTGGCCGGAACCTGGCCAGTCGTCCTGCTTCGCGGCCCGGGCGGTGGCCAGCCGGTCCGCGCGCAGTTCGGCCGCCGACTGCCGGGCCAGGGCCGCCACCCGGCGGCTCACCTCGGCCAGCGCCCGCTCGAAGGCCTCGGCCCTGGTCCGTGCCCTGGTGTTCTCCGGGCGGGCCTTGCCCCGGCCGCCGCGCTCGGGCACCCGGGCGGCGGCGGACCGCCGGTACTGGCCGGTGTACTTGTTGCGGGCCCGCCTGATCCGGGTTTCCAGCTCGATCGCCGCGTCCTCGTCGAGGGCGGCGAGCGCCGCCCGGTCGGTCTCCG
Source organism: Trebonia sp. (assembly GCA_036501515.1). Lineage (GTDB taxonomy): Bacteria > Actinomycetota > Actinomycetes > Streptosporangiales > Streptosporangiaceae > Trebonia. Next base: position 111,416 of record DASYAD010000472.1, on the reverse strand, counting down.
CGATCAGCAGCCGTTCGGAATCGGTGAGTACCGCGAGCAGGGATGCTTCCATGTCTTCTCCCGTCACCAGAGCCTGTGCGTGTGGTTGCTACGGTTGCGCCTCGAGCGTGACCGTGGCGGTCGCCTGCTTGCCGTCCCGCACGTACCCGAGCTCCACCGTGTCGCCGGGGCTCTTGGTCAGCGTCTGCTCCTGCAACTGGACATTGGTGCTGGCCGGCTGGCCGGCCACCGTGGTGATCACGTCGCCCGCCTGCAGGCCGGCCTTGGCCGCGGGGCCGTTGGCGACGACCCCGGCCACGAACAGGCCGCCGGGAACACCCGCCTGGGCCGCCGCGGACTCCGGGATCGGCAGCGTCTGCAGGCCGAAGTAAGAGTGCGTGGCCCGGCCGGTGCTGATGATCTGATTGGCGATCGTCGTGGCCGCGTCGACCGGGATCGCGAAACCGAGGCCGATGTTCCCGCCCGACGACTCGCCGCTCGTGCTCGGCGCGGTCGCACCCGCGGTGGGTATGCCGACGAGCTGGCCGGCGCAGTTGACCAGGGCGCCGCCGCTGTTACCGGGGTTGATCGCCGCGTCGGTCTGCACCGCGGACACCAGCAGGGCCGAGGAGTCGCCTTCGGCGGGCACCTCGATCGTCCGGTCCAGCGCGCTGACGATGCCGGACGTCACCGTCCCTGACAGCCCCAGCGGCGCGCCGAGCGCGATGACCGGCTCACCGACCTGCAGCGAAGCCGACGAGCCGATCGCGATCGGCTTCAGACCATCGGTGTTAGCCACCTTCAGCACGGCCAGGTCGGTCAGCACGTCCCGGCCGACCAGCGTGGCGGTCTCGCTCGAACCGTCGGCGAACAGCACCGACAGCTGGCCGCCGTCGCCAACGGCGGGCGCCACCACGTGGTTGTTGGTCAGGATGTAGCCGTCTGACCTGATGACCTCGCCTGAGCCGGTGCCGCTGCTGCCGCTGCCCTGCGCGGCGACCGTCACCACCGACGGGAGCACGTCGCTGGCGACGGACGTGACGTCACAGGAGGCGGTCGACACGGCTGTTCCGCCGCCCTCGGCCGAGGCGCCGGGCGCCACCGCGGCGACCGCGATCAGGCCGCCGCCGGCCACGACGACGGCGCCGATCAGCCCCCACAGCCACCACCGGCGCCGTGACCCGTCAGGATCGGGCCGCTCACCGTTCGTCTTCTGCCTCTTTGAAGATGCGTGCACGAGGACAGCATCCGCTGCCTCCGGTCAGCCTGCCTCATGCGCCGCGGGTGAACCCGGGAGGCGGGAGACTCACCCGCGCACCAGGTCAGCCGGCGGCAATCTCACCCCGTTCGGATGAGAGCGACCCCGTCACGGCATGAAATCGTCGGGGGGTGGACCCGGCCTACGTCTCCACGGGGCACCTGCCCGCCCGCCAGGACGTGCGCGACGCGGTGGACGCGGCCTACCGGACCTACCGCGGCGTGACGACGGGCACCGTCTCCGACGTGTACCCGGCGCTGTCCCGGGTTGAGCCCGGATCGTTCGGTATCTGCCTGGCGGGGACCGGCGGAAGCCTGCATGAGGCCGGCGACGCGCGGCAGCGGTTCACGATCATGAGCGTGGCCAAGCCGTTCGTGTTCGCGCTGGCCTGTCCCGCCGCCTCGGGCTCAGCCTGTTCGCAAGCGCGCCACCCCGCTAGTCACGCCAGCCCGTTGCGGTCCGGCCCCTTCACCGCGACCGCACCCGTTGCCCGTCGAAATCCGTTTGCGCGGCGCCCGCCGCCGCGCGCATACTCGTGATGTCTTATCCCCGGCAGATGGAGACTCGGTTGGAGCTCTGAGGTCAGCCCTAGTGCCGCGCCGCGGTGGCGCGCGCCCGCGACCTCTCTTCGGAGCTGCCCCATGTCCATCGTCCTCAGCGATCTGTCTTTTTCCTTCCCGAACGGAAGCCCGCTCCTCACCCAGCTCAGCGTCTCCTTCAGCGCCGGGCGGACGGGCCTGATCGGCGCCAACGGTTCTGGTAAGTCCACCTTGCTGCGCCTCATCGCCGGCCGGCTGCGCCCGGTTTCAGGTTCGCTCTCCGTGTCAGGCGAGGTCGGCTACCTGCCGCAGGACCTCACGCTCGACACCACCGCCACGGTCGCGTCGCTGCTGGGCATCGCGCCGGTGCGGGCGGCGATCCGCGCGATCGAAGCGGGTTCCGTCGACCAGGCGGCGTTCGACGCGGTCGGCGACAACTGGGACGCCGAGGACCAGGCACGGGAATGGCTGGCCCGGCTCGGGCTCGCGCACGTCGGCCTCGACGACCCGGTCGGGCGGCTGTCGTGCGGCGAGACGGTGCTGACCGCACTGTCCGCGCTGCTGCTGCGGCGGCCCAGGGTGCTGCTGCTCGACGAGCCGACGAACAACCTCGACCTGGACGCGCGGCGCCGCCTGTACGCGGCGGTGCAGGCGTGGCCGGGGGTGATGGTGATCGTCAGCCACGACCAGAGCCTGCTGTCGCTTGTCGACCAGGTCGCCGACCTGGCCGGCGGCGAGCTGCGGATGTACGGCGGCAACCTGCGGGCATACGAGGACATGCTCGCGACCGAGCAGGCGGCGGCGCAGCGGATGGTGAACGCGGCCGCCGCGGACGTGAAGCGGGAACGCCGCGACCTGCTCGAGAACCAGGTGAAGCAGGCACGGCGCGACCGCCAGGGGCGGGCGCTGGCCGCCTCGGGTTCGCTCCCCCGCATCATCGCCGGCGGGCGCAAGCGCGCGGCCCAGGTGTCGGCGGGCAAGTCCAGGGACGTCGCGCTCGACCGGATCGCCGACGCGCGGTCACGGCTCGCGGACGCGGAAGACGCGGTCAGGGACGAGGCGGCGATCAGGATCGCGCTGCCGGGGACGGCGGTGCCCGCCGGACGGACCGTGCTTGAGGTGCACGGGCTCGACGGAGCCTGGGCCCCGTGGCACGGGACCGCCCGGCCGGAGACCGGCCGCCCTGGCGCCGAGCCTGGTGCTGACGGCGCTGCTGACGGCGGTGCTGACGTTGCCCGGCTGGCCAAGCTGATCGTGCGCGGCCCTGAACGGGTCGCGCTCACCGGCCCGAACGGCGCGGGCAAGACCACGCTGCTGCGCGCGCTGACCGGAGACCCGCTGACCGGAGACCCGCTGGCCGGGGTGACCGTGCGGCGTAACGCCGCGGCCGGCTACCTGCCGCAGCGGCTCGACATCCTCGACGACGCGCTGACCGTCGTGGACAACGTCCGGGCGGTGGCGCCCCGCGCCACCGTCAACGAGGTGCGGGCGGGCCTGGCGCGGTTCCTGTTCAGGGGCGTGCGGGCCGAACAGGCGGCGGGCACGCTGTCGGGCGGGGAGCGGTTCCGCGCGGTGCTGGCGGCGCTGCTGCTCGCCGACCCGCCGCCGCAGCTGCTGCTGCTCGACGAACCCACCAACAACCTTGACATGGCCTCGGTCAGGCAGCTGTCGCAGGCGCTGTCCTGCTACCAGGGGGCGCTGCTGGTGGTCAGCCACGACCTGCCGTTCCTGCGCTCGGCCGGCATCACCCGCTGGCTGCACCTGGACCGGGCCGGCCGCCTGACAGAAACCAGTCCCCCGGAGGCCAGCGCCTAGGCCCGGCCTCCTGGTCACGTCCCCTCGGTGACTTCGACCGGCTGGACCGGGCTGGCGTCGCGTGCTTCGATCCGCCGCTGGGCCCGGCCGGCCGGGACCAGCAGCAGCGCCACCAGGCCGGCGATGAATGCCGCGGCGGCCAGGAACACGGTCGCGTGCTGGAAGACGTTCAGCGCCTCGGCGGCGCTCGGGTTGCCGATGATCGTGACCAGGACCGAGACGCCGAGGACGATGCCGACCTGGCGGGCCATGGTGACGATGCCGGACCCGGTCGCGAACCGCTGCGGCGGCACGGCCGAGACGGCGGCGCTGACGAGGCTGGGCAGGGTGAGGCCGACGCCGGTCCCCGTGAGCAGCATGCCGGGCAGCATACGGGCCGCGTAGTCCGGGGTCAGCGCCAGGTTCAGCCGCCAGAACACGCAGCCGGCGGCGTAGATCACGCAGCCGAGGGCCGCGACCGGGCCCGGGCCGAGCCTGCGGGCGACTGGCCCGGCGGCGATCGCCCAGAACGGCACCAGCAGCGGTCCCGGCGCCACCCCGAGGCCAGTTTGGAGCGCCGACCAGTGCCAGACGTCCTGGCACCAGAGCGTAACCAGCAGCAGCATCGCGCCGAAGGCGATGCCGAACAGCACGTTAGCCGCCGTCGCGGTGGCGAACACCGGCTGGCGCAGCAGGTGCGGCTCGATGACCGGGGCCGGGTGGTGGGCCGAGCGCAGCGCGAACAGCGCGATAAGCACGGCCGCCGCGATCAGTGAGCCGAGCAGGGCGGGCGAGGTCCAGCCCCAGTCGCCCGCCTTGACGATGCCCAGGGCCAGCGCGCCGACGGCGACGGTGAACAACAGCGCGCCGAGCACGTCGGGCACGGCCTCGGCCTCGGCCTGCGCGGTCCCCGCCCGCCGGGCAACCGCCTTGGCGGAGTCCGCCGGGAGGTACCGCAGGCCCGCGACCACGGCGACTGCGATTATCGGGACGTTGACCAGGAACACCCAGTGCCAGCTGGCCGCGACCAGGGCGCCGCCGAGTACCGGGCCGAGTGCCGCCGCCGCCCCGCCGACCGAAGTCCAGGCCCTGATCATGGCGACCCGGCGGCTGGCGGGAGCGGCCGCGAGCAGCAGTCCGAGCGAGGCCGGCATCAGCAGCGCTCCGCCCGCCGCCTGCACGATGCGGGCGGCGACCAGCACCCAGACGTCCGGCGCGGCGGCGCAGGCGGCGGAGGCCACGCCGAAGATGATCATGCCGGCCAGGAACGCCGTGCGGCGCCCGATCAGGTCGGCCGCCCGGCCCGCCGGTACCAGCAGCGCCGCGAACACGATCGCGTAGGCGTTGAGCACCCACGACAGCGACGCGAGGTCGGCGTTGCCGAAGCTGCGCGCGATCGACGGGATCGCGACGTTGACGATGAACAGGTCCAGGTTGACCACCGCGATGCCCGCGGTGACGATCGCGAACACGGCGCGGAACTTGACCGGCGGCCGCTCCCCGGCCGCAGTTTCCGCAGGCACCGGCGCCGGGGGCTGGGGCACCGTCCCCGGCGTGCCGCCCGGCAGGTCACGGGCCGGCCCGCCGCCTTCAGTCACGCTCTCGGTCACGCGGCACCCCTGTGCTCTTGATTGGTTTGAAAATCCAACCTGCTGTGGTCGAAGGCAGCCTAACCCGAGTCAGTTTGATTTCGCAACTGATGTAGGCTAGCCCGTATGCGCGACGAACTGCCCGGCCGTCCGTGTTCCGTGGCGGCCGCCCTGAACCTGGTGGGCGAGAAGTGGTCGCTGCTCGCCGTACGCGAGATCACCTTCGGCAACAAGCGCTTCGACGAGATCGCGCGCAACACCGGCGCGCCCAGGGACCGGCTCGCCGCCCGGCTGCGCGCCCTGGAAGCAGGCGGCATCGTCACCAGGCAGCTCTACAGCGAGCACCCGCCGCGCTACGAGTACGAGCTGACCGAGGCAGGCCGGGAACTGCGCTCGGTCCTCACCGCACTGCGCGGCTGGGGCGACAAGTGGGCGGTCGACTCGCCGCCGACGGTCTTCGACCACGCCTGCGGGCACGAACTCGACGTGGTGGTCGGCTGCCGCCACTGCGGCGCCGAGGTGTACCCGGAGGACCTGAAGGTCCGCGTCCTCTCCCCCGGCTGGACTCGCACCGGCCCAGCCGGGGCACACCCCTAGCGCTCCGCGCTTCTTGCTGTTATCCCGTCAGCTGGATTACTTAGCAGCCGTCATCGCGGCCATCAGGCGCGCGTTGCCCGGCGGCAGCTCGCCCCCCGCGCGGGCCTTCTCCAGTGCGGCCGACCACCAGGCGAGGTCGTCGAGCATGATGTCGGCGGCGGCGTTCGTCATCGGGTTCTTCGGCTCGCTCCGCTCGTCGAACGCCTCCCGCACGAACGGGATCACCACGCTGTTGCGCAGGGGCGCCGCCTCAGCCTCGACGAAGATGTGGGCGAGGTGCTCGATCGCCCGCACCCCGCCGGTCTGGCCGCCGCCGTAGCTGACGAAGGCGACCGGCTTGTTCCTGAACCCGTAAGAGACCCACACGCTGTCGATCGCGTTCTTCAGGCCGCCGGGCACGCTGTGGTTGTACTCGGGCGACACGATCACGTAGGCGTCCGCACCCTTGATCTTGTTGTTCCACGCCTTGACGGCCGGCTCCGAGTAGGTGGGGTCCGAGCGGTCACCGATCGTGCCGAAGTGCTCAGCGAAGATCGGCAGCGGCCAGTCCCGCAGGTCGACGATCTCCGCGTCGAAAGCCGCATGCTCCGTCACCTTCCCGGTCAGCCAGGGAATGACGAAGTCCGCGGCGCGGGTCGGGCGCGTGCTACCGATGATGACAAGCAGTTTCGACATAGCTGCTTCCTGTTCGTGGCGGCCTCAAAGGGCGGGGAGTTCTCAAGGGGAGAGAAGGGCCGCCGAGGGAGGATTGCCTCCCAGCGGCACTCGTCTCTAACACAAAGCACCGGTGTCTCATGCCCGCCCCGCCCCGGATCCCGGATCTTTCCGCTATTGTGCAGGCAGATCAAATGATTATGGATACTTTTCGTGCTCTGGCACATATTTGTTTCCAACTAGACAAGAGTTTCCAGAACAATAGCCCCGCCAGTTGTATCTGACTCATCCGCCGCAGACGAAGGCTTAGGAATTCCCCGCCAGGGGGAAGGACTCGAGGGTCCGCCACTGACCGGGCGGCGTGGCGGGATTTCCCGGCGGCGGGCCGGTCATCAGGGTGACTTCAGTCGCGCTGGCGTGGATGGGCAGCCACGGCCGCACCGCCTCGCCGGCCGCGCGCAAGGCCGCGGGGTCGTTCCTGTCGCCGATGGTCAGGTGCGGGACGGGTTCGGCGTGCTCGCCGCCGTAGGGCGGGCAACCAGGGAAGGCGGAGCACACGCTCGCGATCAGGTCGCGGAACGGCGCCGGGTCGCGCGGGCCGAGCCAGATCACGCTGTCGCCGAACCAGGCCACCCGGTCCAGGGTGAACGTGAACGAGCCGGCGCCCGCGAACAGGCCGTCCAGCGACGCGAGCACTCCGTCGTCGATCAGCGCGGGCGCCAGGAACGGGTACAGGACGGTCACGTGTGCGGGAACGCCGTCACGGGAGCTCGGGTCCAGTACGGCGCGGTGTTCCCGCACGGCCGGCTCCGCGGCCGGCACCGTCAGCAGGAGCGCGCTCCGCCACTCAGCGGGCCAGCCGGCAGGCCGCTCAGCGGGGCAGCCAGAACGCTTGCCGGGGAGCTGCCCAGAGGGCCGGCCAGCGGGGCCCGTCGGGTGGGCGGTGAGCGAGCCGGTCAGCCATGGGGCAACGCTACGCGTCCGTTCGGGCGACCGCGGTTGAATTTCCGCTCGCTATCCTCCGGCGAGGATCCTCGCGGGGTTCGCGGTCAGCATCGCGCCGATGTCGGACTCGGGGACACCGTGCTCGCGCAGGTACGGCAGCACGTCCTGCGTGATGTGCAGGTAGTGCCAGTTCTTGAGATCGTCGAGACTGCCCGGCGCGAACCAGTCGATGTAGCAGCAGGTGTCGTGGCCGAGGACCATGCGCCCGGCGTAACCGCGGCGGCACATCTCGGTGAGCAGGGCGGACCGTTCCTCGAAGGTGGCGAAGTGGTCGATGCCGAAGCGGTCCATGCCCAGGGTGAGGCCGGTGTCCGCCATCGCCGCCAGGTAGTCGGGGTCGCGGACCGCGTCGCCTGAGTGGCCGAGGACGACCCGGCTGAAGTCGACGCCCTCCTCCTTGAGCACCTTGACGATCCCCGGGCCGTGCTGGCCGGCGGCGTGGGTGTGAATGGTGATGGGCGTGCCGCCGGTCGCCACGTGCGCGCGGGCGACCGCGCGGAGCACCCGCTCGACGCCCTCGGTCAGCCCCTTCTCGTCGACCGCGCACTTGAGCATGCCCGCCCTGATCCCGGTGCCGGCGATGCCCTCGGTGATGTCGCGGACAAAGAACTCGGTCATCGCCTCGGACGGCCGCCGCGAGAAGAACAGCGGCACCGCGTCGAACGTGTAGATCCCGGTCGCCACGACGATGTTCAGCCCGGGTACCTGGCCGGCGATCCGCTTGATGCGGGCGATGTCGCGGCCCTGGCCGATGGCGGTGACGTCGACGATCGTGTCGATACCGCTGGCCGGCAGCTCGCTCAGCCGGCGGACGGCGTCGGCGACGCGCTCGTCCTCGTCCCCCCACTCCTCCGGGTAGTTCTGCTGGACTTCGGCGGTGAGGACGAACACGTGCTCGTGCATCAGCACCCGGCCGAGGCGGCCGGCTTCTACCGGGCCGCGTGCCGTCTGGACCTGCGCCGTCTGGACCCGCGCCATCGACACGCTCCCGTTTCTCACACAGGAAATCGTGCTCGTCGCGCGCGCGCGTGTCTACGGTGCGCGCCTCAAGGCGAGGCGGTGTCCCTAGTGGCCTGGCGCGAAGCTCGGCCGCAAGCGGCAACGCGGGCGGCAACGAGGACGGCAGCGCGGGCGGGGCCGCGGGAGAACCCTAGGGTTTGCGCGCCACGACGCCATGCAGCGGGACCGGCTCGGCGGGCGGCCGCTGCTCTGAGCGCCATCCGGTTACCGGCACCACCCCGGGCGCCGCCACCTCAAGGCCGGAGACAAGCGTCAGCACCTCGTCCCGCGAGCGCAGCGTGATCGGCACCGGCACGGTCTTGTTCCAGTGCCGCGCCGCGGCCGGCATCGCCGGGTCCAGGTCGCTCGCCAGGTGGTAGATCACCGTGTGGCTGCCGGACGGCACGGCGGCCATCAGCGACGACACCGCCCGGGCGGCGGCGATCATGGTCGGCACGTGGGCCAGGGTGGACAGCAGCAGGACACCGACCGGCTGACTCAGGTCCAGGGTCGGGACGGCGGCCGCCAGGATCGCGTCCACGTCGGCGATGTCGCCCTCGACGCAGCTGACGGCCCCGCCAGGAGCCGACTTGATGAGGGACTGGGCCCTCGTCAGCACCAGCGGGTCACTGTCGGTGTACACGATCCGGCACCGCTGGTCGACGGACTGCGCCACCTCGTGCGTGGTGCCTGGCGGAACCAGGCCGTTGCCGATGTCGAGGAACTGCCTGATCCCCGCCTCCGCCACCAGGTACCTGACGGTCCGGTGGCGGAACGCGCGCGCCTCGGCCGGGATCCGCTCGACCGCCGGGACCGAGGCCGTGACAGCACGCACCGCCTCGCGGTCGGCCGCGAAGTGGCCCTTCCCGCCGTGCAGGAAGTCAGCCGCGCGGGCGGCGTTCGGCACGGTGGCATCGATCAGGCCCGGCTTGGCACGACGCGGCGCGGGCCGATCGCCCTCAGTCATTAGTACATCCCAGGATCGCGGTATGTGTTTGTTCTCCTGGATAAGAATATCTATAGAGGCTTCCTGGCCACCGCACCGAGGAGGGGCAGACCGCCCGGGCAGTCGGGGTCACCGGGTCCCGGGCGCCACTGGTGCACCTCGACGAGCCCGGGGTCGACGAGGTCGAGTCCCGCGAACCAGCGGCCGATCTGGTCGCGGTCCCGCAAGAAGATGGGCATCGACGCCACCTGGTTCCACCGGTGCGCGGCCATCGCCAGCCGCTCGTCGCTGACCGGCTGCATGACGGCCAGGTAGCTGCCGGCGGGTATCGCGGCGACCATCCGTCCGAGCACCTCTGACGCGTCCTCGAGGAAGTTCAGGATGTCGATCATGACGACCCCGACCGGGCGCGTCAGGTCGAGGATGTGGCGGGCGCCGTCGATGATCGCCGCCGTGTCCCGCGCGTCCGCGTCGATGTAGCTGGTCGCACCCTCGGCGGCGGAGCGCAGCCCCGCCCGCGCGTGCGTCAGCACGACGGGATCGTTGTCGACGTACACCACGCGGCAGGACGGGTCCGCCGCCTGGGCCACCTCGTGGGTGTTGCCCGCCGTGGGCATGCCGGTGCCGACGTCGAGGAACTGCCTGATGCCGGCCTCGGCCGCCAGGTAGGTCACGGTGCGGCGCAGGAACGCCCGCGAGGCCAGCGCCACCTGTGCCATCACCGGCGAGGCGGCGACCAGCTGCCGGGCCGCGCGGCGGTCCGCCTCGAAGTTGTCGCGGCCGCCGATCAGGTAGTTCCATACCCGCGCGACGTTGGGCACGGACGAGTCGATCTGGGCCGGCTTGATCAGGCGGGACGTCGCCTTCAGCCATTCATCGTCCACCGCAGGCCACCCCCTGCCGTTTCGCGGAGCGCGCGCCGCGCGCCGCGTAGGCGTGAGCCCGGCGGAGCGGCCCGCCCATCCACAGGCCGTTACCGAGTCTCACGCCTACGTATTCTAGGTATTTACACCTAGCTTCGCTACCCGACCGGATGGTTTGGTCAGCCGAACGTTGTCCCGTTCACCTTGGCCGCGATGCCCGCCCGGTCCAGGTACGGCGTGATGCCGCCGAGGTGGAACGGCCACCCGGCCCCGAGGATCATGCACAGGTCGATGTCCTCGCGTGCCGCGACCACGCCCTCGTCGAGCATGATCCTGATCTCCTGGGCCAGGCCCTCGAGCGCGCGCTGCAGCACCTCGGGGGCGGCCGACGGGTGGTCACCGCCGGCCAGCAGCGCGGCGACCTCGGGGTCGACCGAGAAGTCGGGCTGGTAGACCGAGGACTTGCCCGACTCGGCCAGCGCCCGCAGCTTCGCCGACACGCCGAACCGGTCGGGGAAGGCCGCGTGCAGCGTCTCCGCGACGTGCAGCGCGATCCGCGGCCCGACCAGCTGCAGCAGCAGGAACGGCGTCATCGGCAGGCCGAGCGGGTCGGCCGCGTGCTCCGCGACCTCGAACGGCGTGCCCTCGTCGACGGTGCGGGTGATCTCGCCGAGGAACCGGGTGAGCAGCCGGTTGACCACGAACGCGGGCCGGTCGGCGACGATCACGCAGTTTTTCTTGAGGTTCCTGCCGACCGCGAGCGCCGTCGCCAGCGCCGCGTCACTGGTCGCGCCGCCGCGCACTACCTCGACCAGCGGCAGCACGGCGACGGGGTTGAAGAAGTGGAAGCCGACGACGCGCTCGGGGTGCGCGAGACCGGACGCCATCGCGGTAACCGAGAGCGAGGAGGTGTTGGTGGCCAGCACGCAGCCCTCCGGGACGACGGCCTCGACCTCGGCGAACACCTGCTGCTTGACCGCGAGCTCCTCGAAGACCGCCTCGATGACGAAGTCCGCATCAGCGAACCCGTCCTTGGTCACCGAGCCGCTGATGAGGGCCTTGTGCCGGTTGGCGGTATCGGCCGAGATCCGCCCGCGGGCCAGCTGCTTGCCGATCTCGGCGTGCACGTAGCCGACGCCGGAGTCCACCCGCGCCTGGTCCAGGTCGGTCATCACGACAGGGACCTGCAGGCGGCGCACGAACAGCAGCGCGATCTGCGCCGCCATCAGGCCCGCGCCGACGACGCCGACCTTGGTCACCGGCCGGCCCAGTCCCTTGTCGGGCGCGCCAGCGGGCCTGCGGGCGCGCTTCTGCACCAGGTCGAACGCGTAGAGCCCGGCCCGCAGCTCATCGGAGAGCAGCAGGTCGGTCAGCGCGTCGTCTTCGGCCGCGAACGCCTCGTCGCGGCTGGCCGTGCGCGCGGCCGCCACCAGGTCAAGGGCCCGGTAGGGCGCGGGCGCGGCACCGTGCAGCTTGCCGTCGGCGAAGAACCTCGTGCTGGCGACCGCCTGCGCCCACTCGGCCTCGGTGCCGGCGGGTGACGCGTCCGGCCCGACCGGACGCGCCACGGAGGCGGCGCCCGACAGCACGGAAGCGGCCCAGCGCAGTGACTCCTCGAGGAAGTCGGCGGGCTCGAACATCACGTCCGCGATGCCGAGGTCGAACGCCTCGGCGCCGCGCAGCATCTTGTTCTGCGACAGCGGGTTCTCGACGATCAGCTTCAGCGCGCTGGCCGGGCCGATCAGCCGGGGCAGCAGGTAGGTGCCGCCCCAGCCGGGCACCAGGCCGAGGAAACACTCGGGGAAGGCGACCATCGGCACCCCGGCCGAGATCGTCCGGTAGGTGCAGTGCAGCGCGATCTCCAGGCCGCCGCCGAGCGCCACGCCGTTGATGAAGCAGAACGACGGCACCGGCAGCTCGCCCAGCCGCCGGAACACCGCGTGGCCGAGCGAAGCGATGCCGAGCGCCCGTTCGCGGGCGATACCCGGGTCGGTGTCCTGGCCGCTGATCGCGGCGGCGGCGCCCTCGAGGTCGGCCCCGGCGGCGAGAATGAACGGCTTGCCGGTGACGCCGACGGCGGCGACCTCGCCGGCTGCCGCCCGCGCCGCCACGGCGTCGAGCGCGGCGTTCAGCGACAGCAGCCCCTGCGGGCCGAACGTATTGGGCTTGGTGTGGTCGTGCCCGTTGTCCAGGGTGATCAGCGCGAGCAGGCCGGCCCCGGGACCGAGGTCCACGTCGCGGACGATCGCGCTGGTGACCACCTCGGCCGGGAAGTCGGCCGCCGCAGGCACCGCGCCGCGCACGTTAGGGATGGTCATGTCGCTAGATCCTCTCCCACAGCACGGTGCCGCCCATGCCCATACCGACGCACATCGTGGTGAGCCCGTACCTGACCTCGGGGTGCTCGGCCAGCTGAGCGGCGAGCTGGATCATGAGCCGGACGCCGGATGACGCGAGCGGGTGGCCGAGGGCGATCGCGCCGCCCCACGGGTTCACCCGCGGGTCGGCGTCGTCGATCTTGAAGTGGTCGAGGAACGCGAGCACCTGGACCGCGAACGCCTCGTTGATCTCGATGAGGCCGATGTCGTCCATGGTGAGCCCCTGGCGGGCGAGCAGCTTCTCGGTCGCGGGGACCGGGCCGATGCCCATCACCTCGGGGTCCACGCCGGCGAACTGGAAGTCCACCAGGCGCATCCTGGCGCTCAGCCCGAGCTCGGCGGCGACCTCCTCAGCGGCGATCACGCAGCCGGTCGCGCCGTCGTTGATGCCGGAGGAGTTGCCCGCGGTGACCCGCCCGTGCGGCCGGAACGGCGTCTTCAGCGCGACCAGGCCCTCCAGGGTGGTCTCCGGCCGCGGCGGCTCGTCCACGGTGGCCCAGCCCCAGCCGAGTTCCTTCGTGCGGACCGCCATCGGGACAAGGCCCGGCTGGAGCTTGCCCGCCGCGTAGGCGGCCGCGACCTTGCGCTGGCTTCCGAGCGCGTAGGCGTCTGCGCGCTCCTTGGTGACCGCGGGGAACCGGTCGTGCAGGTTCTCCGCGGTCATGCCCATGAACAGCGCCGACTCGTCCACCAGGTGCTCGGAGACGAACCGGGGGTTGGGGTCGACCTGCTCGCCCATCGGGTGGTGCCCCATGTGCTCGACGCCGCCGGCGATCGCGATGTCGGCCGCGCCGAGCGCGACCTCGCCCGCCGCGGTGGTGACCGCGGTCATCGCGCCCGCGCACATCCGGTCGATGGCGTAGCCGGGCACGCTCGACGGCAGCCCGGCGAGGAGCGCGGCGGACCGGCCGATCGTCAGCCCCTGGTCGCCGATCTGGGTGGTGGCCGCGATCGCGACCTCGCCCACCCGGTCCCCTGGCAGACCCGGGTTGCGCCGCAGCAGTTCCCTGATGACCCGGACGATCAGGTCGTCCGCGCGGGTCTCCGCGTAGATGCCCTTCGGTCCCGACTTGCCGAACGGCGTCCGCACGCCGTCGACGAACACCACGTCTCGCGCCTTCACGGCTGCTCCTATCTCCCGGCCGAGTCTTATGCTACTCGCCAGTAACCTACTGGATGAACGGCCTTTGCGCAGGAATTCTTCCAGCCGCCCAAGTGGCCACGTGTTGATCACGTCATCGCCGGTCAGCCCGCCGAACCGGGCGGACGCCACCCCGAAGCGCATGTTGGTCAGGTCGACGAGCGAGTGCGCGTCGCTGTCGATGGCGAACTTGACCCCCGCCTCTTTGCCGGCCGCGATGTACTGGGGCGGGAGGTCCATCCGGTCCGGTGACGCGTTGATCTCCAGCGCCGTGCCGGCGTCGGCGCAGGCCGCGTAGAGCGCGTCCAGGTCGACGTCGACCGGTGGCCGGCGGCCGACCTTGCGGGTCAGCGGGTGGCCGATGATGTTGACGGCCGGGTTGCGCACGGCGGCGAGGAACCGTTTGGTCGTCGTCGCGCGGTCCTGCCCGAAGCTCGAGTGGACCGACGCGACGCAGAGGTCGAACCCGGTCAGGAAGTCCTCGTCCCAGTCCACGGTGCCGTCGGGGGCGATGTTCAGCTCCGTGCCGTGCAGCAGCGCCATCGGGGTCGTTTCCGCCAGCGCGCGCAGCCGTGCCCGCTGTGCCAGCATCTTCTCGGTCGTCATCCGCTGCATGACCAGGTTGGGCGCGTGGTCGGTGACCGCGTAGTAGGCGTAGCCGCGCTCCTGCGCGGCGGCGATCATCCCCTCGAGCGAAACGATCCCGTCGGTAAGGTCCGTATGCGTGTGCAGGTCTCCGCGCAGGTCTTTGGTCCGAACGAGGGCCTGGTGCCCGCGGCCTGGACGTGCTGTGTGCTCAGCGCGCTCCGCGCTTGTTGCTGTTATCAACTGGGCGTCGAGCACCGCCTCGATATCGTCCGCGCTCGCGTCGTCGGGCAGGGACCGCAGTGCGTTGCGCAGCGCGCCGTCGCTCGCCGCGACCCCCACGCCGCGCAAGATCTGCTCCTCGGTCTTCGGACCGAACCCGGGCAGCCCGCGCAGCCGTCCGGCCCGGGCCGCCTCGACCAGCTCGGCGACGCTGGTGATGCCGAGCTCACGGGCAAGCTGCAGCGCGCGCTTGGTGCCGACGCCTGGCACCCGGGCGAGATCCTCGGCCCCGGCCGGGACCTGGGCGCGCAGTTCTTCGAGCGCGCCGAACGTCCCCGTCCGCCTGATCTCGGCGATCTTGGCGGCGGTCGACTTCCCCACCGCGCTGATCTTCGTCAGCGCCGCCTCGGGCATCGCGCCGATATCGCCCGGGTAGCCGCCGACAGCTTTGGCGGCCCGCTCGTAGGTCCGGACACGGAACGGGTCACCGCCGGTGAGCCCGAGCAACTCGGCGTACTCGCGCAGCAGCGCCGCGACTTCCTCGTTGGTCGACGCCATGCCGTCCATTGTCGCGCGCGCCGCCCCCGCGGGCGCTAGCGACCCGCGGCCGCGCTGGGCACGGCAGACGCGAGCGGCACGCCGCACCTGCCCGTCCAACGCAGCGCTCCGCGCTTCTTGCTGTTATCACGACACGCGTTCGCGTAGAACATTTCCGTGGATAGTTTTGTACATCCGGATGTACAAAACTATCCACGTAGACAATCCACATCCCGCTTCTTGCTGTTATCGCGCGCAGCGGGCCGGAGCGGGACCGGGTAGTCCGGGTCGAGCCGGGCTCGCGGGGGCCGGACTACACGGGGTGCAGGTGCGGGTGGTGCGGGTGCGTGGTGCAGGTGCGGGTGGTGGTGCGAATGCGGAAGCTGTGGTGAAGGGTGGTGCAGGCAGCGGCGGTGGCGGTGGGTGCAGGAGGGGTGGCGGGGGTGGGTGGGTAAGCCGGTCCCGTTCGGTATCAGCTGGCGGGAAGTGCCGCGGTGACGGGCTCAGGCGGGGATACCCCGGCCCGCGCGGACCCTTTCCTCAGCCGGAAGCCGATGAACAGCGCGACCGCCAGCAGCACGACGCCCGCCAGGACGTAGGCGTTGCCCCAGAGCAGCTGGAAGCCGTGCCAGTGGTACTCGGCGTACGACGGCTGGTCGCCGCGGGTCGCGAACAGCACCGGGTTGGTGTTGGGCTGCGCCCACAGGAAGCCCAGGGACAGGTTGCCGAGGGTGCGGGCGTTCTCCCACAGCGCGTCCGGCCAGGAGCCGAAGACGGCGATCATGAACCCGCCGAGCAGCCACAGCCAGCGGGCGGTGCGGCGGGCGTGCCGTCGGGTCGCGGCGAGCGCGTAATGCCCGGTCACCGCGACCGCGAGCGCGATCCAGACCCAGTGGTGGTCCCAGCTCACGGGGGAAATCAGCAGCCCGGTGAGCGCGGTCACCAGCAGCGCCGGCACCGGGTAGCCGCCCCGGTCGAGCAGGTAGGCGGCGGTCATGCCGAGCGCCAGGGCGAGTACCGCCGCGACGATCCACGGGTCCTGGCCGGCCGCGACCGAGCCGGCGAACCGGGTGACGACCGCCCGCAGCGACTGGTTGCCGGCCCAGCCCATGAACCCGGTCCTGTTCCCGTCGGCCAGGAACATGCCGTGCAGCCACCACTGCGACGAGTCGTGCGGCAGCACCGCGAAGCCGGCGGCGACCGTGACCACGAACCCGGCCACCGTCGCCGCCGCCTCCCGGAACCGGCGGGTGATCAGCAGGTACGGCACGAAGATGAGCGGCACCAGCTTGACGCCCGCCGCGACCCCGGTGAGCACGCCCTTCCACCAGCGGGGCCGGCCGTCGGCACGGGCCGACGGCTGGCACAGGTCCCCCATGATCATCGCCATCAGCACCAGGTTGACCTGGCCCAGGTAGATCGTGCGGATCACCGGCTGCAGCCAGAAGGTGACCGCCGCCGCCAGCAGCACGGCGCCGAGCCGGGTCCTGCGGCCGGTGTAGCCGAGACCGCCGAAGGTGAACCAGAGCGCCGCCACCAGCGCCGCCATGTTCCCCAGGACAGAAAGCGCCTGCAGTGCCCCCCAGGGCAGGAACGAGACGACGGCGAAGGCGATGGCGGCGAACGGCGTGTAGGTGAACTTCAGTGCGAGCGCGCTGTAACCGCCCCACCCGTACAGCGGCGCCCAGTCCTTCGGGTCGTAGTAGGGCCCGACGTGCCGGACGATGAGCCCGCCGTCCCGGTAGACGGTGAGGTCAACGTCGTTGAGGCCGCCGTTGACGGCGTTGAACACCAGCCAGCCGGCCACCACGACGAGCGCGAAGGAGATCACGCCCGCTCGCAGCAGACGTGTACCCGGCGCGCGGGCGGCCACGGGGGCGGGAGCGGCCTCAGACGCGCCGGCAGCCTCCGGGACAGTGGCAGCCTCGGGAACGCGGGCGGGGTCCGGATTCACAGCAGTGAGGATATCCGCTGACCGGCCCCGATCCCGGCCGGCCGAGCGGGCGCGGGGGCAGGCGGGCCGGGCAGGCGGCACCGTGACCGCCCAGGCCAGACCTTGCTGACCCGCGCGCACCTACTACAGGATGTCGGTCATACTGGGAGGCATGCCAGTCCCGAGCGGAGCCGTGCCGCCACCGGTGAGGCCGCCAGCGACCGGGCAGCGGGAGGCGGGCGCGCGATGAGCGTGATGAGCCTGGTGTCGTCCGGCCCGCTGCTGCTTGCCATCCCCGTCGCGGCCGCGGCCGGCGCGGTGACGTTCCTGTCGCCGTGCTGCCTGCCGCTGGTGCCCGGGTACCTGGCCTACATCACCGGGATGTCGGGCGCCGACGCGGCCGTCGCCGAGGACACGGCCGTGACCGCCGCACCGGCGGCCACGGCGGCCACGGCGACGCTGACCGACGGCACGCTCGAAGACGACGCGGACGGTGGCGGCGACGTCGGCGGCGTGACGACCCGTGCCCGGGCCGCGGCGCCCGCGCCCGCGGCCAGGCACACCGGCCGGACGGTGGCCGGGACGGCGTTGTTCGTGGTTGGCTTCTCCGCCGTGTTCTCCGTCGCCGGGCTGGCCGTCGGCGGGCTCGGCCAGCTGTTCAGAACGCACGACTCCGAGCTCACGCAGGTGCTCGGCGGGGTGACGATCCTGCTCGGCCTGCTGTTCTTCGGCGCGTTCGACCGGTTCATGTTCGCCGGCCGGATCTTCAAGCCGTCGGCGATGCCGAAGGCCGGCCTGGCCGGCGCCCCGCTGCTTGGCGTGCTGTTCGGCATCGGGTGGACGCCGTGCATCGGCCCGACCCTGACCGCCGTCCTGACGCTGTCGCTGCAGTCGGGCACGGCGGCCCGCGGCGCGTTCCTCGCGTTCGTCTACGGGCTCGGCCTCGGCATCCCGTTCCTGATCGTCGCCCTCGCGTTCACCCGGCTGGTGAACGTGCTGAGCTTCTTCAAGCGCAACGCGCGGACGGTCAGCCGCGTCGGCGGCCTGCTGCTGGTGGCCGTCGGCCTGCTCGAGGTGACCGGCGCCTGGACAGCCACCGTCAACTGGATGCACACCCACTGGTTCAGCGGCTACAACCTGCCCTTGTGACCGGGCACACCCGGCAATCAGGGCCTTAGCCGCACATCCCGGCTGACAGGTCACACCCCGACAAGCACAGGCGGTCACAACGGGCCCGGCTGACACCGGCCCCCGAGCCGTTGCCGGCCAGCCGGGCCGGCCTTAACGGCGGGCGCCCGCCTTCGGCTTCACCGCGGCCGGCTTGCGCGGCTGCTGCGGTGCCTCGGGCCGCGGGGCCGGGCGGGACTCCCCCGCCGCCTCGACGAACGCGGCCAGCAGGCGCGGGTCGTCGCCTTCCTCCGGGTGCCAGTGGACGCCGACCGCGAAGCGCCGCCCGGGGACTTCAACCGCCTCGGTGATCTCGCCGTCCGGCGACCAGCCGGTCATCGTCAGGCCGTCGCCCAGGTTGTAGGGGGCCTGGTGGTGGGCGGCCGGCACCTGAACCCGGGTGCCGAGCAGCCGGCCGAGGAGGCTGTCCTCGCCGAGGATCACGTCGTGGGCGGTATACCTGGCCCGCGCGGGACGGTGGCCCGGCAGGTCCTGCGTCAGCGTGCCGCCCCTGGCGAGGGCGAGGATGTGCAGACCGCGGCCAACCGCCAGTACGGGCAGGTCGGCCTCGAGTGCGGCGCGCATCAGCGACAGCTCGAACCGGTCCCGCCGGTGGTCGGGCTCGTCAGTCTCGTCCAGCCGCTCCTGGTCGTACAGGGCCGGGTCTACGTCTTTGCCGCCGGTGAACAACACGCCGTCGAGTGCCTCGACAAAGGCCGCCACCGAGGACGGCGGCACAGGCGGGACGATCAGCGGGGCGCCGCCCGCGCGTTCGACCGCGCGGATGTAGCTGACGGGCGAGACCGCGGCCTCCCGGAGCCAGTCGCCCCAGCGGGCGGCGTCAAGCTCGCTGGTGATGCCGATGATCGGGCGCCCCATCAAAGGTCCCTCCTGTTCAGTTCGCTGCCCAGCGGTACCCGCCGTGCGGCCGGAGAGCTAACCCGTCCCTGCTCCGGCTTTACGTGCATTCTTCCCGACACGGCCGGCTTCTGCCCCGGCGATGACGTATTTCCGCGTCCCTCTTTACCCCCGCGGCGACACACGGCCCCCTGCTCTGCCATCGCGCCCCCCGTCCGCCGGCTACCGGGAGCCCGCTAGGCGGCGGTACGCGGCATTTCTCCGCTATACGTACTAAGCGCCCGCTTGTGCGGTTTCGTTACACCGCCGTGGCCCGGTCTCTGTCCCGGCTTCGGCGCGGGCGAGCGGGAAGGGCGTGACGAGCCCGCTCGCGGGGGCGGACGAGCCGTCGTCGCCCCTGTCCCAGTGGGACACTGGGGCGGTGTCCATCCGCTGGCTGACCGTCTTCCTTGACTTCCCCGCCGACCGTTTCGACGCGGGGGTGACCTTCTGGCGTGCGGTGACCGGCTACGGGCGCTCGCCCGCGCGCGGCGCCGACGGGGAGTTCGCGACCTTGCTGCCGCCGTCAGGTGACGCGTACCTGCGGGTCCAGCGGGTCCGCGACGGCGCAGGCGGCTGTCACCTTGACCTGCATGTCGAGGGCGGCGCGGAGTCGCTGACGGCGGCCGCGGAGCTGGCCGCGGCCGCCGGCGCGCGGACGGGCCACCGCGAAGCGGGGCTGGTCGTCGCGGAAAGCCCCGGCGGCTTCCCGTTCTGCCTGGTCGGCTGGGACGGTGAAGCCGCCGTGCCGCCGCCGCTGACGACCCCCGGCGGGGCCAGCCGGGTCGACACGCTGTGCCTGGACGTGCCACCGGGCGAATTCGACCGCGAGTGCGCGTTCTGGGCGGCGCTGACCGGCGGTGAGACGCGGCCGGCCCCGGTGCCCGGCTTCGCGTACCTGGCCGGCCTACCGCGGTGGGCGGTGCGGGTACTGCTGCAGCGGCGCGGCCGCGCGGACCCGGCCGACCAGACAACCGGGCACCTGGACTTCGGCTGCGACGACGCCGGCGCCGAGCGGCGGCATACCGCCCTCGGCGCGACGGTGACCGCGCGCCAGCCCTACTGGACCGTGCTCGCCGACCCCGCTGGCCGCGAGTACTGCCTGGTCGGCCGCGGTCCGGCTGCGTTAGCGGCCGGAGCGCTAGAGGTGGACGCTCCCGGAGATGAGCGTGTGGGTGCCCCCGCCGATCCAGACCGAACCGTCCGGGTCCGCGGTGACGTGCACGCGCCCCCGGCGGCCGAGCGCGGTGCCCTGGCTGGCGGTGTACGGCGCGGTCACCTTGCCTGCCCCGAGCAGCCACACGGCCAGCGAGGCATTCAGCGATCCGGTCACCGGGTCCTCCCCGCCGATGAGCGGGGTGAAGGCGCGCACCTCGAAGGCTTCTGGCGAGCCCGCCGGGTAGCGGCCGAAGACCCCGATGTCGTACGAGGTCACACCCGGCTTGAGCGCGAGCACCGCCTCGGCGCTGGCCAGTTCGACCGCGACCCAGCCCGGCCCGTTGTCGGCCCACTGGGCGTCGAGGATGCTGGCGCGGCTGACGCCGAGGAAACCGGCGATCTCCTCAAGGAGCGTCTCCTCGACCGGGCCGGAGCGGATCAGCGGCGGCGCCTTGAAGGCGAGGTGACCGTGGGGCGACCGGCGGATCGGCACCAGGCCGACGCCGCACTCCTGGATGACCACGTCCTGGCGGGTCGGCGGGCCGCCCTCCTCGAGCCAGGCATGCGCCGAGCCGAGCGTGGGGTGGCCGGCGAAGGGCAGCTCTCGTTCCGGAGTGAAGATCCGGAGCCGGTAGTCGGCCCGCTCCGCCGCCGGGGCGAGCAGGAACGTCGTCTCCGACAGGTTCGTCCACCGGGCGAACCGCTGCATGTCCTGGTCGGTGAGGTCGTCGGCGCCGTGCACGACCGCCACCGGGTTGCCGAGGAAGGGTTCTTCTGTGAATACGTCAACCTGCCGGAAATGCCGGTGCATGCCCGTCAGTGTAACCGGTGCCCGGTCACCCGGGCCGGCGGCGCGGCCTGGCCCGCGCTGACCTGCGGCACCGGCCTAGAGACATGCGCGTAACATCGTTGCGGCAGCATAGGGAGATGACCACGAGCGCGCTGGCCCGCACGGTAGGAGTCGCTGACGGGTGGATCTGAGCACCGTCACCGAGCTCGCGCCCGCCACGGACGCCGACTGGCGGGACGGTGACGCGTGGCTCGGCGGAGGGACCTGGCTGTTCTCCGTGCCCCAGCCGAAGGTCACCCGGCTGCTCGACCTGGAGGCGTTCCGCTGGTCCCCGGTGGAGGAGAACGGCGACGGCGTCCTGATCGCCGCGACCTGCACGCTCGCCCAGCTCGCGCGCTGGCAGCCCGGCCGCCGGGGCTACGCGGGGGCGGCGGCGCTGGCCTGGCAGTGCTGCCACGCACTGCTCGGGTCGTTCAAGGTGCACAACGTCGCCACCGTCGGCGGCAACATCTGCCTGTCGCTGCCCGCCGGGCCGATGACCTCGCTCGCCAGTGCGCTCGACGGGGTGGCGCTGCTGCGCGGTCCCGGGATGCGACGGCGCGGCATCCCGGTCGCCGACTTGGTCACCGGCGACGGCCGCAACGCGCTGGACCCCGGGGAGCTGCTGACCCACGTCTGGCTTCCCGCGCGGACGCTGGGCGCGCGGACCGCGTTCCGGCAGCTGTCGCTGTCGCCCGTCGGCCGGTCGGCGGTCCTTGTCATCAGCCGCAGGCAGCCGGACGGCGCGACGGTGGTCACCGTCACCGCGGCGGTACCGCGCCCGGTCCAGCTGCGCTTCCCTGAGCCGCCGGCCCCGGGCGAGGCGCTGGCCGCGCTTGACCAGGCCGCACCGGGGTACCTCGACGACGTGCACGGCAGCGCCCTGTGGCGGAAGGCGATGACGCGCCGGCTAGTGGCCGAGACGCTGCGGGAACTAAGCGGATGAGGGTCAACGGCACCGACGTGCCTGGCGCGCCCCGGCCTGGCCAGTGCCTGCGGACCTTCCTGCGCGAGCAGGGCTGGTACGGCGTCAAGAAGGGCTGCGACGCAGGCGACTGCGGCGCGTGCACGGTGCACGTCGACGGCGTCCCCGTGCACAGCTGCGTCTTCCCCGCCGTCCGGGCCCGCGGCCGGGAGATCACCACGATCGAGGGCCTGGCACCGCATCCGGTCCAGGCCGCGTTCCTGTCCGCCCAGGGGTTCCAGTGCGGCTTCTGCACCCCGGGCATGATCATGACCGCGGCCGCGCTGTCGCCGGACCAGCAGGCGGACCTGCCGCGGGCGATGAAGGGCAGTATCTGCCGGTGCACCGGCTACAACGCGATCGAGGACGCGATCGGCGGCACCGCCAGGATTACCGCGGACAGCGGCGCCGCTCCATCGGGAGACCAGCCGACGGGCGGCCAGCCTCGCGGGGACCAGCCTCGCGGGGACAAGCCGACGGGCGACCAGCCTCGCGGGGACCAGCCTGCGGGCCGGCGGTCGCCGCTCGGCCGCGGCCTGCCCGCCCCGGCCAGCCAGGCCGTCGTCACCGGAAGCGCCAGGTACACCCTCGACCTCGCCCCGGACCCTGACGACAGCGGCGGGCACCTGCCGCCGGAGCCGCCCCTGCACCTGAAGCTGGTCCGCGCGCCGCACGCGCACGCCAGCATCAGGTCCGTCGACTTCGCCGCGGCCCTGCGCATACCCGGGGTGGTGGCGGTGCTCAGCTACCTGGACTCCCCCGCGACGCGGTACTCCACCGCGCGGCACCACAACCCGGACGACGACCCGTACGACACGCTGGTCTTCGACCAGACGGTGCGCTTCCACGGGCAGCGGGTGGCCGCCGTCGTCGCGCGGGACGTGGCGGCCGCCGAAGCCGGCTGCGCGGCCGTGACGGTCGACTACGAGGTTCTCCCGGCGGTGACGAACCCGGCCGACGCGCTGGCGCCTGGCGCGCCGCTGGTCCACCCGGATCTCGCGCCGCGCAATGTCTGCGCGGAAGCGCACCGTCAGACCGGCGACCCCGACGCCGCGTTCGCCGCCGCCGCGGTGGTGTACGAGGAGACCTTCCGCACACACCGGGTGCAGCACGTCGCGCTGGAAACCCACGCCACCGTCGGCTGGCTGGAGCCCGGCGGACGCCTCGTGCTGCGTACCTCGACCCAGGTGCCGTTCCTCACCAGGGACGCCGTCGGCCGGATCTTCGGCCTGGAGAAGGACCAGGTGCGGGTCGTCGCCAAGCGGGTCGGCGGCGGGTTCGGCGGCAAGCAGGAGATGTTCACCGAGGACGTGGTGGCACTCGCCGTACTGCGGACCGGGCGCCCGGTGCAGCTCGAGCTGACCCGCGAGGAGGTGTTCACGGCGACCAGCACCAGGCACCCGATGTCGGTGACCGTCAAGGTCGGCGCCACCGCCGACGGCGTCCTGGCCGGGTTCGCCCTCGACCTCACCGCGGACACCGGCGGCTACGGCAACCACGGGCCCGGGGTCATGTTGCACGCGATCGAGGAGTCGGTGACCGCCTACCGCTGCCCGAGCAAGCGGGTCGACGCCCGCGTGGTCTACACGAACACCGTCCCGGCGGGCGCGTTCCGCGGCTACGGCCTGTCGCAGACCGTGTTCGCGGTCGAGTCCGCGATCGACGAGCTCGCCAGGCGCTGCCGCCTTGACCCGGTGGAGTTCCGCCGCCGCAACCTGCTCAGCGAGGGTGACACGCCCGACAACGCGAGCGGCGAGACCCCGGAGGCGGTCACCACCGGTCTGGGGACCGGCGAGTGCCTTGACCTGGTGGAGAAGGCCCTCACCAGCGGGCGCGGCCGGGTCGCGCCGCACGGCTGGCTGACCGGGACGGGAATCGCGGTGACGCTGCTCGACGCCGTCCCGCCAGGCGGCCACCCGGGACGTTCCATCGTCGCGGAGCGAGCGGGCGGCGGGTACGCCGCCTTCGTCGGGACGGCTGAATTCGGCAACGGGACCACCACCGTCCACCAGCAGCTGGCCGCGGACGTGCTCGGCTGCGAACCCGGCGACGTCCACGTCTTCTCCTCCGACACCGACCGCAGCGGGCACGACGCGGGCGCCTACGGGTCGACCGGAATCGTCGTCGCGGGCACCGCGACCATGCGGGCGGCGCGGGCACTGGCGGAGGCGATCGCGGAACGGGCGGCCAGTTCTCAGCCGGGGGACGGCGAGCCCGACGGAAAGCTGCTCGAGGCGGAAGGCTACTGCGACGGGCAGTCCCATTCGGTGACCGCCGCGGTGCAGGGGTTCCGGGTGGCCGTCGACCCGGCGACCGGGGAGATCGCGGTACTGCAGTCGGTACAGGCGGTGGACGCCGGCACGGTGCTGAACCCCGTGCAGCTGCGCGGCCAGGTCGAGGGCGGCGTCGCGCAGGCGCTCGGCGCCGCGCTGTTCGAGGAGGTCAGGATCTCCGGCGACGGGGCGGTGACCACCAGGGCGCTGCGCGAGTACCACGTCCCCGTGCTGGCCGACGTGCCGCGCACCGAGGCGCTGTTCACGTCGTCCACCTATGACCCGTTCGGCCCGCACGGAGCCAAGCCGATGAGCGAGGCGCCGTTCAACCCGGTGGCACCCGCCCTCGCCAACGCGGTGCGGGACGCGACCGGGATAAGGCTGGCGACGCTGCCGCTGCGCAAGGACGTCGTCTATGCCGCCCTCATCAGCCGCGAAACAACAAGTCAGCCAGAGAACTCGCAGACACAGGAGGGCCGCCGTGGTCCAGCTTGGCGCTAACCGGTACGGCAAGGCGGAGGTCCGGCTCGTGCACGTCGCCCGGGGGGCCGGGCCGGCCGGAGAGGACCTGCTCAGGGACTGGAGCATCGCCACGTCGCTGTGCGGCGACCTGGCGGACTCGCACCTGACCGGGTCCAACGCGAAGGTGCTGCCGACCGACTCGCAAAAGAACAAGGCGTACGCGCTGGCCAAGGAACTCGGCGGCGACGTGCCACCTGAGCGGTTCGCGATCGAGCTCGGCTCGTTCTTCGTGTCCTCACAGGAACCGATCACCCGTGCGCGCATCGCGATCGATGAGTACGGCTGGAACGCGATCGGCGCCAGCGGGTTCTCGTTCGCGCGCTCCGGCGACCTGGTGCGGACCGCGGTGGCGCACGTCGACGCCGCGGCCGGGGTGTCGGTCGTGGCGGGACTGAAGGACCTGACGCTGATGAACACGACCGCGTCGGAGTTCTGGGGCTACCCGAAGGACGAGTACACCACGCTGCCGGAGACCAAGGACCGCATCCTGGCGACCTCGGTCAACGCGTCCTGGCGGTTCCGGCCTGAGGCGGCCGCCGGTGCCGCGACGGACTGGGACGAGGCCTTCGAGACGGCGCAGGGAGTGATCCTGTCGACGTTCGCCGCCACCTACTCGTACTCGCTGCAGCAGATGCTCTACACGATCGGCAGCGCGCTGCTCGAGGAGCTTCCGTCGGTCTGCGAGGTGCGGCTCGCGCTGCCGAACAAGCACCACTACATCGTCGACCTGAGCACGTTCGGCCTGGAGAACGAGCGCGAGGTCTACCTCGCGGGCGACCGGCCCTACGGGCTCATCGAGGGCGCCGTCCTGGCCGACGACGCGCCCGACGCGGGGATCGCCTGGGATTAGACGGCCGGGCGGCCCCGTTCGATGTCCGCGACAAGGCCCGGGGGACGGTGCGAGCGGGCGTGCTTGACTCCCGGTACCGCCCGGCCGTTCGCTAGCGCCCGCTGGCGGGGCGGACCGCCGTGCGGCCCTGCAGCGTGGCCAGGTCGGCGGCGGCCCGGCCTGACGCCCAGCCCTCTTCGTCGCTGACCCGGACGCCGCGGCTCCTGGTGAGCGGGCCGAACATCGTGTCAACCGCGTCGTCGACCGCCCGCTCACGGGCCGCGAGGAACGGCACCAGGTCCGTTCCCTTGCCCTGGGCGGCGGGGCGGGCGCCGCTGTCGGCCCGCTGTTCGGCCACCGCTTCGTCCTCCGCCTGGCTGGCCGCCTCCGCCAGCCGCTCACCGATCCTGATCGCGTAGGAAACCAGGAAGGACTGGCGGAACGCCCGGGTCCGCGAGCGGCCGTAGGAGTCGCGCTTTCCGCCGGTGCGCAGCATGGCGGTGTTGGCCTGGACGAGCAGCGAGGTGAACAGCAGCTCGACCGCGTCCAGGTCGGCCGGAAAGCCGACGACCGTGACGAGGCCGAGCTCCCTGGTCCAGACGACGCGGCAGCGGTTGGCGGCGGCCACCGTCTGCAGGAGCGTCGTCTTCGGCCCCTCGTACGGGTTGTCGACCGCGATCCGCCGGCCGCCCGCCGCCTCCTCGCGCCCCGACTCGGCCGCCAGCAGCGCGTGATCGATGCTGTACTTGGCCATCAGCTGCTGCGCGCGGGCCGACAGCGCTTCGGCTTCCTCGGCGAACTCCGTCGCCTCCGCCTTGGCCAGCAGCGCGCGGATCCGCCCGAGCATCCGCTCGTCGGCGGGCGTCTCGCCAGCCGAGCCCTGGCCGGCCTGCCCCTGGCCGGGCGGCCCGTTCCGCGGCCGGGCGGCCCGGGCCGTGCCAGGCAGCGGCAGCAGCTGCTCGAGGCCGGGCAGGTGCTGGAACGCGTGCAGCGTCTCGACCGCGACGGCCACCACGGCGATGAACTCGGCGGCGAGGCCGAGCGCGTAGCGGGCGCCGAGGTACTCCGCGTCGCGCCCCCACCAGGCGCCCTTTCCCGGCGCATCCGCTTCGATGGCGGCCACCTGGGCGGCCCAGCGCGGGTCCACGGCGGCGGCCGGGTAGCCGCTCATCTCGGCGGCGATCATGTCGCCCACCAGCGTCGCATGCGCCGGTGACAGCTCACGGCCTAGCTGCCTGACCAGCTCGGCCGGCTGCCAGCCGCGCTGCCAGGCACTCGTCACCGATGTCCGCAGGTACCCGGCCAGGCCCAGGCTGACCGCCTTGGTCCAGCCCGGCCTCCGTTCGATCGCGAGCTCGTCCAGGTGCTCGCCGTAGGCGTCCTGTATGCCGCGGGAGACCGCGTCCATCGCCTGCACGATCGCGGAGGACACCAGCTCGTCCTCCGACGGAACGCGGGCCTGTCCCTGCTGTGACCCGGGCTCAGTCCGCGAGGATTCCGCGGTCTTCGGTGCGCGCTGCCGCTGGCGTTCCCGCTCTTTCTTCAGCCGTCGCTGCCGGCTGGCGTTGCCCATGTCAAGCGTCCCTTCCGGCAGCACCCGTCGTTGACCCCGTACCGGCACCCGCCGTTGACCCGGTATCGATTCTGCCAGCGGCGGCCGGCCGTTTGGTTACGCGGTGACCCCGGCCCTGGCCCGGCACCTGGTCAGCACGTTGGCGATGATCCGGTGACCGGAGCGGCCGCCCGCGGTCAGGATCGACTCGGGATGGAACTGGACCGCCCAGCGGCCCGCCGCGTCGTCCTCGATGGCCATCACCACGCCGTCGGGGGTGGTGGCGGTGACCGTGAAGCCGCCCTTGACGTCCGCCTCGGTGGCGTACAGGGAATGGTAACGGGCCGCCGTGAACTCCGCGGGCAGGCCGCCGAACAGGGCGCTCTGGTACTCACCGCGCACCTGGATCCGGCCCGGCTTGCCGTGCTGCGGCTCGGGCAGCAGCGACAGTTCGCCGCCGGCGTGCTCGACCATCGCCTGCAGGCCCAGGCAGACACCGAACGCCGGCAGCCCGCGCGCGTCGAGTTCTGCCAGCAGTTCGCCGCACCGGAAGTCTGCGGGCCGCCCGGGACCAGGCGACAGCACCACCAGGTGGGGGGCGATCTCGTCGAGCAGGGCGGCCGGGAAGCCGGCCCGCAGTGTGACGACCTCGGCGTCGTGCTGCCTGAAGTAGTCCGCCAGCGTGTGCACGAAGGAGTCCTGGTGGTCGACGAGCAGGATGCGCAGCGGGCGCGGAACGGCCGCCGCGCCCGGGCCGGCGGCCAGCGGGCGGTCGGGATAGTCGGCCGAGCCGTCGGCGGCGATCTCGTCTTCACCGGGGCCGGTCAGCGCCCGTTCGGCCGCCACCCTGGCCTCCTCGACCTCACGCAGCGTCTCAAGCAGGGCCCTGGCCTTGATGTGGGTCTCCCGCTCCTCGGACTCGGGATCGGAGTCGTACAGCAGAGTCGCGCCGACCCGCACGGCGGCGACGCCGTCCTTGATCCGCGCGGTGCGCAGGGTCAGGCCGGTGTTCATCGAGCCGTCGAAGCCGACCTTGCCGACCGCGCCCCCGTACCAGCGCCGCCGCGCGTCTTCGTTGTCCTCGATGAACTGCATCGCCCAGGCCTTCGGCGCCCCGGTCACGGTCACCGCCCACATGTGGGTCAGGAACGCGTCGAGCGCGTCCAGGTCAGGCCGCAGGCGCCCCTCGATGTGGTCGACGGTGTGGATCAGCCTGCTGTACATCTCGATCTGCCGCCGTCCGATCACCTGCACGCTGCCGGGAACGCAGACCCGCGACTTGTCGTTGCGGTCCACGTCCGTGCACATGGTCAGCTCGGATTCCTCCTTGGCCGAGCCGAGCAGCCGGGCGATGTTGGCGGCGTCCTCGAGCGGGTCGGCGCCGCGGGCGATCGTGCCGGAGATCGGGCAGGTCTCCACCCGGTCGCCGTTGACCCGCACGTACATCTCCGGCGATGCCCCGACCAGGTACTCGCCGTCGCCCAGGTTGAACAGGAACTCGAACGGGGCCGGGTTCCGCTCCCGCAGGCGCTCGTAGAACCGGGACGGCGACGCGCACCGCTCGTAGAAGACGTGGCCAGGAACGACCTCGAACAGGTCACCGCGCTTGAACTTCTCCTTGGCCTGCTCGACCACCTGCGCGTAGCGGCCGGGGGCGGGCGGCGGCGGCAGCGGCCCGGCCGCGAGGGCCGGCTCCGGCGTGGCCGCTGTCTCCCTCGGCAGGCCGGCCGTCGAGACCGGGCCGTCCGGGCCGGCGCCCGCCCTGTCGCCTGGCACCGCTGGCACCGCGAACTCGTAGGAGTACCTGACCGCCTCGTCGCGGCGCAGGTCCACGACCCAGATCTCATCCGGCAGGTGCAGCACCAGGTCCCGCTGGCCGTCGGAGCGGTCGATGACCTGGCGCACCGGCTCGAACTGGAACGCCAGGTCATAGCCGAAGGCGCCGTACAGCCCGAGGTGCGGGTCAGCGCAGCCGAAGTCGGCGGTGATCTCCCGCAGCACGCTGAACACGGTCGGCCGCCGGGACCGCTCCTCCTCGGTGAACGTCCCTTCGCCCTCAGGAACGTAGACGGTCACCGACCCGGGCGCTTCGCGCTTGTTGCTGTTATCCGCGAGGCTGGGCTGCTCGACGGCCACCCGCAGCATCGCCTCGCGGATGGCAGGCAGCAGCACCAGGCCGCGGTCGTTGAGCGCACGCGCGGTCACCTGCCTGCCCCGGCAAGTGATCTCCACCGGCGGGTTCACGTACGCCATGTGCCAGCGGGTGTACCGGCCGGGATACTCCATGCCAGAGCTGAGTACGCCGCCGCGGCGGCGCTCGACCAGCGTGGCGATCCTGGTCAGCTCGGCCGCGTCGAACGCGCGGGCGGTGCGGGTGATCGTGACACCCCCGCTGACGGTCATGGCGTCGGCTGCCGGCGCGCCTGCTGCGATCTCGGTCGTGTCCACCGTTGGGCCTCTCGGGTTCAGGTCTGCGTTAGT
Organism: Trebonia sp.; assembly: GCA_036501515.1. Lineage (GTDB taxonomy): Bacteria > Actinomycetota > Actinomycetes > Streptosporangiales > Streptosporangiaceae > Trebonia. Next base: position 81,725 of record DASYAD010000472.1, on the reverse strand, counting down.
TCAGGTCTGGCCCGGCAAGCGGCGGGAAAACAAAAAGCGACCGCCGTTACCGGGCGGTCGCTACAGCACAAGCAGCGGTCACCGCCTACCGGCGGCGCCACCACTGAAGGTTCAGGAATGTTCCCATCGGGAGCAACCCTAGCACCGCCGCGGCCGGCGCGCGCAAGCCTCCGGGCCAGCCGGACCTGGATGAGCCCGCGGGGGCAGATCTTACCAACTGGTTACGTCGGCCTTAAACGCCGAACCTCGTACAGAACACCCCCGTTCCCCCAGGTGAGACGCGACGAAGCGGCACCCTACGGGGAGGGGAATCACGGCCATGCCCGAAATCAGCGACATTACGGTCACGCCCGCACAGCTCACCGCCAACCTTGCCAGCCTGACTCACGGCCCGTACGCGGACACCAGCGTCAGCGCCGCGGCGGACCTCGCGGCCGAGACCATCCGCTACCTCAACCGGGCCGCCAGCCAGGGCGGGTTCAGCGACCCGAATACCGTCGCCGAGGTCACCGCCAACCTCGCCACCGCCGTCTACCGGCTGCCCCAGCTGCTGACCGCGATCAGCGACTGGCTCAAGGCGGAAGCCGCGGCCGGCCGCATCGCCGACGACCAGTGCCGTCCCGCCACCGCGCTGAACGCCTCGATCAGGGCCACCATCGGCCAGGCCACCGACCATGCCGACGCGCTGGCCGGCACCCTCAGCGCCGCCCACAACCTCGCCCTCGCCCTGCACACCGCCAGCCCGGCCGTGCCGGCCGCGTAACGGACCGTTTCCGGCTTGAACCGGCCTGACACGGTCCGGCCGCCTGAGCTGACCGCTGACTTTCCCGGCTCACAGTGCGCGGTGCCACCAGTCGTCGCCCTCAGCATCCGCCACCGCGCGCCGCACCCGTCACCCGTCACCCGTCATCCGTCACCCAACGCCGCACCCGCCACCCCGGCACCCCGGCACCCGGCACCCGCCACCGCACCCGCCACCCCGGCACCAAGCGCCGCACCCGGCACCCCGCACCCCCGCACCCCCGCACCCCCGCACCAAGCGTCGCACCCGCCACCCGCCACGCGCCCGCCACCGGTACCGACACCGACACCGACACCGACACCGACAGAGCCTTGAGGACCTCAGGAGCGGCTAATGTGACTGGTGATCTTATCGTTTTGGAGACTTTTATCTAAATGGAAACTTACCTGCGTCAGAGCACAAAAAGTTTCCGCAATCTCGGCCTTTACCATGGGATACGCAGTTTCGGCGCTCGGTTTTCGCCTCCGGCAGCCACGAAATTCCCGCCGCCTGCCATCCAGTCCAGCGTGCCCCGTCGGCGACCGCCCGCCACAGCGGGCCGCCCGGGAGGCGGCCCGCATCCCCTCGATCACCGAGCCCCTCGATCACCGAGCCCCCTCGATCACCGAGCCCCTCGGCACAGCCAGATAGCCAGACAGCCAGAAGCCAGCGGCACTGCGGGTTCACCGCGATGCTTCTTGCTGTTATCCGGTCGGATACGGACAGGCGGAACTAGTGTCCGGCATCCGCCAGGCGGCGGACGCGCCGGTGATCAGCTCGGCCGCCTCACGCATGTCCTGGTCGCCGGCGCTGACCTGGCGGCCAGACAGGAACGCGCTGACCATGGGCAGCACCGTCGGGTCGCCGAGCAGGCCGCCGTGCAGCGCCGGGACCACGATCACGCCAGCCGGCAGGCTGCAGTAAGGCAGCGTGACGGCATCCGCCAGCGGGACCACCGCGAGGTAGCGGATCGACGGGCCGCCCGCGCCGCCGCTGCCCGCGGCCGCCGACACCAGGTCGTCGAAGTACCTGGCGCCCAGCCTGCTGACGGAGCTGAGCAGATCCTCCGCCCCGCCGGGGCCGTACGGCGAGATGTTGCCGACCAGGTTGTTCAGCTCATCGAGGGCCGCCTCTGACACCGAGCTGCCGTCGGCGGCGGGCGGGTAGCTGAGCTGGCCAGGGCTGACGATCGGGCTGAGCAGCACTATCGCGGAAAGCGGCAGACCCGGGTCCCGCGCGAGCATCGCGTAGACGCCGAGGGTGCCCTCGCTTTCCGCCACGATGTCGACCGGGCGTCCCGTCGCCGCGTGCAGCGCCCGCACCTGGCTCGCGATCCGGTCACCGAGCACCGGCAGCGACAGGTCGTCGGCGTCGGCACCGCTCGGGATCGGCTCGCCGCGGGTGTTCAGGCCCTCGTAGGAGAACTGACGCATCGGCACGCCAGGCAGCACCGCGCGCAGGCCGTCGGCCGCGTCGCAGCACGACGATCCCCATCCGCCGACCACCAGCACCGCGGTCGCGGTCGCGCCGGACACCGCGCCGGACACCGCCGCGGCCGCCGACGCGCCGCCGCCGCCCAGTGCCGCCGCGACCGCCGCGGCCGGCGCCGGACTGATCGGGAGCCGGATCGTCCCGGTGAACAGCAGGCGGGCGGCCCCCGCCACCAGGGCGATCACCACGAGCGCGGTGAGCGGCGCGAACGGCAGGCTGAACACCACCTTGGCCGGCACCGACTGGTGCGCCCGCGGCTGGACGCGCGCCGCCAGCAGCGCCAGCCCGTACCAGGCCCTGGCGTTGACCAGGCCGGCCGCGGCCGCCACCAGCAGGGCCGCGGCGCCCGAGACATGGGTGATCACGGCCGCGGCGGCCGTCGCGGTGGCGAAGCTGCCGAGCAGCCAGAGCACCGCGCGGACGGGCGGCAGCCGCCGCCACCAGGCGGTGAGGATCCCGCCGTGACTGAGCGCGGCCACGATGCCGAGCATGATCGGAAACGCGGCCAGGAACGGCCAGGAAAACGGCAGCACCGCCGCGCCGAATGCCAGGGTGGCGGCCGGCGTCAGCATCAGCCAGGCCAGCAGGGTCAGCCCCGCGCTGGACGCGAGGGCGCGGCCGGGCGCGGGGGCGGGCACGCCGCGCGGCCACGCGAGCCGCAACAGCGCCGCGTCGAGCACGGTACGGGCGACCAGGACCGCCGCCACCAGGCCGGCGAACCACGGCCACGACTGGCTGTCGGTGAACAGCCACCGCAGATCATGGTAGGCCGCGAGCGACGGCAAGGCGGTGACCTGGGGCGCGACGGACTTCGCGTTCGGCGCGAAAAGCGTGAGCAAGCCACCCTCGACCACGGCACCGACGGCCGCGGCGAGGATCAGCCCTTTGTGCCGAAGAAAACCTTCGGCGGGAAGTCCCGTGTCCATATAGCGATCCGGATGAGCGGCAAGATCCACTTGTACCCAGCAGCAACACGCTAAACGGAGGGTGCATTCCAGATATATGTCACGATCCGGTATAGCGCCCGGCCGCCGCACGGCGGATTTCGGCCCCGTCCGCGGCGTCACCCGCGGCCCCGTCCGTGGTGCCAACGTCACAGCGGGAATCCGTTGGCGGACGGGCGGAGCCGCGCTACGTTCGGTTGACTGGAGAGCCGTCGGCCAAGCGGCGGCGTCCCCGCGCACCGAAGCGACGACCGAGGAGAACCGATGAGCAGCACCACCACGACGACGCTGGCCGAACTGCCCGCGCTGAAAGGACAGGTTCTCGGCGTCAGCGAGTGGTTCGAGGTGACCCAGGACCGGGTGAACACATTCGCCGACGCGACCGAGGACCACCAGTGGATCCACGTCGACCCGGACCGGGCGACGGCCGAGTCGCCGTTCGGCGGCCCGATCGGGCACGGCTTCCTGACGCTGTCGCTGTTCGTCCCGATGTGGTCGCAGGTGCTGGTGGTGACGGACGTAACGATGGGCGTGAACTACGGGCTGAACAAGGTGCGCTTCCCGGCTCCGGTGCCGGTCGGCTCGAGGATCCGCCTGACCGCCACCCTGGTCGACATCGAGGAGGTCAAGGACGGCGCAGTGCAGCTCACCGTGTCCGGCGTGGTCGAGCGCGAGGGCTCAGACAAGCCCGTGTGCGTCCTTGAGTCGCTGACCCGGCTGTACGGGTGACGGCGACCAGACGACGACCGGACGGCGCGGATCCCGTCGTGGCGGGCCCGTGCCGTCGCAGCGGGCGCGTTCAGTCGATATAGCGCGGCGAGCTTAGCCCGGCCGCGCCGCGCGCCACGACCGGCCCGGTGCTTCACGACCGGCCCGGTGCGCTCCGTGGCCGGGCCGCGGCGTCCGCGATGGCCGGTAGCCTGACGTCGTGCTTGATCACGAGTGGTTCTGCGGCCGGGCAGAGAAGGAGATCTCAGCCCTCGCCGCTGTCGTCGCTGAAGCGCCCGACCTCGCCGCGGACGTGCCGACCTGCCCCGGCTGGACGGTCACCGACCTCGCCAGGCACGCCGGGACTATCCACCGGTGGGCCTGCGACATCGTCGCGACGAAGGCCAGTGCCCGGCTCGCGGCGCCCGACGTCGCCTCGCCGTGGGAATCAGCCGACGGCTGGGCCCAGTGGCTCGTCGCGGGTGCGACCCCGCTGCTCACCGAGCTGCGGCTGGCCGGGCCGCTCACCCCGGTGTGGTCCTGGGGCCCCGGACGCACCTCGGGCTGGTGGGCGCGGCGCATCCTGCACGAGACCACCGTCCACCGGGCCGACGTCGAGCTCGCGCTCGGCGCGGACCCGGACATCGACCCGGTAGTGGCCGCGGACGGAATCGACGAGTTCCTCTTCAACCTGCCGTCCGCGCGCCGCCCGTACGCGCACCTCGCCTCGCTGCCGACCGGGGCATCGCTGCACCTGCACGCGACCGACAGCGACGGGGAGTGGGTGGTCAGGTTCACCGACAGCGGTATCGCCTGGGAACGCGGGCACGAGAAGGCCACCACCGCGGTCCGCGGGCCGGTGACCGCGCTGCTGCTGTTCACCTACGGGCGCCTGCCGGTGTCGGATCCGCGCCTGGCGGCGTTCGGAGATGAGTCGATCCCGCCGCTGTGGCAGGAGAAGACGGCCCTGTGAGGCATCCGCGCCGCCAGGCGGTCACGGTCTGCCCTGGCCGCCGCCGCTGATGGCGGGGCGGCTGCTCGCGGTCAGCGACCTGCACATCGGGTACCAGGAGAACCGCGCCTACGCCGACTCACTGTCCCCGGATGACCCCGCCGACTGGCTGATCGTGGCCGGCGACGTCGGCGAGCTGTTCGCTGACGTCGGCTTCGTGCTCGCCTCGCTGGCCAACCGGTTCGCCCGGGTGATCTGGACTCCGGGCAATCACGAGCTGTGGACGCTGCCGTCGGACCCGGTCGCGGTGCGCGGCGTCGCCAGGTACCAGGCCCTGGTCACGGTCTGCCGGCGGTTCGGCGTGCTGACCCCCGAGGACGACTTCCCCGTCTGGGACGGTCCAGGCGGCCCGGTGACCGTCGCCCCGCTGTTCGCGCTGTACGACTACTCGTTCACCAGCCAAGGGCCCGGCGCAGGCGCACCCGGTTCAGGCTCACCCGGTGCCCGGGCGGGCGCCGTCGCGGCGGCCCGCACCGCCGGAATCAGGCCCGCGGACGAGGGCCGGCTGCACGCTGACCCCTACCCGTCAGTGGCGGAATGGTGCCAGGACCGGGTGACCGAGTCGGAACGGCGGCTCGCGGCCGTGGACGGGCCGGTCGTGCTGGTCAGCCACTGGCCGCTGGTGCGGGCCCCGGTCGACGGCCTGCGCCAGCAGGCGTTCGCCCCCTGGTGCGGCACCACCCGGACAGCCGCCTGGCACCAGCGCCCAGGCGTGCGCGCCGCCGTCTACGGCCACCTGCACATCCCCGGGACCACCGACCACGAGGGCGTCCGGTTCGAGGAGGTCTCGGTCGGCTACCCGCGCCAGTGGCAGCACCGCGGCACCGCTCCCCCGCCGCCACGGGTCATCCTCGGCGGTTAGACGGCGGCGCTAGAAGAAGACCGCTACCTAACGGGGCCGGTAAGCATCTGCCCGATGCTTCACGGATGTGATGACCACCGTGACCTGCTCATCTTCGATGATGTACAGCACCCGGTACTCGCCGCGCCTAGCTGAGTACTGCGGAGCGAGCGGCTCAAGCAGCGGCTTGCCAACGCGACGAGGATTCTCGGCCAGCGGGCCGTGGATGAACTCCCAGCAGGCGGTCGCGACCTTCTCTGGCATCGACTGAAGCGAGCGGAGTGCGGCCGGGCGAAGCTTGATCCGGTAAGTCACCGGGTCCAGCCTGATGGATAGCGATCAACGCGTCGAGCGTGGCCATGCACACCGCGTCAGGCAGTCCCCTGCCGTGCATATCGGCGATCACCTCGGCATCGCTGCCCAGTTCTACGCCGGCCGTGCGCGCCCGAAGGATCTTTTCTGTCTCCTGCGCGGTGAAGTAGCGGCCTGCGTCAAGGTCCGCCTCCGACTGCGCGATATCTCGCATCGCGGCCTGGTCGGCAAGCACGTCGAGAGTCTCCATGATCGACTCGAAGTCGTCGTCGGAGATCATCCAGATAACCGGCAGCCCGTTACGGGTCACCTGGACGCGCTGGTGAGTGGCGACCGCCTGGTCGACGAGCGCCGAAAAATTTTGCCGAGCCTCGGCAAGAGGTACCGTCGTCATGTACAGAATTCTAGCGCAAATTAACGAGCTTCTCCTTCTTCAGAACGAGAAGCCGCCCGGTCGGGAGTTGCGGTCGGCGATCAGACCCGCGAGGGTCGAGACGGCGATCTCTGGCGGGGTCCGTGAGCCGATGTTGAGGCCGATCGGGCGGTGCACCCGCGCGATGTCGCCGGGAGCCACGCCGAGCGACTCGAGCGCGGCCACGTGCGGCCCGGCGTGATGCGGGTTGCCCATGATGCCGACCCAGCGGGCCTTGCCCGCGAGCGCGTCGCGCAGCGCGACACCGAGCTCGTCGCGGTGATGGTCGGTGACCACTACGTCGGCGCCGTCAAGGTCGCCGGGAACCGCCGCGAGGACCGGGAACCCGGCCATCCGGGCAGCGTCGGCACGGACCGGGTCGGGTTCGACAAGCACTGTCCGGTACCCGGCGTCGGCGGCGTACCTGAGCAGGTAGCCGGACACCGCCCCGGCGAACACGGCGACCAGAACCCGGTCGGCGGCGGGGACCGGGGCCGGGGGCGCCGCGGCCGGGGTCTGTGCCTGGGCCTGGGCGGCGGCCGGGGTGGTGCCGTGGGCCACTGAGCAGGCGTCGCTCTCTTCTGCCATGGTTCCAGTCTGCTACACCGGGCGGGCGTCCGCACCCGGCCAGCCCCCGGCAGCCGCGCGACGGCCGCTATCGTGGCCGTCTATGGAATTCCAGGAGGTCGTGCGGCGGCGGCGGATGGTGCGTACATTCACCGGCGAGCCGGTGCCGCAGGCGTCGGTCGACCGGATCCTCGGCAACGCGGTGCGCGGCCCGTCAGCCGGGTTCTCCCAGGGCCAGGCGTTCCTGGTGCTGACCGAGGCGGCCGACAGGGCGCGGTTCTGGGCGGTGGCGGGCGCGGCGGTCGCGCCGTCGGCCAGCTCCGCGCCGCTCGTCATCGTGCCGATGTCGTGCAAGCGCGTGTACCTGGACCGCTACGCGCAGCCGGACAAGGGCTGGACGGACCGCGACGAGGCCCGCCAGGGGCGCTGGCGGGACTAGCGGCAGCACGCCGGGCGGGTCAGGAGCTCCCGCGCGGCCGGTCCGGTCCGCCGCGCCCGGCCGGGACCGCGTCGTTGTCCTCCTGCTCGCCCACCTCGGCGACGTCGTGCGCTTCCTCGGCCGCCTTGCCTGACGCGTCGATCACGGCCTGTTCCTCGGCCTCGGCCTCGGCCGGCGGCGCGGTGAGCCGCCAGGCCTCCCGGGTGATCACCTGGAACGCGCCCGCGGCGGGGATGGCGAGCAGCGCCGCCACGAAGCCGCCGAACAGCCCGCCGACCCAGTCGCCGAGCGAGGCGGCCACCAGCACGGCGACCAGCACGAGCAGCGGCGAGATGCGCACGGTTTTGGACATGATCACGGGGTTGAGTATGTGGTTCTCAAGCTGCGTGTAGACCAGGAAGACGACCAGCGTGATGATGCCCGCGGTGAGGCCGTTGGCGAACAGGGCGAACAGCACGACCGGGATCCCCGCCAGGGCGCCGCCGATCATCGGCAGGAAGTCGACCAGCGCCACCCACAGCGCCCACAGCAACGGGAACGGCACGCCGAGCACGGCCAGGTCCACCAGGACCACGATGCCGCAGATCAGCGAGGTCAGGAAGTTGCCGAGCATGTAGCCGATGACCGAGCGGTTGACCTCGGACGCGATCGCCTGGGCTTCTTCCGCCTGCCCGGGCGACAGCAGCGACAGCACGCCCCGGCGCAGCTTCGGTCCCTCAAGGAGCAGCAGCAGCACCAGGATGAAGATGGTCAGCAGCTCGATGAGCAGCGTCGCCGCGCCCTTGCCGACGGCCAGCGCCGGGGCCGAGATGTTCTGACCGAACGTCACCAGCTTGGACTCGTTCTGCTGCAGCCACTGCTGCACGTGGTAGTGCTGCACCAGCTTGCCGTACCAGTTCTTGCCCTGCTCGGCCTGCTGCACGTAAGACGGCAGGTTCTCGGCCAGGTGGGTGATGCCGTTGACGAGCGGGTAACCGAACGCGACAAGCAGCCCGAGGAACACCAGCACGACGAGCACGCCGGTCACGGTGACCGCCAGCCCGCGGCGCCGCACCACGTACCGCTCGACCACGTGGACGACCGGGTTGAGGATCAGCGCGAGGAACCCGGCCACCACCAGCAGCAGGAGCACGTCCTTGAGCCGGTAGATCACCTTGCCCGCGAGGTAAAACACGACGACGGCGACGATCGCGACGATGATGGTGCGCAGCGGGACCCGGCGGAACTCGGCCGCGGCCCACAGGCGGCCGAGCCGGTACCCCAGCTGGCCCTTGCCTCGACTGCTGTTTTCGGACAAACCCGCCTGCCTTGTTACTCGGTTACGCCTACAGCATGGCAGGTTCCGCGACCAAGTCGGCACATTCCGCGCGCAGATGGCCCGCCGTGGCCGGCGAGGGATACCGGCCAGGAACTACTGCCCCGGCCGGGGCGTGCTATTCGGCCACACGGCCGGCTCTCCGGCTCGTTTCCCGCCTTCGGCGAAAACCCCGTCAGCATGGCCGAAGCAAACCCCGTCAGCACGGCGGAGGCAAACCCCGTCAGCATGACAGCAGTCCGGCCGCCTGCTTGGCGTCGAGCACCCGTAGCGCCGCGTCGTCCACCGTGGCCCGGAACGCGGCGTTCCCCGACGCCCTGGCGAGCACCGCGGCCGCCATCTGCTCGGCCGGCGCGAGCGACTGCGACGTGACGAGGTCGCCGCCGGCGCTGAGGAACCTGACGGCCCGGTTCCCGGGTGTGACCGACTGCACGGCGACGGCGTCCCCCAGGTCATCGGAGACGATCACGCCGGTGAAGCCGAGTCCGTCGCGCAGCAGCCGCATCACCGCAGGTGAGAAAGCCGCCAGCTGCGTCGGGTCGATCTTGGTGTAAGTGGCCGACGCCACCATGACCATCGGCACCCCGGCGCCCACGGCGCCGCGGAACGAGTTCAGGTACGGGTCGTCTGCCGTGGTGACGTTGTCGACCACGTTGGCGGTGAAATCGGTGTTCCCGGTCACCCGCCCGAGTCCGGGGAAGTGCTTGGCGACGCTCATCACGCCCGCCGACGCCATTCCCTCGATGAACGCGGCTCCGTGCTCGCCGTTGACCGCGGGGTCGGAGCCGTAGTCGCGGTCAAGCGCGCCGATGGGGGCGTTGCCGGCCGCCGAGGCGGCGGGCACCACGTCCATCACCGGGGCCAGGTCCAGGTTGACGCCCGCCGCGCGCAGGTCGGTGCCCCAGCCGGCCGCCGCCGTCCGCAGCCTCGCCGTGGTCCAGGTTCCCTGCTCGAGCTCAGTCGGCATGGTGGCGAACCCGCGCCCGGTGAGCTGCTGGATCTCGCCGCCCTCCTGGTTGGCGGCGATGAAGAAGCCGACTCCGCCAGTGCCCGACGCCGCCAGTTCCTGCAGGGCCGTGGTCTGCACGGCGAGGGCCGCCGTGCCCGCGGCGGACTTGTTGAGCAGCACAGAACCGAAGTGATAGGTGTGCTCAGCCGCACCCAGCTCCGACGCCTTGTTCCCGTCGACGGCGACGAGGAACAGCTGCCCGACCCGCTGCGCCAGCGTCAGGCTCCCGAGCACCTGGGTGACGCAGGCGGAGGCGGAGGCGGAGGCCGGGTCGCCGCCGCCCGGGGCAGCGCTGTCCGGCGCGGTCGCGCTCTGGGTGGCGCCGCTCCCGGTGGGGCTCGCCTGACCACCCGGCGTCGCGCTGCCGCCGGTCCCGGCCGCGCCCGGCGTGCCGACTGCCGAGGGCCGGCCGCCCCCGCCGCAGGCCGCGGTCACGACGCAGGCGGCCGCGGCGCAGGCCGCCCAGACCACCCGCCACCGGGCCCTGGCTGTCATCACGTCACGACTCTAGTGGCACTTCATGCTCGCCAGCCCCCTAGCCGAAGCCAGGCGAAGTGCAAGACGATGTTCAGAACGGGGGCGTGGCTCCGTCATTTCCGCCCTCGTGACCGCCCGCTGGCGGGCCGTGGCCGCAGCCGGAGCCGGCGGTCAGGAACCGGACAGGAGTGACGATGCAGTTCGCGGTCTTCGACCACAACGACGCGACTGGCCGGCCGCCAGGGCGGCAGCTCGATGAGCGTCTTGAGCTGGTCGCGGCCTATGAACGGCTCGGTTACTACGCCTACCAGCTGGCCGAGCACCACGGCACACCGCTCGGCATCGCCACCCCGCACCTGATGCTGGCGGCCGCATCCCGGCTGACGTCGCGGATCAGGCTCGGCACCCTGATCTCGATCCTGCCGCTGGTACCGCCGCTGCGGATGGTCGAAGAGGCGGCCACGCTCGACCAGCTCACCAACGGCCGGCTGGTCCTGGGCGTGGGACGGGGCGTGTCCCCGGTCGAGACCGGCTTCCACGGCGTGCCGGGCGAAGAGGCACAGCCGCGTTTCGACGAGGCGTTCGAGATTCTCCGCCTTGGCCTGTCATCGGACGTGGTGGACTTCCACGGGACCTACTACGACATCGACTCGGCCCCGGTGGTGACCAGGCCCGTGCAGCAGCCGCTCATCCCCTGGTACGCGACCCGGACGCCGGAAAAGGCGCGCTGGTGCGCCCGGCTGGGAATGCCGATGATGGCCCTGGTCCCCTCCCCCGCGGTCCGCACGCTGACCGATGCCTACCGCGATGAGTGGGCGGCGCTCGGCCGCGACGCCGCCGGCCTGCCGCCCCTCGGTATCTCCCGGCAGATGGTGCTGGCGGAGACGAACGAGAAGGCGGCCGGGATCGCCAGGCGCGCGTTCGTACCGTTCCTCGGGAACCTCAGCTATCTCTGGGAGAAGTTCAACGTGCCGATGCCGCCCGGCGTCAGCGCGGGCGACTTCGAATCAGGGCCGGCCGGCCACCGCTACGCGGGCGACCCGGCTGGCGCGCGGGCCTGGGTCGCCGGGCACGCGGAAACGGCGGGCGTCAGCTACTTCTCGCTGGAATTCGCCTTCGGCGACATGACCTCGGCCGAGGTGCTGCGGTCGGCCGAGCTGTTCGCGACCGAGGTCATGCCCGCCTTCAGCTGACGTCCGCCCCCGCTGACTTCCACGTCACCGGCCCGCAACCGCGGCGGCCGCTGTGTCGTCTCAAGGCCATGAACACGCGGCCGGCTGTCCTCGCCATCATCGCCCCGCTCGTCGCCGGCTGCGCCCTGCTCGCGGCTGGCTGCGGCAGCGCCGGGTCGCTCCCGGCGGGCGGCGGCGCCGCGAGTTCCGTTCCCGTGGCCAGTTCGGCCGGCCAGGCGACCTCGCCGGCCCCGGCGGCCGCTTCCGGGCCGGCCCAGAGCACAGCGGGCACCTCGTCCGCCGCCGGGCCGGCCAGCCCGGGCAGCGTGACCTCGACCTGCCCGCCCGCCGACACCGTCCGCATCGGCGCCGGCCTGCTCACCGGGCTGCAGTTCGTCTCGCCGGCCCAGGGCTGGGCGGTCGGTCAGGACGCCATCCTGGCCACCAGCGACGGCGGCGCGCACTGGCGGGCGCAGCTGACCGGCCGCCTCAACCTCACCTCGGTCGACTTCATCAGCGCGCGGGACGGCTGGGCGGTCGGCATGAGCACCCTGCTGGCCACCACCGACGGCGGAGCGCACTGGACGCCGCTGCCTGAGCCGTGCGCGGTGATCCGCTCGGTGCACTTCATCTCGGCGGCCACCGGGTTCGCGGTGGCGGGCGGCCGCCTTGCGCCCGGTGCTGGCGCGCCCTCCGGCAGCGTGGCCAGCCCCGTGCTGCCCGCCGCCGGCGGCCTGGTCCTGGCCACCCGTGACGGCGGGCGCAGCTGGCAGGCGATGACCGCGCCGGCCGACGCCCAGACGGTCTGCTTCAGCGACCCCGGGCACGGCTGGCTGGGCGCTGGCGGCCTGCTGTACCGCTCCGCGGACGGCGGGCGCCACTGGACGGCGCTGACCTCGCTGGCCGGGCAGGTCGGCACACCCGGTGCCGCCGCCCCGGTCACGATGAGCGTCGAGTGCGCCGCGGGCGGCACCGCCTGGGCGCTGCGAGTGGGACCCGGCGCCGCGATGTCGCAGGACCCGCACGCGGGCTTCCACGCCGACCAGGCCGGCGCGACCGCGATCTTCGCCGAGCAGTACTTCCAGAACCAGGGCGCCCCGCCGGCCGCCGCCGCACCGGGCCCGTACGCTGGCCCGTTCTCGGCGCTCAGCCCGTCCGCGGCGGTGTTCTTCGACTGGTGCGACGCCTGCGGCCAGGGAACCGTGCCCTGGGACCTGGTAACCGGGTCAGGGGCGTCGCTCACCAAGGAGGGCAACGTCCCGTCGATCACGGCCCCGACGGCCGCCAGCTTCGCGACCAGCCAGGCCGGCGCGGTGGCGGGCACGGTGACCGAGTACAGCTCCGGGTCCGTTCAGTCCAGGACCCAGTCGCGGATCGTGGGCACCGCCGACGGCGGCCGCACCTGGCGCGTGGAGTACGCGGGCCCGTGGAGCGCGTGGACCGGCTGACGCTCCACGTCAGTCCAGCGCGCCGTACCTGACCTGGCCGTCGACGATCGTCGCGATGACCTCGAGGCCCGCGATGCGGCCGGGACTGACGGCGACGGGATCCTCCGACAGCACCGCGAAGTCGGCCAGCTTGCCGACCTCGACTGACCCCTTCACCTGCTCGGCCGCGCTGGCGTAGGCCGAGCCCCAGGTGTAGGCCCGCAGCGCCTCCGCCGCGGTCACCGCCTCGCCCGCGTTGAACGCCGCCCCCGCGGCGGTCCGGCGGTTGACCATGTCGTGCAGGCCGAGCAGCGGCGTCCCGGTCACGACGGGGCGGTCCGAGCTGCCGGCCAGCACGATGCCCGCGTCGAGGAGCGACCGCTGCCGGTACAGCCACGAACGCCGGCCGGGACCGACGGCGGCAAGCATGCCGTCGCCGATCTCGGTCGCGAACCGGCCCTGGCCGACGGGTATCACCCCCAGCGCGGCCGCCCGCGTGACCTGGTCGGGGCGCGCAGCGCCGAAGTGCTCGATCCGGTGCCGCGGATCGTGGCGCGGGTAGCGGACGGCCGCGGAGCCGAAGGCGTCAAGCGCGAGGTCGATCGCCCGGTCGCCGATGGCGTGCGCGGCCACCCGCCAGCCGGCCCGGTGGGCCGCGATGATCATGTCGGTCAGGCGCCCGGCGCCGGCCTGCAAGTAGCCGCGGTTCGCGCCCTCGCCGTCGCCCTCGCCGTCGTACGGGGCTGACATGGCGGCGGTACGGCCGACCAGCGAGCCGTCGGTGAAGATCTTCATCGGCCCCAGGCGCAGCCAGTCGTCGCCGAACCCGGTGCGCAAGCCAAGGTCGATCCCGGTCTCGATGCCGTCTGACGGGTGCGCGGCCAGGGGGTGGAACGCGTCGCTGACCACCATCAGCTCGGTCCGCAGGTGCAGCAGGCCCTGCTCCCTGGCGGCGACGTACGCGGCCAGCTCAACGGGCGACTGGCCGATCCAGCCGCCGCCGACGCCCGCCTCGGTCACCGAAGTGAGGCCTTCACGCAAGTACACCTCGCCCGCGGCCGCCACGGCGGCGGTCAGCGCGGACAGCGGGTACGGGCGGACGAGGCCGCCGACCAGTTCCTGTGCGCGTTCCTCCAGGAGACCGGTGGGGCGCCCGCCGGCGTCCGCGGCGACCCGGCCGCCGTCGACCGCCGGGGCCCGCGCGTCGATCCCCAGGTCGCGCAGCACCAGGCTGTTCACCACGCACATGTGGCTTGAGGTGTGCTTGAGCCAGACCCGGTGCCCCGGCGCGATCTGGTCAAGGTCGTCGCGATGCGGGTGGGCCCCGGTCTTCACCTGGTCGTAGCCCGCGCCGACGATCCACTCCCCCGCGGGCGTGGCGGCGGCCCGCGCCGCGACGCGGGCGTAGATCTCATCGAGACGGCCGGCCCGCAGGTCGATCTCGGTGAGCGACAGCCCGAACCCGGTCATGTGGTTGTGCGCGTCGTGGAACCCGGGAATGAGCGTGGCGCCCTTGAGGTCGATGACCCGGCCGGCGGTGCGCCAGGCGGCTGTCCCCGTCGCCTCGGCGGCGTCGTCACCGACGCCGGTGATGCGCCCGGCCGTCACGGCCACCGCGGCGGCCAGCGGCCTGGCCGGGTCCATGGTGCGGACGCGGGCATTGACGAGCAGCAGGTCGGGCACGCCGGGCATGGCTCAAGATCATAGCGGGCTATAGTGATCGCTAGCCGCTGGCGAGACCGCTGTGACCGCGATTGAACAAGGTAACTGTAAATGACTAAAGTCATTTCCGTCGGGAGCCTGAATGTGGACGTCACATTCTCCGTGAATACCTTTCCGCGGCCAGGCGAAGACAAGCCAGTCCGTGATTCCTGGCGCACGATGGGCGGCAAGGCGCTGAACCAGGCCGTGGCGGCGCACCGCGCGGGCGCGGACGCCTGCCTGGCGGGCGCGGTCGGCGATGACAGCCTGGGGCGCGACGTGCTCGACTTCCTGCGCGCAGAGGGCGTCGACACCCGCTGCTGCGAAGTACTCGCAGGCACGACCACCGGCTTGGCCCTGATCCTGGTGGAGCCAAGCGCCAGGAACACGATCCTGTTCGAACCAGGCGCGGTGCGCGGCATGACCTGGCCCGCGGCTGTCGCCGTGCGGCCCGGCGACTGCCTGCTCAGCCACGCCGAGGTGCCGATGGAGGTGCTGACGGCCGCCTACGAGGCCGGCCGCGACGCGGGGGCGTTCAATGTCATCAGCGGAATGCGCCTTGACCAGGCGGATAAACTGCTGCCGCTGCTTGACCTGCTCATTGTCAACCAGCTGGAATTCGAAATACTGGCGGGGCAGCCTGTGCCCGCGCAAGTGCTGGTTTCCGGGGACTTGCGCACGCTGACCGAACGGGCCGGAATCGAATCAGTGTCCGTCATCGTGACACTCGGGGAGCTGGGCGCGCGCTACCTGGATTCCGCCGGAAACGCGGCCTACGTCCCGGCGCCCGCGGTGGCCGCCGTCGACACCACCGCCGCGGGCGACGTCTTCACCGGCGCGCTGGCCGCCGAGCTGGCGGCGGGCGGCCGCCTGCCCGAGGCGATGGGGTTCGCCGTGGCGGCCGGGTCACTCGCGGTGCTGCGGAAGGGCGCGGCCTCGTCGGCGCCCGCCCGCGCCGACATCCTCGCCTGCGCCCGCGGAGCAGGCCTGGCCTGAGCGCCGGGAACGCCACCCGTCGGCGCCGCACCCCTGCCCATCGCACCGCCTTCCCCGTACTCCCGGACCGCCCACCTCACGTACCTGCCCCATTACATGCCTTGACGGTTATATAACTGATTAGGTATGTTAACGCTCATGGCGATGGCGACCACGCTGCAGGCGATCACGGAACCGCGGCGGCAGGCGATTCTCGACCTGCTGCGCGACGGGGAGCTTCCGGTGGGGGAGCTGGTCGCCCGGCTCGGCATCAGCCAGCCGCTGGTGTCGAAGCACCTGCGGATACTGAAAGACGCGGGCCTTGTCCTGGTCCGCGGCGACGCGCAGCGCCGGCTTTACCGGATCAGCCCCGAGCCGCTGGCCGAGGTAGACGCGTGGCTCGCTCCTTACCGCCAGCTGTGGGCCGGCCGCCTGGACCGGCTCGAACAGCACCTAGACCGCAGGAGGAACGCATGACAGAGCCAGTACTCGACGCGACCGGTCCCCGGCCGGCCGTGCGGCTTGAGCGCTACCTGCCCGACCCGCCGGCGGTCGTGTGGCAGGCGATCACCGACCGCGACCAGCTCCGCGCGTGGTTTCCCAGCGACGTGATCGTCGACGGCGGGCGCTGGGAGGCCGGCGCCTCGATCACGTTCCCGTTCCCGCCTGAGGTCATCGACATGACGCTGACCGGCACCGTGCTGGCCGTCGACGAGCCGAAGCTGCTGTCGTACAGCTGGGGCCCCGACGAGATCCTCCGGTTCGAGCTGTCGCCTGAAGGGGAGGGCACCCGCCTGGTGCTCACCGACCAGCTGCCGGCGAGCTGGGCGGCGCGGAACGCGGCCGGCTGGGAGGACTGCCTCGACCGGCTCGCCGGGCGGCCGGCCGACCCTGGCGCGTGGTCCCGCCGGTTCACGGCCTGCTCCGCCGCGTTCGAGCCGGCGATCGGCCCGCAGGAGGGCCCGCCCGCCGGCTACAACGGCGACACCGCGGACGCCGGGCCGCCGGCGTCGTAGCCGCCAGGATTCAGCCGGGTGCGGGCGCCGGGCGCCAGATCAGCAGTTCATGGTCGCCGGTGAAGCCGAGGCGCTCGTAGAAGGGAACGGCCCGGTCGGAGGGGCGCAGCAGGACACGGGCGTACTGGTGCTCGCCGGCGTGGGCAAGCACCGCCCGCAGCAGCCGGGCGCCGATCCCCTGGTTCCGGTAGCCGGCCAGGACGAACGCGTTCGCCAGGTAGCCCCAGGAGACGGCGTCCCGGCCTGGACGCGGCATCCGCTCGAAGACCGCCAGGTTCATCATGCCGACCGGCTGGCCGGCCACCTCCGCCATCCAGGAAACGCGCCGGGCCGACTCGCGCGCGTACCAGTCGAGGAAGCGGGCCTCGAAGGCCTCGTCCCCGGCGTGGCCGTCTTCTGCTGGTGATTCCTCGGCGGTCCACGCGCGGCGCAGCGCGGCCAGTGCGCGCGCGTCGGCACCGCCCGCGACTCTGATGACTGGATCTGACATGGGCGATGAGCGTACCCAGCCCCTTCAGCCACATCGGCAACTTCGCGGGAACAGATACGCCAAAAACCTTCTCAGGTAACCAAGGTGCGACGCGGCCCGCGTCGATAGCCTGGTTCCGGGGCCTGCCGCACCGTGTCCGCCCAGCGCCGTGTCCGTGCGCCGTGATCAGGGCCCTGCCAAGCGATGCGAAAGCAATGGTCTGCGAAGGGATCCCGACCCATGTCGGAGCAGCCGGCCATCGGATACGCGGACTTGCTCAGGCAGGCGCGGTCCGAAGCGGGTTTGACCCAGGAGGATCTGGCCGCGGCCGCGGGCGTGAGCCCGCGGACGGTCAGTGACCTGGAACGCGGTGTCAACCTAACCCCCCGTAAGGCCACCGCCGAGCTGCTGGCCGACGCCCTGCGGCTGGCCGGCGACAAGCGGGCGCAGTTCACGGCGGCGGCTCGCAGGCGGCCGTCGGTGCCGCCGGGGACCGTCCCGGCTGGCGCGGGCGGCCCCGGTGATGACGCGGGCGCCTCGAACGTCGTCTGGATCGAGTCCGCGGCAAGCGGCACATTCGTGAGCCGCGAGGAAGAACTCGGCGTCCTGCGGGAAGCGTGGTCGAGCGCGTCAAGCGGCCGCCGCGTCCTGGCCCTCATCGCCGGGGAGCCGGGGGTCGGGAAGACGGCGCTCACCGCCGAGCTGGCGCGGCTCGTCCAGGCAGACGGCGGCCTGGTCCTTTACGGGCGCTGGGACGAGCACGTGCTCGCACCGTACCAGGCGTTCCGTGAGGCTCTCGACGACTACGCGCGCGCCTGCCCGGACGCGGTGCTGCGCCGGGACCTGGCCGGCCTGGCCGGGGAAATCGCCCGGCTGTGCCCCGAGCCCGCGTTCCGTGCGGGAGCACCGGGTGCCTCGCCGCAGGCGGCGCCCGAGGCTGAGCGCTTCCGGTTGTTCGAGTCGATTGACACCTGGATCCGGCGGATCGCGGCCAGGCATCCCGTGCTGCTCGTTCTTGATGACTTGCAGTGGGCCGACCAGCCGTCCCTGTTCCTGCTCCCCCACCTGATGCGGGCCAGGCGCTCGACACCGCTGCTCACCGTGGCCATGTACCGCGACATCGGGCCGGAGCGGAGCGAATTCGCGGCCGCCCTGCCGTCGATGACCCGCGATATCGACGGCCGGCGCCTGTCGCTGCGCGGGCTTGAGCACCAGGCCGTCACCACCCTGCTCGAGGACGCGGCCGGCCGGCCGTTCGGCGAGCGCGAGGCGGCGATGGTGGCCGAACTCGAGTGGGAGACCGGCGGCAACCCGTTCTTCCTGCTGGAGATGGCCAGGCACCTGTCAGAAACCGGTGCGTTCGACAAGAACGCGTCCGTGCTGGGCGGCACTCCAGCCGAGATACCGCAGTCGGTGCGGGACATGGTCCGGTCCCGGCTCCGGCGGCTGCCTGACCGGTGCGCGGAGTCACTCGCGATCGCCTCGCTGATCGGCGAGCGGTTCGATACCGCCCTGCTGGCGTCGGCCGCCGGGCTGGCCGACGACACCACGGTCGACCTGCTCGATCAGGGGGCGAAAGCTGGCCTGATCAGGGAGATCGACGAGGAGCCTGACTGCTGGCGGTTCACGCACTCCCTGACGCGGCGGGTCACTTCCGAAGAACTGAGCAGAAGCCGCCGGGCCCTGCTGCACCAGCGGATCGGCGAAACCCTCGAATCCCGTTCCGGCATCTCGCCGGCCGAGCTCGCGCACCATTTCGGCGCGGCCGCCAGCAAAGGCTCGGCCGTCAAGGCGGTCAGGTACGGCCGTCAGGCCGGCGAGCGGGCGCTGCGCGAGGTAGCGGCCGAGGTCGCGGTACGGCACTTCAGGCGAGCGCTTGAGCTGCTCGACCGCCACGGCCCCGAGGACGACCCGCTCCGCTGCGAGCTGCTCCTCGACCTAGCCGGCGCGCACGACCGGGCCGGCGAGTACGCGCCCAGGGACGAGCGGTTCGCCGAGGCGGCCGATACCGCGCGCCGACTTGGCAGCGACCCGCTGTTCGCGCGGGCCGCGCTCGGCTACGGCGGCGTGCTCCCGGCGTCGGCCCGCCCCGACCTGCGGGCGCTGACGCTTCTCGACGAGGCGCTCAAGCGGCTGGGCGAGCACGACGACGCCACCCGGGCGACGGTCCTGGCCCGCCTGGCCCACTGGCTGCACAACGTGCGCCCCTACCCGGAACGGCTCGCGCTCAGCGACCAGTCGGTCGCCATGGCCCGCGGCACGGCCGGGCCCCGCACGCTCGCCACCGTCTTGCTGCACCGGTGCTGGGCGCTTGACGGACCAGGCGACGTCGGCGACGCGCTCAGGGTGGCCAGCGAGATCCTCGAGATCGGAGCCGAGCTCGGCGACCCTGAGCTGACCCTCGAAGGGCTGCGGATCCGGCTGGCCGCGCAGTTCGAGAACGGCGCCCACGCGGCCGCGGGGCAGACCGCCCGCGAGCTGAAGACGCTGGCGGAAGCGGTGCGGCACCCGGAATTCATCAGGCTCGCCGCGATGTGGGACATCACCGCCGCCACGCTCGAGGGAAGGTTCGCCGACGCCGAGACCATGGCCGCCGAGCTGGGCCGCAGGCTCGCCCGGATCGGCCACTCGCAGGCCCAGCTGATCTCGGTGGGACAGAATGCCACCCGGCGGATGCTGCAAGGGCACGCGGCCGAGTACGTGCCAGGATTCGAGGCTCTTTCTGCGGCGGACCAGGGAAACCTTGCCTGGGCCGCCATCACCGCGTGGTTCCTGGCCGAGGGGGGCGCCGCCGACCGCGCGGTGGCGGTGCTGCGCCGCACAGAGCCCGCCGCGGCGACGAACGCGGACACCAACTACTGGTGGTGGGCCGTCGTTGTGGGGTTCTCAGGCGCGGTCGACCTGGTCGCGGACAAGGAGTGGGCGCAGGCGCTCTACGATCTCGCCGCGCCGTACTCGGGGAGCAACTGCACGCTGGGGCTCGCGAGCTTCCTCGGTGCCGCCGATCACTGGCTCGGCCTGCTGGCCGCGACGGCCGGCCACCTCGACGATGCCGTGACGCACCTGGAGGCCGCGCTGAGCCGGCACCGTGCGATGGGCGCCCGGCCGTGGACGGCGCTGACTGAAGCGGCGTGCGGCCGCGTGCTGGCCGTGCGGGGGCGGGCGGACGACGCCGAGCGGGCAGCCGCGCTGACCGGATCCGCCATGCGGACCGCGCAGGAACTCGGGCTGGCCGCGATCACCAGCCGGCCCCGCCTGCGCGGCTGACGTCGCCGGGCGGTCACCTGGCGTCGAGGAAGTTGGTGATCCGCGGGTAGACGTCCGCGGCGGCCCTGGTCCCGACGATCGCGTCGAGATGCGCGTACCCCTGGAGCACCTCCCGCTGGTAATCGCCGCCGGGGTTGTGCTCCTGCAGCCATTGCAGCGTCTTGAGCGAGCCGATCGGATGGAAGATGTAGTTCTGCGAACCCTGCAGGAGCAGCAGGCTGGTAGCCGCGAGACGCTCCGGGTGGTCGAAATAGTCCGTACCGCCGGTGTGCGTGACCGCGAGCCCCTTGCGCATCATGAGGGACAGGTGCTGGAGCGAGTCGATGTTGCCGAAGCCGAACATCTCGTTGAGTGCGCGGTGGGTCGCGTCGTTCAGCTGCGCATGGCGGTGGGTGCAGCCGTAGATCGCGTTGATCCACCGGCATACCGCCTGGCCGCACCGTTCCTCCGCGGGCATCGGCAGCGTCCTGAGGGTGATGTCGAGCAGTTCGTCGGGAAGCGTCGGCCGAATGTCTGGCGCCATTCCCTTGACCCCGAGGCGGCTGAAGATGCCGGCCGTGTGCAGCCCGGACTTCACCTGGTTGAAGACCGACGTGGAGGGGTGCATGGGGAACTGCGCGCACACCGCCGCACGGACCCCCCGCAGCCCGTTGAGCATCGCCATCTGCAGCGATCCGGACCCCACGCAGTGCCCGAACGCCTGCAGGTTTTCCCGGCCGGTCAGCTCGAGCACCTGGCTGACCGCGGCTGGCCAGTCGACCTGGGCGATGTCGTCGATGGTGAACTCGGTCCTGGCCGACGGCAGGTCGATCCCGGCCCGGTAGTCGAACAGCCAGATGTCGTAGCCGCGTTCGGCCAGGAACTCCGTGAGGTTCTGCTCGATGGTCGACGCCAGGAACGAGTGCGAGGACATGCCGAATCCCGTGGCCAGCATGAGGGGTCCCTTGTCGCCCGCCCGGTACCTGGTCAGGCGCAGGAACGCGTCGTCGCCGAGCCGGTCGTCGGCGTGCCACTGCCGCTGGCTGTCGCACCACCAGGTTCCGTCCGGGTCGGCGGGCTCCCGGACGGACGGCGCCGTTTTCGGCGCACTCGGGAAAGCGCCCGCCTCATCGAGGACGCCGCCGTAGATGTGCACCATCTCGTCGGCGAACAGTTCGAGGAACGCCCGGCGGTACTCGCCCTGCTGACGGCGCGGCACCCCGTCGACCTTGATGCTGCGGACGAGCTTGGGCAGGTCGGCCAGTTTCAGGTGCAGGATCCCGGTGCCCGGATCTTGCCCGTCAAGACCGTCGATCTTCGTGTAGAGCGTGGTCGTCTCCGACCAGGCACGGCGGACCCCGTTCTCGCGGAGCACCTTGTGGCCTTCGAAGCGGTACCGCTTGCCCTCAGCCGACTCCAGCGTCATCCTGTACCGCATCAGCCAGGTCTCTGCCTGCGACGGGTCGGGATCGAAGAGCGTGAAGCGGCCGTCGGCGACCGTCAGCCGGTGCGGCGACAGGGCGGGTGCGAGGACCGTCCCCGAGATCCTGGCCTCGCGGGCCGGGTCGTCAAGGGCCGCCCCGATGTCGTCGTACTCGATGCTGACCAGCAGTTCGACGCGCGCGTCGTCACTACGGCCGCGGTCATAGCCCGCGGTGTAGTCGTCGGGCACGCTCATCGAGACGAAGCCGGTCAGGCGCTCGCTGAACTGAAGGCGGGCCGTGGGCGGGGCCAGCTCCGGCTCTGGTTCTGTCGCGACGGGCGCCTGGCCGCCTGCCCACTTACGGTCCTCTATCAAGAGCGCGGCCGTCCTTTCGGCGATGGCGGAGATAGTGAGCAGCGGGTTCGCGTCCAGCGCGCACGGGACGACCGAGCCGTCGCAGACGTACAGCCCGTCGTGCACTCCCCCGCTGACGGGGTCGAACACCTGGCCTTTGTGGTTCACCACGCCGCGGGTCGCGTCGTCGGCCATCGCGCAGCCGCCGAGCGGATGCACGGTGATCAGCGAGCGCCCGTTCGTCCAGGCCCAGAGCGGGTCGGGCGTCTCCGTTCCGTGCAGCGCCCTGGTGGCCGAGGCCAGGATCCGGTTGTCGCGGGCGAACGCCGGCTGCTCGCCGACCTCGGGCCACACCACCGCGATCCTGTCGCTCTCCATGACGATCCGCCCGCCGGCGTCGTCGGTGCTCATCACCAGGTAGGTGAGCGTGCGGCCGACCGGGCCGCGGTGCGAGCCGAACGGGATACCCGCGAGTTCGCGCAGCCGCCTGGTTCCGTCCTCAGGAACCCCTTCTGAGGCGGCGCCAAGCACCAGCGGCATGACTGAGGCCAGCGCGCCCGGGATGCCGCCGTCCTCGATGATCAGCGCGCTGTCCACGCCGGGGTCAGCGCCGCGCAAATCGATCAGGCCGGCGATTGAAGGGCCGACCGCGGTCTCCTCGCGCGGGATGCGCTTGCCCAGGCCGGTGCCGGCCACCGGCCGGTCGGTGTCGTAGGCGAACGCCAGCACGTCGCCGTTACCCGAGAATCCGTGCCCGATCCTGTCCGACACCGGCAGCCCCAGGTCACGTGACCTGAGCAGGATCTGCGTCGAGCCGAGCGTGCCGGCCGCGAGCACGACGACGTCGGCGGTCACGAACCGCGGAGTGCCGCCGGGAGACCGCTGCGCCCCCTCGTCGCGCGTCTCGAAGGCCACCAGCCACTGGTCACGGCAACGCCGCACGGACTGCACCGCCACCTCGGTGAAGATGTGTGCGCCGTGCGCGTACGCGTCGGGGAGATAGTTCATCAGGACCGTGTTCTTGGCCCCGTAGTTGCAGCCGGAACAGCAGTCCCCGCACAGCGTGCACGCGTTCTGCCGCACACCGACGGCGTTCAGGCCGTCGGTGAACGTCACGTTGATGTCGGGTCGCACCACCTGGCGGCCCAGGCCCTCCGCCGCCAGTTCTAGTGCCTGCAGCCGGGGCAGCTCCGGCCACCCGGACGGGTAGGGGTTGGACCCGAGCATCGTCTTGGCCGTGCGCATGAAGGGCCGCAGGACCTCGGGATGCTGCCGCAGCGGGGCGGGCCACCGTACGTCCGCGAAGACCGCGTCCCCCGGCTCAAGGGCGACGTTGGCGTTGATCAGCGAGGTTCCGCCAAGGCCGCACCCCGACAAGACGGTCACGTCAGGGCCTACGTGGAAGTCGAACATTCCCAGTGCGGACCCGTGGTTACCCTTGGGCGTGTGCACCTGCATCTCCCGCGCCGCGGAAAGCGCGGAATTCGGGAACTCGCCGGGGTGCAGCTCTTTCCCCCGCTCAAGGACACAGACATCTCGCCCAGCGCGGGCGATGCGGTCAGCGGCGATCGCACCGCCGTATCCCGAGCCGATCACGACCGCCGAGTAATGGTCTTTTATCTGATCGACTGGGCGGGATAGCATCTTCATCGCGGGCTCCTAATGGATCCGGCTCGGAATCCTGGGGCAGTGCGGCATTACCATACACGAAGAAACGAACCTGAACAGTGCACCCGATGATCCTGTGGGCGTTCCTGTGCCCTTTCCTGTGGGTCACGGTTCGTGGTCACTATGGCGGCTGGCTGGCATGCTGTATCTGGGCCAGGGTCAGCCGTACCCGCGGCTGACCCTGCACGGAAGCCATACAAGAATGTCATGCATGAAAGCCGGCCGGACCGGCGGAAGAATCGTGCGATTCAGCCAGAGAAGCGTTTCGTTAATCGACCGCGAATTACCGTAATCTCGGGGAAGAAGCACGTGAATGACGAGAAGGGCCCGCAAGCACCACTTCAGCTGAGCCACCAGATCCTGCCCAATGGAGAGACCGCCGTAGAGATCGGCGGCGAGCTCGATATAGGCACCGCGGACAGGGCCTACCTGTACGTGCGGAAAATCATCGACCGCCACCCGGGCCCGGTGGCCGTCAGCCTGGCCAGGGTAGGTTTCTGCGACGCCCGGGGCCTGCGCGCACTGGTGCGCATGGCTAACTACGCCGAGCTGGCCTGCTGCCCGTTCCGGGTGACCTCGCCGAGCGCCCGGCTGATCAGGCTCATGCGGATTACCGGCCTGGACGAGAAGTTCCTGGCCAGCCGCTAGCGCCGCCGCCCTGACTCAGACCTTTCCCGTGTACTCCCAGACGTAGAAGACCGTCGTACCTGAGCGCACCCGCGCCGCGAGCTGGTAGCCGGCCTCGGGCAGGTCGAGGCCGAGCGCGTAGTCCACCGCCAGCGTCTGGTTGAAGCTGAGGACCACGACCGAGAAATAGTGGCGCGCGATCGCCTGCTGGTAGTACGCCGGGCTGTTGTCCTGGGTATCCGACCACTGCTGCCAGGTCGTGTTCGGCAGGTAATACAGCAGCACGTCGCTGGTTTCCACCAGAAAGTGCCCGCCGTGAGCGGTCATCGGCCCGACGACCTTCACCAGCCCGGTCACGCTGGCCCAGTTCTTCATCCCGTGCGCCTGGGCCAGCCCCAGGACGCTAAGCGGTATCAGGGCGGCCAGCGACGCGGCGAGGACGACCCGGCACCGGGGCAGGCTGCTGAGCAGGTAGCCGGCCGCGATCGCGGCGAACCAGGCGCCGAAATCGACGTGCTTGTTCAGCGAGGTCGCGGTCTGGATGCGCGCCTGGTCGGCGGGCGCGAGCAGCGCCGAAAGCGCGAGCACCGCCAGCAGCAGCGCCTGCGGCCACCGCCGGCGCAGCGCCGCGACGGCGGCCCCGATGACGGCGGGGACCAGCACGACGGCGGACCACGCCCACGCCTCCGCGAAGACCAGCCCGGCGGAATCGCTTCCGTCGGGGCGGCCGGTCGTGGTGACGCGGATCCCGGTGAGGTACCCGGGCCCGCCGAGCGCGAGGAGGAAGGCGAGGACCGTCGCCGCGGTGCCGGCCAGCAAGGCCGTGCGCCGCAGCGCCGCCCTCCAGCCGGCCTCAGGCCACGACCCGAGGAAGGCGACGCAGAGCACCGTGGGATCGTAGAGCGTGGTGGCGTACTTGGTCGCGTTGGCCAGCGCCAGCACGATTCCCGCGGCGAGGATCCGCCGCGTGGCCCGCTGGCTGGTCCCGGCCCCGGCGGCACACCACGTCGCCGCGGCCAGCAGCAGCAGCGCCGGGGCGTCGTAGGTGGCATACGAACCCAGGTGCAACGTCGGCGCGAGCACGGCGAACACCGCGGCCGCGAAGAAGGCGGCCCGCTCGTCCGCGAGCAGCCGGGCCGCCGTGCCCCACAGCAAAGATGTCACGCCGAGCATACAGACCAGGGACAGCACCCGCGCCGCGGTGAGCCCGCCGAGGCTGTCGGCGATCGCCCCGGCCGGCGGGTAGATGACCGGCGCGCCGGAAAACCACGTCTGGTACTGCGGGATCTGGGTTCCGTGCAGCCAGTGCGACCACTCCAGGTGCCCGGCCGACAGGTACAGCGCCTCGTCGCCGAACGCCGTCGTGGTCCGCAGCATGCTGGCCGAGAGCGCCGCCTGGACGGCCAGGACCGCGAGCAGCGGCCATGGCACCCGCACCGCTCGCAGCCTTCGCACCCACCGAGGTTAGGCGCGGTCAGCGACCATACCGCACCATCTTGAACATCCTTTCAGCTAATCCTCACCCAGGCCGGACGCCGGCTTGACGGCCACGCCCCCGTAGATCAGGGACCGTCCCTGGGCGTCGCCCGGACGGCCGGACACTGGCGCCATTACCGGCCAGGGACCGGCTCCGTCAGCTCCGCTCGCAGGTCACCATCGCACCGCGCAGCTCATAGCTCATCAGGCCGTCGCACCAGGTCATCTCCGGTGCGCGCCGCAGGCGGAGACCGGGCAGGCGCAGCAGCCGGTCGAGGAAGATCCGGGTCTCGGCCATCGCGACCTGGGCGCCGGGGCAGCGGTGACTGCCGTCACCGAAGCTCATGAACGAACCCACCGTCTTCAGCCGCCCCGCCCGGTCGGCGTCGACCGTATGCGGGCATTCGCCCACCGCGTCCGGGTCGACGTTGGCGGCGCGGATGTCAACCGCGAGCAGGTCACCGCTGCTGGCCGAGTCCGTCCCCAGGCCGCAGTCGGCCGTCGCCCGCCGGTGCAGCATCGCGGCGACCGGCTCAAGGCGGAGGATCTCCTCCAGGATCGCGACCTGGCCCGCTTCACCGCTCGCGGTGAAGCGGGCCCGGAGCGCGTCATTGTCGAACATGTGCCAGGCCGCCATCACGATGAACTCGCGCGTGGTGACCATCCCGGCGACGGCGTAGGTCATGCACTCGATGAGGATCGCCCGGTCGGGATATCCCTCGTCGATCAGATGGGAGATGATGTCTTCCTGCCGCTGCCGTCGGCGGGCCCTGACCGCCGGGCGCACGTCGCGGACGAAGAACCGCATCCCGTTCGCGGCCGTCAGCAGCTGCGCGCCGGCGCGGACGACGGGGTTCGTCTGCCGCAGCCGGGTGCCGAGCAGGGTCCCCTGGACGCGCTTGGCCAGCCCGGCCCTGTCGCTGCTGGTCAGGCCGACGATCTCCGCCGCCACGGCGACGGCGAGCTGGTAGCTGACGTCGTCGAGGCGGCCGCCGCCTTTCGCCCGCAGCTGGCCGAGCAGCTCATCCGAGGTCCGCTCCATCACCAGGCGGTGGCGGCCGCTGATGGCCTTGGGAGTGAAGAAGCGCGCGATCGCCGCCCGCTGCCGCCGGTGGGTGTCGCCGTCGAGGAAGAAGACGGGAAGATACCCGCCGGCGCTCACCGCCTTCATCTGCTCGGAGCCCGCGCCGGCCTGGCGCATCTGTGCGCTGCGCAGGATCTCGCGCCCCGTCTCGAAGCCGCCGAAGACCCGCGCCCCGGGGTCGGCGCGCACCCGCTGGGAGGCCAGGAGCGCCGACTTGCGGTCATCACGGTGCGTCCCGTCCGTGGGACATGCCGGAACGTCGGTACTGGCCATAGTCGACTCCTGAAGTCTCCGACCAAACGGTGCGTTCACTCGCTAGCGTTCAATGTAGTCGATCTCATGCAAGATGTCTCGCATGAGAATTCCCCGCTGGAGGAGCGCGCCCGCGTAGTACCGTGGTCCGTGCCCTCCTACGAGAACTCGCAACGGTCAAGGCAGGCGGCGGCAACGCGGGAGCGCATCCTCACGGCCGCGGCCGGCCTCGTGCACACCCTGCCCGACTGGGACTGGCGGGAGCTCACCGTCCGCGCCGTCGCACGGCGCGCCGAAGTGGACGAGAGCACCGTCTACCGGCATTTCTCGACCGAGCGGAACCTCCGCGACGCCGTACTGCTCCGCCTCACCACCGACGCGGGGGTCGACCTGGAGACGCTCAGGCTGGACAACTTCGGCGAAGTCATCGGGCACACCTTCGCCTACCTCGCGACGTTTCCCATCACGCGGGCGGCGACCAGCGACCCGACCTTGGCGGCGCTTGACGAGCGCCGCCGTGACGCCCTGCTGGCCGCACTGGCGCAGGCGGCCCCCGGCTGGAGCGGCGACCAGCTCAAGATGGGCGCGGCGGCGGTGGACGCGTACTGGAGCGTGACGGTCTTCGAGCGCATGATCAACACCTGGAACCTGGATACCCGGCAGGCGACGGCGGCGGTCACCTGGGTCGTCGACCTCATCCAGGCCGCCGTGCGCGACGGCCGCGGCCCCTGCGGCGGGGACCGGGACGGGTCAGTCGACTAGCTGGCGGTCCGTACGGAACAGCACCGTCAGCGTGACGACAGCGCCGGGGCCGCCGCCGATCTCGATCCCGTCCGTCAGCTCACGCGCCAGCGGCAGGCCGCGGCCGGAAAAGTCCGGCCGGCCGCGGAAGCCGGGGCCGTCGTCGGACACCTGGCATTCCAGGAGTCCCTCGTCGCGCCGGAGCCGGAGGAAACCGGCACCGCCGCCGTGCAGGACCGCGTTACAGGCCAGCTCGTAGGCCGCAAGCACGAAGTCCTCGCAGCGGCCCTCGTCGAGACCCGCGAGACCAGCGGCCTCGCCAACCCGCAGCCGCAGCCGCGGCAGGTCCGCGATGGTGAAGCGCATCTGCAGGAGCGCGGCACCGGTCACCGGTGATCTCCCGTCTCCTCCAGCACCAGCGTGGGGGGCCACATCACGTTGAGCCGCCGCAGAACCCGCACCTGGGGAGCACGGCAGCGGACCACCACCTGGTCACACGCGGCCGCCTGGCCGATGAGCCGCAGCAGGTCGCCCGCGCACCCGGCGGACAGGAAGCACAGCCTGGTCAGGTCCACCAGTGCCCGTCGTCCTGCCGGCGCCCCGAGCGCCACGTTCACCGCCGCGCGGAAGATGTCCCCCGTCGCCATGTCGGCGTCGCCGATCAGGTGCAGCTCGCCTGGGGCATGGTGGGCCTGCAGGTCGCCCGGCCGTTCGAGCAGCGCGACCGGGTGGCTGACCCGCATCTCCTCGACGACCGCGGGATCGAAGCAACGGCGGTCGTAGGTGCAGATCTCGGCATACTGCCTGGTGTCGAAGAGCGAGTCCGCGTGCTTCTCCCGCTGCATCACGCCTTCGACGTCCATCCCCAGGTCCTGAACCCAGGCCATGTCGATGACGCTGCACAGCCCGGCGAAGCCCTGCTTGCAGGCCAGCTCCGTCTCCTGGCGCAGCCGCTCCATCTGGCGGCGCGCGGTGAACGACTTGTCCGGCGCGATCAGCTCGCGCATGCTGCTGAACACCAGCTGACCGCGAGCGCGGGCGTTGCCGGCGCCGCCGCCGTAGGCGGCGAGCCGGCCGCAGGCGTCGTCCGCCAGGCCGCCGGGGTCCATCATCACGATAACCTTCTCGCCGCGGGCCAGCCCGTTCGCCGCGAATACGGCCGGGACCTCCCAGCGGATGTCGTCGTCGGCGTAATGCGCGAAGGCATGATCGCCTAGCCGCATCCGCTCGACGGCGAGTGTGTGCCCGTCTGCCCGCATGAGATCCCCCTCATTCAGCCGGGGTGCCCCCCAATGGCGGGAAGGTCAGTGTATAGAGCGGCGAAGGTTACGCGCATCCGCATCCTGTCGCCATCGTCTATAGCAATACTTAACTGTCCCACCGGTGTGACTGCAGCCCACGACCGTGGCATATGTCCCATATGTCCCGCCTATTATTCCCGCGTGCTCCCAGTGGAGAACGATATTGCACTCCGTCTGTCCCGGATGGCAAAGTGCGCAAATATTTGCCAATGACGCTACCGCGCCATCATTCCCTTATCCGGCGGACGGCCAGCTCGCCGGCGCTGAACCGGGCCCTGAGCAGCTTCTTGTCGAACTTACCGACCGAAGTCTTCGGCACCTCGGAAATGAAGGCCCAGTTCTCAGGAACCTGCCAGCGGGCCACCTTAGCCCCGAGGTATTCGGCCAGCAGGGCCGGGTCGGCGGCCGATTCACCGTTGAGCACCACGCAGGCCAGCGGGCGCTCGGTCCATTTCTCGTCCGGGATTCCGATGACGGCCGCTTCCCGCACGCCCGGGGCGCCGGCCAGCAGATTCTCAAGCTCGACGGAGGAAATCCACTCGCCGCCTGACTTGATGACATCCTTGGAACGGTCGGTAATCTGGAAATACCCGCGGTCGTCGATGGTGCCGATATCGCCGGTCCGCAGCCAGCCGTCGTGGAATTTGTCCGGCGCCGGGTCGCGGTGGTAGGCGGCCGCGATCCACGGGCCGCGGACTTCGATCTCGCCGACCGAGTCGCCGTCCCACGGGACTTCCGCCCCGCTGTCGTCGGTGATCCGCATCTCGACGCCGGCCGTCACCCGGCCCGATTTCATCCGCCAGTCCAGGTCATCCTCGGAGCCCGCCGCGACCGCCGCGGGCGGAAAGGCCATACCGCCGACCGGAGAGGTCTCCGTCATCCCCCAGCCCTGGATGATCCGCAGGCCGTAGCGGTCCTGAAACTCCCGCAGCAGCGACCGCGGCGCCGCGGCGCCGCCTGACGTGCCCATCCGCAGCGAGGAAAGGTCTATGTCGGTGGTCTCGCCGTACTGCAGGATGGCCTGCCAGATGGTCGGGACAGCGGCGGCGAGCGTCGGGCGCTCCGCGCGGACGAAGGCGCAGATGCCTTCCGCGCTCATGAACGGCCCCGGCATGTGCAGCGCCGCCCCGGACATGAACGCGCTGAACGGGATCCCCCAGGCGTTGACGTGGAACATCGGCACGAAGGTGAGGATCGCGTCGCGTTCGGTGGGCCCGGTCAGCGTGGCCGCCTGGCCGGACAGGGCATGCAGGAAGGTCGAGCGGTGCGAGTACACCACGCCCTTCGGGTCACCAGTCGTGCCGCTCGTGTAGCAGACCAGCGCGGCCGACTTCTCGTCGATGTCTGGCCAGCGGAAACCGGGCTCCTGGGCGGCGAGGAGCTCGTCGTAGCGCAGCACCGGCATGTCACCGAGCGCGGCGGTGCCGGCCGGGCCGATCACGATGACCGCCTCGACGGTGGTCAGCTGCGGCAGCGCCTGCGCGAACAGCGGCAGCAGGGTCCCGTCCACGATCACCACCCGGTCTTCCGCGTGGTTGACGGTGAACGCGACCTGCCGGGCGGGCAGGCGGATGTTGATCGTGTGCAGCACCGCCCCCATGCACGGCACGGCGTAGTACGCCTCCAGGTGCTCGGCGTTGTTCCAGCAGAAGGTCCCGACGCGGTCCCCGGCCCCGATCCCCAGAGCGGTGAGCGCGGCGGCCAGCCGCCCGGCGTTGCGCGCGATCTCGGCGTAGCTGGCGCGGCGGCCGTGGTCCCCCTGCCAGGTGACGCATTCGCTGCGGCCGTTCACTGTGGCGCCGTGGCGCAAGATCGCCGCGATGGTGAGCTGGAAGTCGTCCTGCATGGTGCTGGCAATCGGCGAACTGGCCATCAGCGTGTTCCCTCGCATTCGGGTGATTCCGAGTAGACGCGCGCCGGCGGACGGGCTCGCCGGCGTGCAGGTCCCGGTCCCAGAAACTACCGCCCCGGGCTGGCCAGGGAAAGATCCGACCCCGCCGGACCCGGCGCCGTTAAGGCCGCCCGCCGCCAGATGCGCAGGCTGTTGTCGGGCAGCCGGACGCAGAACCGTCCGGGCGGGGACGCCTGCGCGAGGATCTTCCGCAGCTCGCGCTCGAAGTCAGCGCGCCGGCCGCCGAACAGGTGCGGCGCGGTCGACGAGGTCGAGAACACGCGCGCCACGAGGTCGTCGGCGCTCCGCTCGATGACGCGACCGTCGGGCACGGTCACCGTTTGCGCGGGCAGGAAGCCGGCCTGCCTGAACACGCTGTCCTCACCGTCGGGCGAGGTGTCGCGGATCCCGCGGCCGGCCCGTCTGCCGCTGCCCAGGTACCGCCGCCGGAGCTGGTCAAGGGCCTCATCGGGCGGAAGCGGGAACGGGAGCGCGCTCTGCCTGGCCCGCGCGCTGAGTTCGCCGTCGCGGTAGCCGGGCGCGTCGACCTGCACCGCCGCTCCGCCCGGGTCGAGCATCGTCGCGACCGCCGCCGCTACCCGGGGCCGGTCCATCCAGTGGAATGACGCGGCGAAAGTCACCGCCCGGAAGGTGCCGAGCCCGCCTGGCAGCGCCTCGGCCCGCAGGCACACCCAGCCGGCGTTGACCACGCCCTCCCGGGCCGCCGCCCGTGACGCGAAGGCCAGCATGTCCGGGTCGGGATCGAGGCCGATGACCGCTTCGAACAGCGGCGCCAGCCGCAGCGTCACCGTGCCAGGCCCGCAGCCGGCGTCCAGGAGCCTCCCCCGCCCGTCAAGGGCGAGACTACGGCCGAAGACGTCAGCCAGCCCGGGCGCGTAGGGCAGCCGCCCGCGCTCATAGTAGGCGGCGGACCCCGCGAACAGGGACTCGTCCCAGCTCCAGGTCTCCCAGCCGCCCGCCGCGTCCACCTCGTGACTCTATCCCGCCGGCCGGAGGACCGCCCGGGTTCAGCGTCCGCGCGGCTCACCGCCGGCACGGTTCACCGCCGGCACGGTTCACCGCCGGCGATGTTCGCCGTCAGCGCGTTCAGCGTCCGGGCAGCGCGGACGGGAATACCTGACGGGGTCGCCGGTTATCCCGGTCGAGAAGGTATAAAACCCGTCACCGGGAGGCGAGCGCTATGACCGTTCAGCACACCGAGGTCACGTCCGGAACCAACGGCACCGGCTTCGCCGCCGAGTGGGAGCGCTGGCACCATCAGCACGAGGAACGGCTGAACGCGCCCGACGGCTTCCTGGCGATCACCAGCATCCACTGGCTGAGCCCGGACCCGGCTCGCTTCGCGGACGCGCCCGGCCTGTGGTCGGCGGACGACTCCGGCATCACGGTCGAGCTTGACGAGACCGAGCAGCTCACCCTCGACGGCGAGCGGATCACAGGCAAGCACAACTTCGGTCCGATCCCGGAGCGGGGCGGAGTGTTCCCCGGCGACGGGAACGCCGTCTACGAAATCGCCCGGCGCGGCGGCAATGACATCCTGCGGCCCCGGCACCCCGACAGCAAGCTGCGCGCGGCCTTCCACGGCACCCCCGCCTACGCGCCCGACCCGCGCTGGGTCATCAAGGGCAGCTACCGGGCGTTCGACGCGCCGCGCGACACTACCGTCGGCTCGGTCGTCGAGGGCCTGCTGCACGTGTACGCGGCCCCCGGCGTGGTCGAGTTCGAGGTCGACGGGCAGCCGCTCACGCTGACCGCCTTCAACGGCCGCTCGCCCGGCAGCCTGCACATCCTGTTCACGGACCTGACCAGCGGTGTCACCACCTACCCGGCCAACCGCTCGCTGCAGGTACCCGCGCCCGACGCCGACGGCACCGTGATCCTCGACTTCAACCAGGCCACCAACCTCCCGTGCGCGTACACCGAGTTCGCCACCTGCCCGCTGCCGCCGGCCGGGAACCGCCTGCCGGTCGCCGTCGAAGCCGGCGAGAAGCTCCCCCACGAGGCTAGGCAAGCCTAACGACGGCAACCCGCCCAGAGGTCACGTGCGGTCCGGGTGTGCGCGGGGCGGCTCCGGGCACGAGGAACCACCCGCGCGGCTGGCCGGCAGCGGCCGGGTTAACCTGTAAGTGCGACCGCGGACCGCCTGTCTGGGCAGGTCCCAGGGTTGCGCTGTCCAGCTGCCCCAGACCCCGGTGGCCAACTGAGGCCAACTGCCGGAGGTACGGACATGTCGGTCATGTCGCGGGAAATCAGCCAGAACCTGGGGTGCGTGCGGCGCGGCGCCTGCCGGCTCGCGGAACCCCGGGCCAGGGCCAGGCGATAAGGCTGCCGGCCCGCCAGCGGCGCGCTCTGAAAGAGATCGAGAAGGCGCTGAGGGGTGAGCATCCCGGTCTCGGGCCGCTGTTCGACATCTTTACCAGGCTGACCCGTCACGAGGCGATGCCGGTGACCGAGCGGGTCTCGGGCCGCCGGCCGCGCTGGCAGTGGCGGCGAATGCGCGGAGCGGCCGTGACCATCGCCGGACTGGCGGTGTTCTCGGGAGTGCTGCTGACACTCGGCCTGACGCTGCCCGACCAGCCCGCCTGCCCAGGCGCGGTCACCACCGCCGCCGCGGCCCGCGCCGGGCCGGTCCCGCCCGCAGGGCCCGCTGACTGCGCGACCCAGCGAGGTCAGCCAGGCAAGACGGGCGCTCCCCAGCCCGCGACGGACAGCGTCGGCCCCTAGCCACGATCCCGGCCGCCCGCACTCTCACCAGGACCCCCACGGCAGGGCGGGCCCAGGCAGCGCGGGCGGCTTCAGGAAGGCCGGCTCGCCGGCCAGGTCGAGGGCGCTCAGCGGTGACGTCGCGGCCGCGTCGCGGGCGGTCAGCGGCGGCAGGTTCCACTTCTGCTCGACCAGCTTCAGCACCGACGTGTGGTCGAGGACGTCACTGCAGACGAAATCCGGGCGGGCATACGGCGACACCAGGACGGCGGGCACCCGGAACCCGTAGTGGTCGTAGCGGCGCGGGCCCGCGTCCAGGTTGGCCTCAGCTTTGATCCTCCGGGGGAACACCGCCCGCAGGACCGTTTGCAGCCGTCCCGGCGTGCCCGTCACGCTGCGTCCCTCGACGTCGTCCGGCGGCGCCGCGGCCGGGGGCGGCACGTGATCGTAGTAGCCGCCGTGCTCGTCGTAGAGCCAGATCAGCAAGGTGTCCCGCCAGCCCTTGCCGTGCATGACCCGGTTGATCACCTCGGCCGCGAAGCTCTCGCCCTTGCGGATGTCCTGCGGGTTCTCTTCTGAGTAGGTCTTGAAGTCGGGATCGACGATGCTGAACGCGGGCAGCGTGCCGTTGTCCGCGTCGGCGAAAAACTGGTCCGTGCTGCGGACGTGCCGCATGTACCGCCCGATCCCGACAGGAAAGACGTCGGCCGTGAACTGGATGTCCTTCTGGACCGAACTGGTCAGCCCCGGGAGGAGCTTCCCGGCCGACAGCAGGCGGCGGCGGGCCATCCGGCGCTTGTGGCGCAGGTAGTGGCCGGCCCTTGACTGGTCGCCGGGGACCGGGTGGTAGTCCGCCCACGCGATGCCGTGCCCGCTCAGCAGGTCGAAGACCGTCCCGCCGGGCGGGTAGTCGAGCAGATCGGACGGCGCGTCGTCGATGAGGCCGTGCGCTGTCCCCGCGATGAGGAAACGGCGGTTCGGGAACGTCGGCCCGAGACAGGAACTGAACCAGCGGTCGGCCAGCGGGAAGGTGCGCGCGAGCCCGTAGTAGAACGGCAGGTCGTCTTCCGTCCAGTAGCCCATGCCGACGGCCGCTCCGGCTCCCTCGTACAGGGCGGGGTC
This sequence comes from Trebonia sp., assembly GCA_036501515.1. Classification (GTDB taxonomy): domain Bacteria; phylum Actinomycetota; class Actinomycetes; order Streptosporangiales; family Streptosporangiaceae; genus Trebonia. Next base: position 46,748 of record DASYAD010000472.1, on the reverse strand, counting down.
GACGTCGCCAGCCGCGGGCACCACCACCTGGGTGCTGGTCACGAACCCCTGGTGCTTGCCGTGGCCCCACTGGTGATGGGTGGCGTGCCAGCTCTGCGAGGGGACCTGCGGCCGCTGGGCCGTCGAGGAAAGGTGATGTGCACGGACCGGCTCGCCGCCGGCGTCATAGTTGACCACGTCCGGCTGGCCGTCGGCGCCGAGCGGGAACCCGTCGCCGCGGTCCCGCAGCATGCCCAGGTAGTTGTCATAGGAGTGGTTTTCCATCATCAGCACGACGATGTGCTTGATCTGCGGAATGAGGTCGGTGCCGGCCGGCCGCGACGGATCGGGCAGCGGTCCGGCCGCCTGGCCGCTCCCCCGCCGTGCGTGGTGTGCCAGCTCGAGCCGTTCCAGGTGTCTCCACACTCTGTGCCGCACTACCCTCAGCCCGCCCGCCAAACCCGGTCATAGCGGTGTGCCGCCGGCCAGCAGGAACCTGGGTCAGCGGCACACCGTTACGCGGGCCTAGCCGCATTCACGGCATTCACAGCCTTCGCAGGTGATGTCATCGCAGCACGAGCACATCGCGGTCACCTCCCTCCGCCACAGGACTAGGCGGGCACCAGGTCCCCGGGACCGGGTCCGGGCACGACGACGGGCCGGCCAGGCCCTCGAGCATCACCGTCAGCTGGGCGCGCAGCGCCTCCAGCCGGGCGATCTCCCGCTCGGTCTCGTCCAGGTGCCCGCGCAGCAGCGGCTCGGCCGGACCGCAGGGACAGGTTCCCGTGTCGCGGACCGCGATCAGCTCGCGGATCTCCGCCAGCCGCAGGCCGAGCCGCTGCGCTCCCCTGATGAACAGCAGCCGGTCCACGTCGGCGGCCCCGTACCGCCGGTGATCGCCGTCCGTCCTGGCCGGACTGGGCAGCAGCCCGGTCCGCTCGTAGTACCGCACGGTGTCCACCCGCACCCTGGCCCGCACCGCCAGCTGGCCCACAGACAGCTGCCCGGCAGGCGGTTTCCCGGGAGACAGCCGCCCGGAAGACAGCTGGCCCGCGGACAGCCCGCCGACGCACTGCTCACCCTGATCGCCCTGATCGATCGCCATGAGACGACCGTAAGCCCTGGACCACGCTCCAGGTTCAAGCGGCAAACCCGGTGATGTTGACTGGGAGCTGTCGAATTCTGGCGGGCCGTCCGACGTAAGGGTGCGGGGAGCGAACAGCAGAAAGAGAGAATCCCATGGCTCAGTACGCGATCTTGATCTACGCCGGCGATTCCGCGCACGCGCCCGACGCGGGCCCCGAGGACCTGGAGGTCTGTGACAGCCACTCCGACGAGCTCGCCGCGAGCGGGGCGATGCTGGCCGCCTACGCGCTGATGCCGCGCGAGACCGCCACCTCGGTCCGCGCCGACATCATCACCGACGGCCCCTTCATCGACTCCAAGGAGGTCGTCGCCGGCTTCTACGTGATCGAGGCGCCCGACCTCGACGCCGCCCTGGCCATCGCGCGGACCAACCCGGTCGTCGCCGACGGCGGCGGGGTCGAGGTCAGGCCCGTCCACAGCAGCTACCAGCGGCCTCCGGCCCCGTGAAGCCAGCACGGTGACGAACCGCATGACCGGCCCGTCCGCGCGGGCCGCGCAGTCCGGGCAGGCCCCGCGCGCCGCGTCCGTGCAGGCCGTGGAGGCGGCGCTCGCGGCCGTGCACCGCCGCGAGTGGGGACGCCTCCTGGCCGCCGCGGCCGTCGTCGCGCGGGACCTGGACCTGGCCGAGGAGTGCGTGCAGGAGGCGTACGCGGCGGCGCTGCGCTCCTGGGCGGACACTGGCATTCCGCAGAACCCGGCCGCCTGGCTCAGCACCGCCGCCAAACGGCGGGCGGTCGATGCGATCCGCCGCGAAAGCGCGTTGCGCGCCCGCCTCCCGCTGCTCGTCATCCCGCCCGATACGGGAGAAAGCGCCGAAGAAGACGCGGGCGAAGACACGGCCGAGGCGCGGCCTGGAACAGCCGGCGCGCACTGGACGTCGAAGGCGGCGGCTCCGCAGGACACCGAGATCCTGCGGCTGATCTTCACCTGCTGTCATCCGGCGCTCAGCCTCGAGGCGCAGGTGGCGCTGACCCTCCGGCTGGTGTGCGGGATGACGACGCCGGATATCGCCCGCGCGTTCCTGGTCACGGAGCCGACGATGGCGGCCAGGATCACCCGGGCGAAGAAGAAGATCGCGGGTGCCCGCATCCCGTTCCGTATCCCCGCCGCGGCCGCGTTGCCCGAACGGCTCGGAGCCGTGCTCAACGTCATCCACCTGCTGTTCACCGCCGGACACACCGCGCCGTCCGGCCCCGGCCTGGTCCGCGCCGACCTGACCGGGCAGTCACTGCGGCTGACCGCGCTGCTGCGCGAGCTGATGCCGGACGAGCTCGAGGTGCGCGGCCTGCACGCGCTGCTGCTGGTCACCGACGCCCGCCGGGCCACCCGCACCGACCGCCAGGGACGGCTGCTGCGCCTGGAAGACCAGGACCGCTCCCGCTGGGACCGCACCATGCTGGCCGCCGCCGAGAACCTGATCACCGGCTGCCTGCGGGCCGGGCGCCCGGGACGCTACGTGCTGCAGGCCGCGATCGCCTCGCTGTACGCGGACGCTCCCTCCTACGACCAGACCGACTGGCCGCAGCTCGTGACGCTCTACGACGAGCTGATCAGCGTGTGGCCGTCCCCGGTCGCGGCCCTTAACCGGGCCGTGCCGCTGGCCGTGGTGGCCGGGCCGGGGGCCGCGCTGGCCGAGGTCGAACGCCTGGAGCGGGACGGGCGGCTCGCGGGCTACCGCTACCTGCCCGCGGTCAAGGCCGACCTGCTGGCACGGCTGAACAGGCCCGCGGACGCGGCCGCCGCCTACGAAACGGCGCTGGGACTGACGGCCAACGAAGCCGAGCGCGCTTTCCTCGCCGGCCGCCTCGCGGCCGTGACGGGCAGCGCGACCGTGGCGCGCAGCGCGACCGGGGAGGCCAGCCAGACTGGACGCGGTAGCGGGGCGGGACCTGGGTAAGCCGCCCCCGTTCGGGCAAATCCGGGTGTTCAGCGCGGTGCCAGGCCGCGCATCAGCGTCAGCAGGAACGTCTGGTAGGTATACAGCGGGTCGGGCGTGAGCACCATCCCCCTGAGCTCGAGCGCGACCGCGCCGTGCACCGCCGACCAGATCTGCTGCGCGACCTCCACCGGGTCGGGCGCGGCGATCACGCCGGCCGCCGCGGCCAGCTCCACCAGGCTGACCAGCGCGCCGAAGGCAGCCCCGGCGTGCTCGCCGACCTCTGTGCTGTCGTGCTTGTGCTCGACCCTGTCCTCGAACATGATCGCGTAGAAGTGCGGGTTGTCCAGCGCGAACTGGCGGTAGCCGAGGCCGCAGGAGATGAACCTGGCCCGCATGCTCGGCTCGCTGACGTCGTCGCGGTGGCGGTCGATGGCGGCCCGCAGCCGGTCGAAGCCGCGGATCAGCAGGGCGTCGATCAGCCCGTCCTTGCCCCCGAGCCGGTTGTAGACGCCCATCGGGGCGATTCCGGCCTCGGCCGCCACCGCCCGCACGGTGAGCCCGCCCGGGCCTTCCCGCACCAGGACCGCCTCGGCGGCGGTCAGCAGCTCGCGCTCGACGTCGGCCGACGGCGTCCGGCCGCGGCGCGGCGCGCTCGCGGGTCCCGCTTCACTCATGCAGCACATCCTCGCATCACGCCATCTTCCTCCATCGGGGCCGGTTCTGAATCCCCTTGCCGTCCCCTTGACACACTATAGAACGTCGTTACATAGTTATAGTACAACGTCCTAAAGAACTCGTCACAGGGAGTCTCATCCCATGGAAGCCCGCACCGATCGCCGCTGGTGGATTCTGGCGGTGCTCTGCCTCAGCGTCTTGCTCGTGGTCGTGGACAACACGATCGTCAACGTCGCGCTGCCGACGATCAGCCGCGACCTGCACGCCTCGACCTCGGCCCTGCAGTGGGTCGTCGACGGCTACACCCTCTCGTTCGCCGGGCTGCTGCTGCTTGGCGGCAACCTCGGCGACCGCCACGGCAGGCGGCGGCTGCTGCAACTCGGCCTGCTGCTGTTCGGCGTGTTCTCGGTCGGCGCGGCCCTGGCGCAGAACACCGGCGAGCTGATCGCGGCCCGCGCGCTGATGGGCGCGTCGGCCGCCCTGGTGTACCCGGCCACGCTGGCCATCTTGAACACCGTGTTCACCGTCGCCCGCGAGCGCGCGATCGCGATCGGCGTCTGGTCGGCGATCTCCGGGCTCGCCGTCGCCATCGGCCCGCTGGCCGGCGGCGCGCTGCTCGATCACTTCTCCTGGTCCTCGGTCTTCTACGTGTCCGTCCCCCTCGTGGTGGTCGCGATCGTGGCCGGCCGCATGCTGCTGCCTGAGTCCCGCGACCCCGACGCCGGCCGGTTCGACCCGTTCGGCGCCCTGCTCTCGGCCTCTGGGATCGCGCTGCTGACCTGGTCGATCATCGAAGCCCCGTCACACGGCTGGGGATCGGCCGCGACCATCGGCGGCATCGGCGGCGCGCTGGCGCTGCTGGCCACGTTCGCCTGGTGGCAGACGCGGCGGCCCGACCCGATGCTCGACGTGCGGCTGTTCCGCAACCCGCGGTTCAGCGCGGCCAGCGGCGCGATCGCGCTGTCGTTCTTCGGCCTGTTCGGGTTCATCTTCATGATCACCCAGTACTTCCAGATCGTCCGCGGCTACAACCCGCTGGGCGCGGGCATCGCGACACTGCCGTTCGCGTTCGTCACCGCCGGGTTCTCGCCGGTCGCGATGCTGCTGATGCGCCGCTTCGGCACCAAGCTGGTCGTCGCCGCCGGGCTCGCCACGATGGGCGCCGGGTTCCTTGTCGCGGCCACCACCGCCGTCGACGCGTCGTACTGGGGCACCGTCATCGTCTCGATGTGCCTGATGGCGGCCGGCCTCGGGCTGACCACCGGCCCGGCCACCGAGGCGATCATGGGCGCGCTCCCAGTCGGCAAGGCCGGCGCTGGCTCGGCCGTCAATGACACCACCCGCGAAGTCGGCGGCACCCTCGGCGTCGCGATCATCGGCTCGGTGCTGAACTCCGCCTACGGCTCGCACGTCTTCTCCAGCCTCACCGCCCTCGGCGCCCCCGCCGCCAGCGGGCACCTGGCCGGGCAGTCGGTCATCGCCGGGATGAACGTCGCCGCCCGCTTCCCCGCCCCGCTGCGGGACGCGGCCGCCGCCGCGGTGCGGACGTCGTTCGTGACCGGCCTGCACCGCGGCTCCCTGGTCGCCGCGGGCACCAGCCTGGCCGCCGCCCTGGTGGCACTGGCCTTCGTGCCGGCGCGCCCCGCCCCGGTGCCCGACCCAGCCCTATCCAGAACGGAGGCGGCTGACAGCTCCGCGCCAGCTACCCCGACCAGCGTCTGAACGCATCGGCCCACGGGGGCGGGGCCGGGTCTCTTGCAGACCCGGCCCCGCCGGGCGATGCTGGTCGGGTGCGGGTGCTACGGGCCGGTGACGCCGGCTGGTTCGCGGAAAAGCAGCGGGAGCAGGCCCGGTGGGACGCGGCGGTCCTCGTGCCGCGCCCCGGGTGCCCCATCTTCGGGCTGGCATCGCCGGCGCTGCGGCCGGTGCGGGTCGCGGGGTACCAGGTGCAGAACGGCGACTGGATGAGCATCGGCCTCCGTTACGGGGAAATCAACGCGGGTCCCGGCGTCACGGTGACCACCGCCGCCGTCGCGGCCGTCGCGGCCACCGTCGCGGCCGCTGAACAGGACCAGGCCGCGGACAAGATCAGCGCGGGCAACAACAGCATGGACGGCGTCAGCGCGGACAAGATCAGCGCGGACAAGATCAGCGCGGACCTCCGGGAGGCGATCGACCTCGCCGAATGCAACCCGGGCGTCGCGATTCGCACCGCACGGCCCGGCGAGGTCAGCCGGGAGCGGCTGCCTGCCGGCGACGCGCTCGTCATGCGGGACGGCGGCTGCTGGGCGGCCCGCCTGCTGACACCGCCTGGCACCGTCATCGTGACGATCGCCGGGCGGGACGTCGACCCCGCCCAGGTGTTCCTGGAAGAACTCGCGGACCTGCGGCCCGTCATCGAGGCGCGCCTGGCGGAGTTCCTGGCGCGCCTGGAGCGGCTCAGGTAGCGGGACTGACCGGTCCCGTTTCTCCCCCCTCGGCAGGGACGGCCTCAGCAGGCGCGGCGCCCGTCGCGCGGCCCGAACGCGGTGACCGCGTCGGCGTCGCTCGACCGCGCCCTGATGTACTCGTCGGCCCAGGCGGCGGCGTCGGGGTAGGCGGAGCCGGCCACGACGGCGGCGACGGCCGCGTCGACGTCGATCTCGACCCGATGCAGCGCCACGGCACCGTTCCGCAGCAGCGCCCAATGGCCGCCCGGCCGCCCGTAGGGCATGCCGATGCTGCCCGGGTTGACGACCAGGCGGCGGTCGACGAGCCGGGCGAACGGCATGTGGGTGTGCCCGCAGACCACCGTCCGCACCTCCTCAGGCAGGCCTTCGAACGCCTCGGCCCAGCGCTCGAGCCGGGTGTCGACAAGCACCACCTCGTTGTCGTCACGCGGGGTCCCGTGGCAGAAGGCGACCGGCCCGAAGCCCCGCACGTCGATGACGACCGGGTGCGGCAGCCCGGCCAGCAGCTCCACGTGCTCCGGGTCAAGCTGGTCCGCGGCCCAGGCGTCGACCGGCCAGGGCTTCTCGCCGTCCGGGTACGCGCCGCGGGCGATGGCCACCAGGTCGCGGTCGGCGTTGCCGCGCACCAGCACGGCGTTGTCCAGTTCGGTCAGCCGGTCGAGCACCTCGGCCGGCTGCGGCCCGGCGGCGATGTCGCCGCAGACCACGATCAGATCGGCCGCCCGCACCTCGGGCTCCGCAAGCACCGCGTCGAGGACCGGCAGCACCCCGTGAATGTCAGCCAGGACCGCGACGCTGTCCGCCGTTGAAGTCATCCTTGGACCCTAGCCGAAACGGCGCCCGGGGACCGGCCGCACCGCCTCTGCGCGCCGCCCTGGTCCCAGCTGTCCCCGCAGTCACCGCCAGCCCGTCCCGCCAGCCTCCAGCCAGCCCTTCAGCCGCCCGCCGCGCGCCCCAGACAGCCACCCTGCCACCCAGCCAGCCTGCCCGCCCGCCGGCCCGCCGGCGCTTCAGCCCGTCAGCCGCCCGCCACGCACCCCCAAGCACCACACGGAGCTCAGTTCTCTCAGGGGTAACGAGCAGCAAAAGATCTTGGAGCTTTTTTCGAGAATAGTCCAGATGAGTTTCCATTTAGAAAAATCTTTCCACGTTGCATTACCGCGCGGGCAGGCGCCGCGAGGACCCAGACCTGCGTGGGGCGCGCGGGGCGCACGGTGCGGGGCATCTTCCTTCCTTCGGCACGACGCCGGCCGATTCGCGCGCCGTCCCGTACGGTATGTGTACCCGCCGTTAAGCGGGTGTTCGCCCGGGCCGGCCAGCCATCGCGGCACGATGGGATCAGGTAGCGTCTAAGCAGGTGGGCGGCCGGATGGGCGCGGTACTCGGTCCTTTGGGGGGCGGATTTTTGCCGACACTGGCGGATCTCTTCCGTGAGCGTTACGTCGCCGCGGGAGTCGACTTCACCGCGGTCCGCGTGCACCGCGGCGTCGAAGCCGACCAGGCGTGCCGCGCGCTGGGAGCGCGCGCGTTCACCGCGGGATCGGACATCTACTTCGCCGCCGGGCAGTTCCGTCCGGGCACCCGCGACGGTCTCTGGCTGCTCGCGCACGAGGTCGCGCACGTCGTGCAGCAGTCCACCGGACTCGCCCGCCCGGCGGGCGCGCCCGCGTCCGGCCGCCCGGCAAATTCGCCCGCGTCCGATGGCCTGGCTAGCGCCCCCGCGCTCGATAACCTCGGTGACGACCCCGCGTTTGATGACCCGGCTGCCGACCCCGCGCTCGATAACGTCGGTGACGACCCCGCGTTTGATGACCCGGCTAGCGCCCCCGCGTTCGATGGCCCCGGTGACGACCCCGCGTTTGATGACCCGGCTGACGACCCCGCGCTCGATAACCTCGGTGACGACCCCGCGTTTGATGACCCGGCTGACGACCCCGCGCTCACCGGCCTGGCTAACGCCCCTGCGTTCGGCAGGCTGGCAGCCTCGCCCGCGTTCGCCGGTCCTGCTGAGGCGCCCGCGTTCGCGGTGCTGCCGCCGGGGACCGCGCAGGAGCAGGCGGCCGACGCGGCGGCTGACGCCTTCGTCGCGGGACGCGGCTACGTGTTCGGCGACGGGTCGGCAGCGTGGGCCGCGCAGCGACGGGCAGCTGGACCCAGGGCGGCGCAGCGACGGGCAGCTGAACCCAGGACGGCGCAGCAACGAGCGGCTGGACACCGGGCCGCGCAGCGACGGGCAGCTGAACCCAGGACGGCGCAGCAACGGGCCGGGCAGCACGGGGCGGCCGGGCAACGCGCGGCCGGGCCGGTTCCGGTGGTGCAGCGGTACATGGCCTGGGAGCACTCCATGCTCGGCGACGTCGACCCGGCCCGGGTCCGTGCCGCCGCCGACGGCGATCAGAAGCCGGTCAGCGCCTACCGCGACGTGCTCACCGAGCTGGGCCGCTCCCCGAAGGAGCCGGACGAAGAGCGGCTGCGCGCGCTGGACCCCGGAATCGAGACGGTGCGGCTGCCGGGCAGCGGCCTCGTGCTGACCCTCGGCGAGCTGAACGTGCTGCCCGACTACCTCGGGCGGCCGGAGGAAATCGAGACCGCACCAGCCGGCTTCATCGGGCCGCTGATCCAGTCGGTGCGCAGCTGGAGCATCGCCGAGCTGGGCCGGCCCCCCAGGCCGCAGGCGGCGCGCGGCATGCTGCCGCTGCCGCGGCTGGCCGCGCCGCCCCGGCTGCTGCCCGGGTCGCTGCGCTACCCGCTGCTCGGGCCGCTGGCGGAGACCGCCGAGATCGCGGCGATCAGCAACCTCGGACGGCAGCAGGGCTTCACCCCCGCGCACCGGTACGCCGCCGTCCTGGCCCGCAACTCCGGTCACTTCGCGCCGTTCTCCTGGTACCGCTGGCACTCGTTCCACCTGATGGCACGCGAGCTGATCGAACGGTCGGCCGCGTCAACCGGACCCGAGCGGGAAACCCTCAGGCAGCGGGCGCGGATCTGCGCCGGCTACGCCGACCACTTCCTGCAGGACTCGTTCGCCGCCGGCCACCTCATCAACAAGACCCTGGTGATCCAGTGGTACATCGAGTGGCTGGCCGGCCACGGCGTGGACTACCCCGTCCGCGATGTCCTCGACACGCTGACGGTGCAGCGGCAGCCGCTGCTGCATGGTCCGGGCCACTACGACCGGGCCGCGGCCAGGTCCGCGGCCAGGCTCGGCGGCATGCCGGGGACCCGGGCCGGCGGGGTGGCGGATCCGCCCTGGGACGCGCAGGACGTGGCCGACATCAAGGCACCGGAGGAGCGCATCGCGGCCAGCGGGGTCATCGGCGGCAGCGACGCCGAACGGCACGCGGCGTACCAGGCTTACCTGGTCATGCTCCGCAGCGGCACCGTCCAGCTGGCGGTAAAGGTCGCGCACGAGTACCTCAACAAGAACTCGCTGGTCGTCTCCTCGGGGCACCTGGGTCACCGGTTCCGGCTCAACGGCGACCACACGCTGCTCGCGGGGCCGACCGGGGCGACGCGGGCGGCCGACGCCGCCGCCGCGTCCCGGCGGGCCATCGCCGAACTGCTGCGAGACGGTGAGACCGCGGTCGACAGCTGGGACATCTTCAACAGCTTCCCCGACCACGTGGAACAGGGGGGCCGGATGGTCTCGCTGACGGAATGGCACCGCACGGGGCTGCGGGACCTGTGCTCCGAACTGTTCGCGCAGCCCACCACGCGCGCCGTCCGCGGCCTGATGTCGGCCCTGTTCCGTCAGCTCGGCACGCCGGTGGACGACCTCGAGTAGGCCGCTCGGGCAGGTGCCGGGACCGACCAGGTAAGCCCGTCAGACTTTGACCAGGAACAGCCAGGCGTTGACCACTCCCCCGGCCAGGCTGGCCACGGCCGCCGGTATCAGCCAGTAGAGGCCGCCGCCCTCCGCCGCCAGGTACGTGAGGCCCGCCACCCCGAACAGCATCGGCGTGATCGTGTTCGGCGAGGCCCGTTCGATGTACCTGGCGACCCGGTTGGCCTGGTCGTGACCGCCGCGCCTGTCCAGAACGAACAGCGCCGCGCCGGCGACGGCGGCCAGTCCCACCAGCTCGCCGCCGAGCGCGCCCCCTGGCTGCGGGGCCACCAGGGCGAGGGCGGCCAGGGCCGACGTCATGAACAAGACCAGGGTCTGCGCGGCACGCGAACGCAGGCTGCGCGAACTGGCCAGCGCGGCGCTCTTGATCGACACCGCGACGAACAGCAGTCCGGTGAGGCCGCCGGCCAGGCCGCCGACCGTTACCCCGAAGTCGTGCCACATTCCCGGCTGGTAACCCACGCCAGCGAGCCTAGTGAACGGGCGGAACCGCCGTCGCCTGGCCCGCGTCTAAGCGGCATGAGGCTGAGCGAGACGGTCACCTTCGTCCTCCTCCCCGCGGCGCTGCTCACGGTGGCGTGCGGCACGGCGGTCCCGGCGCCGGCTCAGCCGCCGCCGACCCGCACGGCGACGTCAGCCGGCCAGGCGGCGTCCACGGGAACGGCGGTCACCGCTGTGCCGCCCGGTGCGGCGCAGCATCGAGCGGCGGCCGACGCCAAGGCGATCCTGAGCGACTTCGTGCCGCCGCCGGGCGCGGTCCGGCTGGCCAGGCAGCCAGCGCTGCCCAGCGGGTCGCCGACGATGGGGCTGAACTCCACCGCGCAGGCCGACGCCACCGGGTACTGGCGGGCCAGCGGAGCCCCGACGGCGCTGCAGGCTTGGGAGAAGGCGCACATCGCGCGCGGCTTCGCCCGCCAGGACGTGATCATCGGCCCGCCGAGCTGGAGCACCCTCTACACGCTGCCCGCCGTTCCCGGTGTTCTGCCGCAGCGCGAGCTGAACGTGCAGTTCTACGACTCGGGCGACGGGACGACGGTGATCATGGCGGCCGCAATGGTCAGCTGGCAGCCGCCGCGCCCGGCCGCCGAGGTTATCACGGCGACGGCCGTCCGCGTGACGATCACGCCGGCCGGGACCTGGCCAGGAAACCCGGGGCCCGCCACGGTCACGACGGCGGCGGCCGTGCGACGGCTGGCGGCCTACCTCGACACCCTGCCGGTCGCCACGTCCGGCACCGACGTCCCCTGCCCCATGGGCCCCGGGCAGTTCGCGCTGTCATTCCGTGCCGCCGACGGGTCGGTCGTTGCGCAGGCTTACGGCCCCGGCGCCTGCGGCGTGCTGACCCTGCGGGTAAACGGCAAGGACGAGCCGTCGCTGCAGCCGCCAGAAGACTTCAGGGCCACCATCCTGAAGCTCGCTGGCCTGCACTGGCGGCTCAGCTAACGGCTCAGCTGACAGCCGGGCCGGCGCTCACCGGCCCGCCGCCCCCTCCTCGCCCGCAGACGGCCCTGACCCGGCCGCCCCGGACCCGGCCGCCCCGGACCCGGCCGCCAAGGTCTCAGCCGCCCCGGTCTCAGCTGGCCCGGTCTCAGCTGGCCCGCCGACGGCGGTATGGGCGGCCGTGAACGACCCGGGCACGAGCGGACGGAACACGGCCAGCGCCAGCGCGAGGGCCGAGTAGTAGCCGACCAGCCAGGTCAGCTCCGCCAGGCGTTCCCGGCCGAGCGCGGCCACCGCACCGTGGTAGTCCTCGTCGGCGAGGTTGCGGTCGGCCGTCATCAGCCGGGCGAGGCGGCAGACCACGGCCTCGTCGGCGGACAGGCCGTCCGGCGCCCGCCCGGACAGCACCGCGTTGACCTGTGCCTGGGTCAGCCCCAGGGCGCGGGCGGCCGGCTCGTGCGCCAGCCGCTCGAAATCGCTGCGCAGCGTGCCCGCGACCGCCAGGATCGCGAGCTCGCGTTCCCGGCCGGTCAGCGCGGCGGCGAACCGGATCTTCGCGCCGACCTGCTGCACGGCCTGGCCGACCTCCGGCGTCAGCAGCATGACGGCGAACGGGCCGAGCAGGCGGCCCGCCTCGTCGGTGATCGGCACGGTGCCGGCCTGACTGGCCCGCGGGCCGCCGGTGATGGCCTCGTACAAGGTGCGCTGGGCGTCGTCCAGGTCCGCGGGCGCGATCAGGTCAAGCCGGGGCGGCCAGTTCTCGAACGCGGGTGCCTGGCTGGAGCCGGGCTCGGCACTCACCTCCGCCGCCGCTAGGCGATCGTGTTGCGGAGCGCGCCGACCCCGGTCACCTCGACCGTGACCACGTCCCCCGACTTCAGGAACAGCGGCGGGGTGCGGCGGGCGCCGACACCGGACGGCGTGCCGGTGAGGATCAGGTCCCCGGTGCGCAGCTCGGTGAAGTCGGAGATGGTGGCGATCAGCCGCGGGATCGAGAAGATCAGCAGCGAGATCGACGAGTCCTGGACCTTCTCACCGTTGACGGTGGTGGAGATGGTCTGTTCGCTGACGTCCACCTCGTCGGGGGTGACCAGGTAGGGGCCGACCGGCGTGCAGGCGTCCCAGGCCTTGCCCTGCATCCACTGGTGGGTCTTGTACTGGTAGTCGCGCATGGAGATGTCGTTGGCAACGGTGTAGCCGAGCACGTGCGCGGCCGCGTCGGCCTCGCTGATCCGGCGGCCCGGCTTGCCGATGACCACGGTGAGCTCGCCCTCGTAGTCGACCTTGGCCGACTCACCGGGCAGCGCCAGCTCCGCGTACGGGCCGGTCAGGCTGCTGGCGAACTTGGGGAAGAGCACGGGATAGTCGGAGTCGCCGCGCCCGGTCTCCTCGATGTGCGCCTTGTAGTTCAGGCCGACACAGATGACCTTGGCCGGGGCCGGCACGACCGGGCGCAGCCGGGCGCCGGCTACGGGGAACGCGTCCGCCTGCCGGCGTTCCGCCGCCGCCAGGACCTCGGCGGTGGTGTCAGCGCCGAGCTCCGCCAGCCCGGCGAGCGGGACCAGCTGGTCGCCCTGGAGTTCGGCGACAACGGGCGTGCCGCTCTTGTCGTAGCTGGACGCATAGCGCATGGGAGTGCTGCCTTTCCTGTCGTGGACAAGCCGGTAGTCAACATATCGCCACAATCCGGCGGCGCCGGCGCGCGGCCCGGTACCGTAGCCGTCGGATCGTAGCGGTGAACCGGACGGAAGGGGACCAGGCCACGCCATGCCAACGCTGCAGGAAACGCTGCTCGCACCGGACATCAGGCCGCGGGTCGTCGCCGACGGCCAGGATCTGGTCGACGGCGAGGTGGCCGAGATGTCGGGTATCACCGGCACCGCGGTCAAGATCGCGTACAAGACCGTGCGGACGTTCGACGCGGGCCACATCCGGGTCATGATCGAGAGCCTGCTGCCCGAAGTGGCGGAAGCCCTCCAGCCGTACTGGGCGGAGTTCAGCGAGCAGTTCCCGGCCGACAGCGGCGACTTCGGCGGCTACCTGGGCGCCCGCGAGGACGTGGTGGCGGAGGCGCTGCTCGCGATCACCGACGAGCGCCGCGACCAGTCCGGCCGCGCCACGATCGTCAAGGCCTACAACACGGTCCGCGGCAGCGCGGTCAAGCACGTGAAAGCAGCACTGCCCGCCCTCGGCGCGCTAGTGCAGAAGTATCAGGGTTGAGCGCGGTACCGGGGCGGGCCGCCGGCGGGCGGTTATCCGTAGATTTGCTTATTTTCCCTGGTACCAGCGTTTCAGGAGATGCGTCGGGGTAAGGTGGCGACGTTGTGACGCGAACTGGCCTGATCCTGGGTGAGCGTTACCGGTTGGACAAGCGGATCGCAGCAGGCGGCGTCGGCCAGGTGTGGCAGGCGGCTGACTTGCTGCTGTCGCGGCCGGTAGCGGTCAAGGTGCTGCGCCCGGAGTATGCCGACCACCCGGAGACGCTCGAGCGGTTCCGCAAGGAGGCCAGGCACGCGGGCGCGCTCAGCCACCCGCACGTCGCCCAGGTCTTCGACTACGGGCCCGCCGGGCCCGGCTGGCCGCCGTACCTGGTGATGGAGTTCGTCGACGGTCCGTCGCTGGCCGACATCCTGGTCGTCGACCCGGTTGAGCCCGCGTTCGCGCTCGACGTGGTGGCACAGGCCGCCGACGGGCTGTCCGCCGCGCACCGGGCCGGCCTGGTGCACAGGGACGTGAAGCCGGGCAACCTGCTGATCGGCCCCGACGGGCTGGTCAAGGTCACCGACTTCGGCATCGCCTACGCCGCCGGGCAGGCGCCGGTTACCGGGCCCAACCTCGTCATGGGCACCACCCAGTACATGGCGCCGGAGCGGATCGCGGGCGGCCCGGGGACCCCGGCGAGCGACCTGTACGCGCTCGGCATCGTGCTGCACGAGTGCCTGACGGGGATCCCGCCGTTCGAGGGCGCCCCGGCCGACGTGATGGCCGCGCACCTGTACCTGCCGCTCCCGCCGCTGCCGGCCGGCGTGCCGCCGGAGCTTGACGCCCTGGTGGCCCGGCTGACGGCCAAGAACCCGGCCGACAGGATGACCGACGCCCGCGAACTGTCGACCCTGGCCGCCGGCCTGCGCGACGCGGTCGCGGCCGGCCGCCTGGTGCCGTCCGCGCAGGCCGCCGCGCTGTCCGGTCCGGCCGCCGCTGTCGCGGGCGCGGGCTCCGCTGCCGCCGGCGCGGACACCGCCGTGGCCGGCCGGGGCGACCCGTCCGCCGGCCAGGCGCGCGACGACGCCCAGGACGGTCTCGCCGTCACCGCCCTGCAGGCCGCTGACCGGCCGGACGCGGTCAGCGCGCCGGGGGTAACGACGGCCGGTCCCGCGGCCGACGGCTCCGCCACGGCGGCCGGCGGCACCGCGGCCTTCGCCGGGACCGCGCTCTTCGGCGGCTCGGCCCCGCTGACCGACGAGTGGTCGGTGCCCGGGCACATGTCGGGGCCGGGCAGCCCGGCGGAACCGCCCGGCCCTGGCGACCCGCAGCGCGGCCGCGGGCGGCGGAACGGACTGCTCGCGGTGGCCGTGGCCGCCCTGGCGGGCGCCGGCCTGGTCGTGCTGCTTGTCTCCGGCGTGTTCCGGGCGTCGCCGTCCGCCAACCAGGCGCCCGTCCGCCCGGCGACGACGGCGACGACGCCCGGCGGACGGTCCACCCACGGGGCGGCGGTCTCCCCGTCTCCTGGCGGCACCGCCGGCTACACGGCCCCGGCCGTCGGCGCGACAAGCCCAGGCGCGAGCGCGACCAGGAAGGCGTCGCCCAGCCCCTCGTCCAGTCCGAGCGGCAGCCCGTCGTCAAGCACCGGCCCGTCGCCGAGCTCGAGCCCGTCGGGCTCATCGAGCGGTTCGCCCACCGGCAGCCCGACCGGCTCGTCCAGCGGCAGCCCGAGCGGTTCCCCGACTGACTCGCCGAGCCCTGACCCGTCGTCGTCGCCGACCTCCGCCTGCCTGCTCGGCGTGCTCTGCCTGGGCTAACGGTCCCGACTCAGCCGAACTCAGCTCACGGGTTGACGATCAGCCAGGTGGCGACGGCGGTCACCGCCGACGAGCGGTTCGCGATCAGGTGCGGGCGCGAGCACGGGAACGTGATGGAGTCGCCGGCGGCGAGCGTCACCACGTCGGTGTCGAAGTCCACGGTCAGCTCCCCCGCGGTGACGGTGCCCACCTCGTAGCCCTCGTGGCGGAGCAGCTCGCCGTGCGCGTTCGACATGGAGCTCGGCGGATAGGCCGACTCGAAGAACTCGACCCCGGGCGTGGGCACGGGGGACAGGCGGCGGAAGGTGACGCCGCCGCCGAGCAGGATCGGGGCCACCTCCCAGGAACGGCGGATCGCGAACTGGTACTGGCCGGTCCTGGCCGCGCCGCCGCTGGAGTCCGCGGCGCCGGACTGCCGGGCGCTGTACTCGTTCGCCTGGGCGGCGGCCGAGCCCTCGGGCGCCTTCTCGATGCCGGTCTCGAACACCGCAGAAAGCGGGACGCCGATCGCGCCGACGTAGGCGATCAGCCGGCTGACCGACGGGCGCATCACGCCGCGCTCGATCTGCGAGACGGCGCTCGGCGAGATACCCAGCCGGCCCGCCAGCGCACGCAGCGAGACCCCGGCCCCCAGGCGGAGCTCGCGCAACCGCGCACCGAGCGACTCGGGGGTCAGCGCCTCAAGGTCAACTTCAGAAGCCACTACTTCACTCTGCCATACCAATCCGAGCGCCATACGAATACAGCCGCCCTAGCGCGACAACCCAGCAACATTGGATTTACACAGCCGTCACGCGTTAAGTCATCGATTAACGCTCACTGTTAAGTAGCCCCTGACGGGACCTGCCACCCAAGCAGTGAGGATTCGGATGACGCAGACGATAGCGGACGAGGCGCCAGGAGCGCCCCTCATCAAGCAAGGCTATGACCCCGCCCTCACGAACGTTGACCTGGCGCCGCTGTCAAAGCAGTCCTGGTCCTCGTACAACATCTTCGCGTTCTGGATGTCGGACGTGCACAGCGTCGGCGGGTACGTCACCGCCGGGTCGCTGTTCGCCCTCGGCATCGAAAGCTGGCAGGTGCTCATCGCGCTGATCGCGGGCATCGTCATCGTCCAGTTCTTCGCCAACCTGGTCGCCAAGCCGTCGCAGGTAGCGGGGGTGCCCTACCCGGTCATCAACCGCCACATCTTCGGCGTGACCGGCGCGAACGTGCCCGCCATCATCCGCGGCTCGATCGCCATCGCCTGGTACGGGGTGCAGACCTACCTGGCCGCGACCGCCCTCGACATCGTGTTCCTCAAGTTCTGGCCGTCGATGGCCTCGCTCGAGACGCACAAGTTCGCCGGGCTCTCCGCTCTCGGCTACCTCTCCTACGCGGTCTTGTGGGTCGTCCAGGGCGCCGTCTTCTGGCGCGGGATGGGCGCGATCAGGCGGTTCATCGACTGGGCGGGTCCCGCCGTGTACGTGGTGATGATCGTGCTGTGCGTCTACCTGGTCACCAAGGCCGGCTGGTCGCACCTGTCGCTCAACCTGTCGAGCGGCCCCGGCCTCGACCCGCTGCACACCTTCTACGTGACGCTCAACTCGACCGCGCTCGTCGTCGCCTACTTCGCCGGGCCGATGCTGAACTTCGGCGACTTCGCCCGCTACGGCAAGTCGTTCAACGCGGTCAAGCGCGGCAACCTGTTCGGGCTGCCGGTCAACTACCTGTTCTTCTCCGTGCTCACCGTCGTCACCGCGTCGGCCACGATCCCGGTCTACGGCAAGCTGATCACCGACCCGATCCAGACCGTGCAGCAGATCGGCACCGGCTTCGCGATCGTGCTCGGCGGGCTCACCTTCGTCATCGCGACGGTCGGCATCAACATCGTGGCGAACTTCATCTCCCCCGCGTTCGACTTCTCCAACGTCAAGCCGCAGAAGATCTCCTGGCGGGCCGGCGGCATGATCGCGGCCGTCGGGTCCGTGCTCCTCACGCCGTGGAACTGGTACGACAACGCGACCGCGATCGACTACACGCTCTCCCTGCTCGGCGCGCTCATCGGCCCGCTGTTCGGCGTGCTGATCTGCGGCTACTACGTGGTCGCGAAGCAGCGCGTCTGGGTCGACGACCTCTACACCAGGTCGCCAGCGGGCCGCTACTGGTTCAAAGGCGGCTGGAACCCCAACGCGATCTGGGCGGTGGTCATCGGCGGCGTGCCCGCCGTCGCGGCGACCGTGATCCCGACGGCGGCCAAGTCGCTCGGCGTCGGCTGGATCTCCGACTACTCGTGGTTCATCGGCTGCGGACTCGGCTTCGCCGCCTTCTATTACCTGGAGCGGGTCCGGCCGATGATCACCGACCTGGACCGGGACCTCGCCACCTGCCGCGACGGCACGCTGAAGGCCGTGATGAGCGGCGCAGAAAGCGGGGTTACCGCCGAAACGCCGGCGCCAGAACCGGCATGACGCTCATCCAGGTGATCAACCCCAACACCTCCCGGGCGATGACCGAGGGCATCGCCCGCACCGCCCGGGAGGCGGCGGGGCCTGGTTCCGCGATCCGCGCGGTAACCGCGCCGATGGGGCCCGCGTCGATCGAGTCGCACTACGACGAGGCCCTCGCCGTCCCCGGGGTGCTGGCCGCGGTGCGCGACGGCGAGCTGGCCGGCGCGGACGGGCACGTGATCGCCTGTTTCGGCGATCCCGGGCTGGCGGCCGCGCGGGAGATCGCGGCCGGGCCGGTCGTCGGCATCGCCGAGGCGGCCGCCCACCTGGCGACGCTGCTCGGCCGCACGTTCAGCGTGGTCACCACGCTGTCGCGGACGACCGGGCACACCAGGGACCTGATCCGCGGCTACGGGTTCGCCCGCGCCTGCGCCGGCGTGCACGCGTGCGACATCCCGGTCCTCGACCTCGACGCGCCGACGGCCTGGGCCTCGGTCGCCAAGGCGTGCGCGGCGGCACGGGACAGCGACGGCTGCGACGTGATCGTGCTCGGCTGCGCCGGGATGACCGGCCTGACCGCCGCGCTCACGGCCGAACTCGGCCTCCCGGTGGTCGACGGCGTCGCCGCCGCCGTCAAGCTGGCGGAGTCCCTCGTCGCGCTCGGACTCAGCACCTCCAAGCGCGACGAGTACCGCACTCCCCCGGCCAAGCCGGTGCTCGGCCCGCTGTCCGGGCTCGCCGTGCGGACACGAAGCGAACCCGGATAACGGTCACGGCGCTCACGCGCTCACGCGCAGCCGCCCCCGGCCGTCAGCGAGCTCGCCGGCCTCAGGCGCGCTGACGGACGTCTCCACGCTGGACGCGGCGCGGCCGGGCCGCATCGGTCAGCTGACTGTCCCCCGTCAGGCGGCGAGAGGGAGACCCGGCGGTGATGACGCAGGTCAAGCGTCCGTTCGGGAGAATCTGGGGCGGTTACCTGAATGACAGAAAGACCGACAGAAAGACCGACGACCCGATGATCCAGAACGGGACCGTGGTCTCTGTTACGAGATCGCCTCGTGCGGCTGGCTGCGGGACGTGACGCCCCGCTTCGGGAACATCCGGTACAGGTGCGCGATGTTGCTGACCACCGGCTTCGCGACCATCGTGGTCTTCATCGGGTGGCTGGCGGCCCTCGTCGCCGGCCGGCTCCCGGTGTCGCTGCACCAGGCGTTCGCGGCCGTGCTCAGGTACACCATGCGCAGCTACAGCTACCTGTACCTGCTGACCGGCGGCTACCCGGCGGGGCTGTTCGGCGACCAGCCAGGCGCCCGCGTCTACGGTCAGGACGCGGGCTGGGAGCTGGTCCTGTCGCCGGGCGCGAAGCGGCTGATCGGGCTGCTGCTCGCGCTCGGAGTGCTGACGGCAGCCGGCGCGGGCGCCCTGACCGGAGCCTCGATCGCGGCCGCGAGGCAGCGGGACAGGGAGATCACCGCGCGCGACGCGGGCGTCGCGCACGTGAACGCCGCCGTCGCGCGGCAGAACGCCGCCGTCGCCAGGACGCGGCAGGCCATCAGCGTGGACGAGAACGCCAACAAGGTCCTCAGCGACGCGAACGACACGCTCAACGGCGTGCTGACCAGCCCGAGCACGGATTCAAGCAACTGGGCCGGCCGCCCGTTCCCAGGTCTGCCGCGTGTTCCTGGCTCTGCCGCGTTCCTGGCTCTGCTGCCTGCCAGCCCTGGCACTTACCCACGGTGTTCTACTCATTCCGTACCGAAGCGGCCGGCCCAGCGTTATCCTGGCGCCAGACAGCGGGCTGGGGGGCTGATGACTTGGTGGATTGTCTGGCTGGTGTGCGCCGCTATCGCGGTGGCGCTCGGCTTCATCGGCTTCTGGTTCAGCCTGCGGACGCTGCGCTGGTCCACCGGGGCCGTCGCCGTGGTCTTGGTCTTCGTCCTGACGCGTTACGGTTTAACGCACCCGGCCGCGACCCCGTCTGACCTTATCGACTCGTTCCTGCGGGGGGTCGACGCGGTCATCGTCGCCCTGCTGCACCCGCTGTGGCGCACGCACATGGTGCCCGCGCCGGGCGATGCCGACCGCTGGATTATCGCCGCCGCCGTCCTGCTCGGCTACCGTCAGCTTGAGGCGTGGACGCTGCACTGGCAGGCGCCCATGCTCGACCTGTCGGGGATCGACGAGGGGCAGCCACCGCTTCCCGCGGGAGACCCGGCGCCTCCCGCGGCCAGCCGTGACCGGGCGGCCCGCCACACCGGCACTACGGGCCGCGCCCGGGCGGCGGGCCACGCCGCGACTTCGGCCGGGGACGGCCTGACGGACGCCCAGCGTCACGCGGAACTCGCCGCCGAGCTGCGGTTCCGGCTGCCCGCGATGGAGATACGCTCGCCCGCGATCTTGCCTGGCGGTTCCAGGACCAACGCGCTGGCCTCCATCGCCGAGGACAGCGGCGTGAACGGCGCCGGCATCGTCAGCGCCGCCTTTCAGCTGGCCGGCCTGTTCTGGCCCAGCCAGTGGCGGGTCAGGACCCGGGTGTGGATCGAGCCTGCCTCGGTGGGCCCCGGCTGCCGGGTCACTGTCCTGCTCGATCACGCGCGGACCGGCGCCACGGTCGCCACCAAGACGGTGACCGGGGCCAGCCTGCAGGAAGCGGCCTCGATGGTCGCCGGGTACATCGCCAGGCAGATCTTCGCGATGGACCGCTCCGTGCCTGCCTGGTGCTACGGCAACGCCGACGGGCGCGACCTCGGCGCGATGCAGCTCGCCCGGATGGAGCGGGTGTACGCCGCCTGCCCCCGGGACCTGGAGGACTCCAGGAGACAGCAGATCGCGATCTTGCGGAAGGCGACGGGGAGTGTGCGAACGGCCGGCGTGGTCCGCTACGAGCTGGCGCAGCTGTGCGCCCTGGCGGACCTGCACCTTGAGTCGCTCTGGCTGCACGGCGTGAACAGAGAGCTGCACGAGCGTCTCTTCCGCGGCCGCTACCGCTTCGCCATGTCGCTCGAGATGATCGCCAGCCCGCAGCATTACCTGCCCGACGGCCCGGAGACGGAAGTACAGCTCAAGCAAATCCTGGGCTCGCTCTACCGCTGCGGGCTGACCGGGCACGAGCAGTACCAGGTGAAGCTAGCCGGCGTTCCCGGCGCGGTGACCGTCGCGCCCGACCTGGCTAAGAAGCTGCTGAACGTCGCCGCCGACGAACTGCACGCGGTCGGGAAGCAGCTGCGGCTGTGGCCCGTCGTGCGGGACGCGCTCTACCGCCGGGACGAGCGGCCGGTCTGGCTGCCGCACTGGCAGCAAGGGCACCGGGAGACCTTTCATGACGGTGTGGCGGTCGCCGAGCTCCTCGTCGCCGTCAGGCGCAAGCTCATCGAGCTCGACCACCCTGACCCGGGGAAGCCTGGCCCGGGGAAGGCTGGCCCGGGGAAGCCTGACCCGGGGAAGCCTGACCCGGGGAAGCCTGGCCCGCGGGAGAAGATCCCGCCGCACCTGCGCCGGGCCGCCAAGATCGCGTCGTTCATCGCGGGCGACAGCGGTTACCTGACCGCGGTGCTGGCGATGCGGCCGTCAGATCCCTGGCCCGTCCCCGTGTACGACGCCGAGGCGCGCACCGAACCCGAGACCGGTCCCGGGAACGAGACCGGCCTCGAGACCGAACCCGAGACCGGCGCCGCGGCCGAGACCGGCCACGGCCGTGGTCCACGGCGCTGGCCGCCCGGACGCGAGCACGCCGGACGGACGCGGCGGAACGCGGGCCGGGACCGGGTCCGCAAGCTGCCAGGCGAGCGGCGCACCGCATCCTGGCAGGCCGCCTACAACACCGCCTGCGTGTACGCGGCGCTCGCGGCGCACCCGGTGCAGGCGTACGCGCCCGCACTCGAAGAGCGGGTCATCCAGAGCCTGCGGCGGGCCGTGGACAACACCCAGTCCGAGCTTGACCGCCCCTCGGACTGGATTAGCCGCGATCCCGATTTCCGTCCCCTCTACCTGGACGCCGTGAAGTACCCGTCCTTCGCGGCGTTCCTGCGCGAGCAGCGGCAGCAGGACTACCCGGACGAACGCGAACACGTCCCGCGCCGGGCCTTCGCGGCGGCTCTCCCGGTTCAGCGGCGCGGCCAGCCGCACCGCCGGGTACCGGCCGGGCGCCGGGCCGCCTCGCCTGACGGCAACGCCGGCGGTCAGGGCGCCGTCTCCTCGTAGCGGCGAAGGCCCCGCCGCTTACAGCCAGGCGGGCAGGACAGGCGCGGTCCGCAGCCCGGGAGCGGGGCGGCCGGTCAGGTACGCGGCGAGGTCGCACAGCGGCCCGCTGACCGGGACCGGGGCGCCGCCGCCGGCCACGCTCCAGGTCTGCCCGGTGTCGCTGGCGGCCACCGCCAGCGCGGGGCCGCCGCCCTTCCCCGAGCGGCGGGCGGTCACGTCGTCGATCAGCGCGCTGAGGAAACCGGCGGGCAGGTCCGGCCAGCGGGTGCCCGCGCCCAGGTCAATCCCGTGGATGTAGAGCTCGCGGTCGCGCATCCACGGGATGTCGCTCGCGGGCCTGCTCAGGCCCTGCGCGGTGATCACCGTCGCGTCCCAGGCCGGCTCGGGCAGCGCGTCGAGGTCGGCCGCCAGACCCTCGGCCGAGGTGGTGACCCAGGCGCGGAGCTCGGCGAGCGGTAGCCGCGACCCGGCGGCGATGTCGGCCTCACGCTGCTGGGTCGAGACATACATCCGGCGCTCCTCGCCGGTGCGCGCCCAGTACGCCAGGTTGCGCAGCGCGTCGGCGTTGGCAGCGATGTGCGACACCAGGTACCGGCGCGACCAGCCGGGCAGCGACGTCGGCGCGGCCAGCGCCTCCTCCGACAAGCCGGCCACGTCGGCGAGCAGCCTCTTGGTACCGTCCTGCATCCACGCCAGCGCCTGATCCGGCTTCATGAGCGGCTCTCTTCTCCTCGGTCGTCGTTTCGCTCAGGCGATGATAGGCGACGGCAGGATCGTGCCCGTGACCTCGCCGAAGCCGATGCGCTCGCCGCCCGTGCCCGGGGCGGTGGCCGAGATCGCGACCGTGTCGCCGTCACGCAGGAAGCCGCGCGGCTCGCCGCCGACCGTCACGGGCTCCGTCCCGCCCCAGGTGAGCTCGATGAACGCGCCCCGCTGGGTGCGACCGGGACCAGAGATCGTGCCCGAGGCGAACAGGTCGCCTGTCCGGGTGGCGGCGCCGTTGACGGTCAGGTGGGCGAGCATCTGCGCGGGCGACCAGTACATGGTCGCGTAGGGCGGCCTGGAGACCACCTCGCCGTTCCACGCGACGGCCAGGTCGATGTCAAGGCCCCAGTCGCCGGCCTCCCGCAGGTACGCCAGCGGCACCGGGTCCTGTGCTGGCAGCGGTATCCGCGCCGCCGCCAGGGCGGCGAGCGGCACCACCCAGGGTGACACCGAGGTCGCGAATGACTTGCCGAGGTGCGGGCCGAGAGGCACGTACTCCCAGGCCTGGATGTCGCGGGCGGACCAGTCGTTGACGAGCACCGCGCCGAACACGTGCTCGGCGAAGGCACTGCCCGGCACCGGAGTGCCGAGGGGCGAGCCGGCTCCGATGACGAAGCCGAGTTCGGCCTCGATGTCCAGCCGGACCGACGGGCCGAACACCGGGGACGGGTCGGCCGGCCCCTTGCGCTGCCCGGCCGGGCGGACGATCCCGGTTCCCGAGACGACCACCGTGCCCGCCCGGCCGTGGTAGCCGACCGGGAGGTGCTTCCAGTTGGGCATCAGCGGCTCAGAGCCTGGCCGCAGCAGCCGCCCGAGGTTGGTCGCGTGTTGCTCGGAGGCGTAGAAGTCGACGTAGTCGGCGACCTCGAACGGCAGCCGCACCTCCACGTCCCGCACCGCGTGCACCGCTCCGGCGGGCACCTCCCCCGCCGTGACCAGTTCGGTGACCAGGCGCCTGACCTCCGCCCAGCGCGCCGGGCCCTGCGCCATGAACGGGTTGAGCGCCGGGGCGTCGAACACCTCGTCGTTCAGCGCCGCCGCGAGGTCGAGCACGCTGTCGCCGACCCGTATTCCGGCCCTGGCCGACCCGCCGGCCGAGAACACCCCGTAAGGCAGGTTGCCCAGCCCGAAGAGCGACCCGTGGGGAATCTCGATCGCGCTCATCACGCCGCCCGCCGCAGACGATTCACCGCAGAACCATCCCACCAGCAGGGCCCGATGTCGAGCACCCCCGTCGCGCGGACCTGACCGCGGGGTCACGCCCGCAGGTCAGAACCGCCGGCACAAGCCCGCCGGTCGGGCCCGCCGGTCAGGCTCGCCGGTCAGGCCCGCAGGCCGGTGAGCCCGTCGTAGGCGGCCATGATGACTTCAAGTCCCCGGCTGTCACCCGCCGGCTCGCGCATCTGATTCGTCACGTACGCCACCGCCATGCGGTCGTCGGGTTCGACCATGACGATTGAGCCGCCCCAGCCGCCCCAGCCGAAGGCGCGGCCGAACAGCCCGTAGCCGAGGCCCCACCGCACTGACATGCCCAGGAGCCGGTCCACGCCGTCGAACTGCTCGTCCCGCACCCGGTCGCAGCCCGCCTGCGACAGCAGCCGCCGTCCGCCCGCCGCTCCCCCGCAAGCCAGCACCGACTGCACGCGGGCGACCGAGCGGGCGTTGCCGAAGCCGCTCGCGGCCGGGATCTGCGCGCGCCGCCAGGCGACGCTGTTCCCGTCACGAACCCGGATCGCGGTGGCAGAGGCGGGCGCCGCGCCGCCGCCGGGCGCGCTGGCGGCGTAGTCCTCGTCCCGCGACGGCGGCGGCACCGTCAGCGCCACCCGCTGGTCGTGCTCGGCGGGCAGCCCGATATGGAAGTCGGCCCCCAAAGGTCCGGCCACCTCCGCGGCGAAGAAGCCGCCGACGCTCTGACCGGTGATCAGCCGGACGACCTCCCCCACCAGAAACCCCTGGGTCAGCGAGTGATACCCGGCCTCCTGGCCCGGTTCCCATTGCGGCGCCTGTGCGGCCAGGCGTGCGGTGGCGGCGGGCCAGTCATAGAGCTCCTGGACCGGCCCGTCCCAGTCGGGGAGGCCCGCGGTGTGCCCGAGCAGGTGCCGTACCAGCACCTTTTCCTTGCCCACGGCGGCGAACCCAGGCCAGTAGCGGTTGACAGGCGCGTCCAGGTCAAGCTGGCCGCGATCGGCCAGGATCAGCGCGCACAACGCCGTCATCGTCTTCGTGACCGACCAGACGTTCGTGATCGTGTCGCGCTCCCACGCGACCGTCCGGTCCGCGTCGGCGAACCCGCCCCACACGTCGACCACGGCCTCACCGTCCACGAAGACGGCCGCCGCACCGCCCGCGTCTCCCGCGTCAAGCAGTCCGGCCAGCGCGGCGGGCACGGCGGAGAACAGGTCGTCGTACGAGCCCTGGATATCAGCCATGCACCTTATTCAGCCCGCACCGCCCTGCCGGAGGCAACCGGATTTCCCAGCCCGGCCCGCGGGCACGCGGCGGCGCGGGACCCTCGGCACAGCAAAAAACCTGGGCCCCGCGCCGGACGCCGGCGGGGACCCAGGCTGTTAAAGCAGCGGCGGTGCGCCGGTTAGTCGGCGACCTCCTGGACGGGAATGGTTTCCAGCTGGACGACCTCGGCCCTGGTGCCGCGGCCGAGCCACCAGAACAGCACGCCGATCAGCGCGAAGCAAACGACGGGGAGCGCTTCGGTGAGCAGGTAGACCCACTTCTGCGACGGGTCCCAGCCGTCAGGCGCGTAGTTCGAGCCGAACCAGGTATCACCGAGTCCGGGCGCGACGAGCTGGATCGTGGCGATGATCACCAGCAGCACGAGCAGCACAGTCAGCGGCTTCATCCAGGGCATACGGAACGGGCGCTCGACCTCTGGGTGCGACCGCCGGAGCTTCCACACGGCCGGGTAGATGCCCAGGTAGCTGATCAGCGTCGTGGAGATCGTGACACCGAGCACCGCGCCGAAGTACTTGGCGGCGTCGCCGCTGGTGACGGTCTCGGCCAGGATGACGATGAGGGTGGCGACGACGCCGCTGAAGATGTTGACACGGACCGGGGTGCCGAAGCGGGCGTTGATGACGCCGAGGAAGCGGGGGCCTGCCCCGTCGTAGCAGGACACGGCCAGGGCCCGGTCGGATCCCATGATCCACGTGACGCCGGAGGTGAGCAGGCACAGGATGAACAGGATCGCGCCGATGGCCGCGAGCGCGGTGCCCGCGCCGCTCAGCGTCGGGGTGCCGTCCTTGGCGATCGATCCGCCGTACACGGTGAAGACGTCCTTCATCGCGTCGGCGAAGCCGCTGAAGTTGCTGACCGCCGAGGAGGGCAGCACGATGAGGATGCCGAGCACCGGGATCGCGTACAGCAGCACGCTGGCGACCGTGGAGCGGGCGATGGCGAACGGGACGTCGCGCTTGGGGTTGGTCATCTCCTCGCCGGCCGAGCTGGGCAGCTCGAAGCCCACGTAGTTGAACAGCAGGACGCCAACCAGGGCGACGAACCCAGCGTAGGAGGGCTTGTAGGCGCTGGCGCCGAGGCCGTGCACGCCGTGCTTGGCCGCGAAGACAATGCACGAGATCGTGAACAGGCCGAGCAGCAGGAAGCGCGCGAACGCGCCGGCCGTCGGCAGCCACTTCGCCTTGGAGAACGACAAGATGGCGGCGAGCACCGACACCCACACGAACACCAGGGCGATCACGTAGAAGACCGACGTGGACACCGCGTTGCCGTTGTTGAAGAACACGTCGACGGCGCCGACGCAGGCGCCGGCGAGCGTGCCGCCGATCCAGACCGGGTTGGTGATCCAGTAGAGGAAGTTGTTGACCGCGCCGACGAGGTGGCCGAAGGCGAGCCTGGTCCAGAAGTAAGGCCCGCCTTCCTGCGGGAACGCCGAGCCGAGTTCGGCGAACAGCAGCGCCTGGGGGACGAAGAACGCGACGGCGAGGACAATCATCCACGTGAATGCCTCGCCGCCGCTGCCGGCCACCGACGCGATTGTGTCGACGCCGACAATCGTGCAGATAAGGAAGAACAAGATGTCGAAGCGACCGAAATGCCGCTGGAGCTTAGCGCGCTCCGCGGCGGCGGCAGCCGTCGTTTCCGTCAGGGCCATCGGGCCACACTCCAGGGCGAAAGTTAACAAGTCGCCACAGTCTGCCCGACCAGCATTTCTTTGACGTTACTTAGCATTTCACTCTTATAACGCTCTCAGGACGAGAGGTGCGCCTCCGGCACGTCCGTACGCTGCCCGGGCACCGCCCCGGAAGGCGCCAGCGCGGCGCGCGCCTCCGCTTCCTTGATGACCCGCTCCGCCTCGGCGCGGTCCATCCAGCCCCTGACGTCAGTGGACTTGCCCGGCTCGAGCTCCTTGTAGATGTCGAAGAAGTGGCCGATCTCGTTGAGCAGGTGGCGCGGCATGTCCGCCAGGTTGGTGAACCGCGCCTTGCGGATGTCGTGCGAGGCCACCGCGAGCAGCTTGGCGTCGGGGCCGCGCTCGTCACTCATCCAGAAGACGGCCACCGGGCGCACCGTGACCAGGCAGCCGGGGAACGTCGGCTCGTCCAGCCACACCAGCACGTCGAGGGGATCGCCGTCTTCCCCGAGGGTGTCAGGGACCTTGCCGTAGTCCAACGGGTACACCGTCGAGGTGAACAGCATCCGGTCCAGGCGGATGCGCCCGCTCTTGGCGTCGATCTTGTACTTGTTACGCGACCCTTGGGGGGTTTCAACAATGACCTCAACGTCCATTACCCGGCTCCTTCGGCGGATGCCGCCCCGGCACTGCTCTCGGGTCCGGGCACGGCTCTCGGTCCGCCCCAGGCATACCCTGGCAACGCAGCGCTCACACCACGGACATATGGCGTTAAAACTCCCGACGCGCGGCGAGCGGTGGCCTCGTTCGCCCAATCCAGGCTTTTTGCTGTTATCCGCAGAAATCCCGTGGGGTGACCGCGGCAGGCAGACGGCGCCCGCGGTCCGCTCCGGCGGCCCGGTCCGCGGACCCCCGGCCAGGCGTGGTCCCGCACCACTCGCCGGACCGGCGCGCGCGCTCGGCCAGCTCGAACCCGTCGTCATGGCCGGCGAGCAGATCGAGCACCCGGCCCGCGTCGTCACCGAAAAGCAGCTTCGCGATGCCTCGCATCCCGGTACCTCCTAGGCTCATCTTCACGATATAACGCGATTGGACTCCGCGCCAGGCCTTGAGATCCGCCCGGGAAACAGGCAACCTTTCCCGCGTCATTTCATCAGTGGGGGTGTGAACCCGGTGACGCAGGCACGCCAGCCCGCCCACGATCCGATCCAGCAGATCACGGCGCTCTACCAGGCGCACGCCCTCGGCCTCGTCCGGCTGGCCTTTGTGCTGACAGGCGACCGGCGGGCGTCTCTACCCGCTCAGTATCGCGAAGAGCATTTCCCCGGACATCTACGGCGACCTGGCCTTCTAGGTTCCGTCCGCCGCATCGCGGTGACCGCGGCCACCGCAGCGGCCGCGCGCTATCGCCGCTAATGCGGTAAAACTGCTATGACCCATACAGCGCGCACACCCGGGGAGCCACGCAGTGACCGGACTTGACGACCCGGACGAGCAAGAAGCCCAGGACCGGTGGATCGCCCTCGGCATCCGCACCGACGTCCCCCACCCGGCCCGCGTCTACGACTACATGCTGGGCGGTAAGGATCACTTCGCCGCCGACCGGGAGATGGCCCAGGTCGGGCTGCGGCACATGCCGGAGATGCGCGTCTCCTCGCGGGAGAACCGCGCGTTCCTGGTCCGCGCCGTCCAGTTCCTGGCCGAGGCGGGGATCTCCCAGTTCCTCGACATCGGCACCGGACTGCCGACCAGCCCCAACACCCACGAGGCGGCCCGCGAGGTCAACCCGGAGGCACGGGTCGTCTACGTCGACAACGACCCGGTCGTGTTCCGCCACGCGCAGGCCCGGATGGCGCGGGACCGCAACGTCGCCGTCGTGCCCGCCGACCTCCTGGACGTCAGCGAGGTGCTGGCTCAGGCGGGGAAGCTGCTCGACTTCAGCCAGCCGGTCGGGCTGCTGTTCGTCGCGGTCCTGCACAACCTGACCGACGCCGACGACCCGGCGGGCATCGCCGCCCGGTACCTGTCCGCGCTCGCGCCCGGCAGCTACGTGGTCATCTCGCACTCCACCGACGAGTTCGCACCCGACCGGACGCACGCCGCGTCGGCCGCCGCCACCGAACGCGGCGCCACCTGGCTCCCCCGCCCCAAGGACCAGATCGAGCGGATGTTCAACGGCAGGGAGCCCGTCGAGCCAGGCCTGGTGCTCGTCTCCCGCTGGCGCCCGCAGGCGCAGCCAGGCCCTGACGCCGACCAGGCCTGGACCTACTGCGGCGTCGCCCCGGTCTGAACCGTTAAACTAAGCACGTCAGATGATGCCCTGACGCGGAGGGACCGTCCCCGCGAACCGCCGCGTTCGCGCGGCTGATGGCTTCTAGCTCCGATCTCGCGTGACTGAGGGAGTCTTTTCGCGTGCCAGAGCCAGCAGCCGCTGACGCCGCCTCCGTGCCAGCTTCCGGTCTCCACGGGGAAGACCCGCCGGCGAGCAATCGGAGGCCGCCGCCGCCCGCCTGGCGCCGCCCCGCGCTGCCGCGGCCGGACGGGCGCACGGTCGTCGCCATCTTCGTCGGCGGCGCGCTCGGCACCCTGGCCCGCGCGGCGCTGGCCGAGGGGTTCCCGCACGCGGCCACCGCCTGGCCGTGGCCCACGTTCGCCGTCAACGTGGCGGCCGCGTTCCTGCTCGGTTACTTCGTCACGCGGCTGCAGGAGCGGCTGCCGCTGTCCAGCTACCGGCGGCCGCTGCTCGGCACCGGGATATGCGGCGGCCTCTCCACATTCTCCACGATGCAGGTGGAAATCCTGAAAATGATCAGCGCGGGCGACTGGGGGCTGGCCGCCGGGTACGCGGCGGCCAGCATCGCCGCGGGCTACGCGGCCCTGCACCTGGCGACCGCCCTGGTGCGGCGCGTGCCTGTCCGAACGGCGGCGGTGCGGCGATGAGCGTCCTGGTCTGGACGGCGGTCACGCTGATCGGCGGCGCGGGCTCCGTGCTGCGGTTCTACGTCGACGGCCTGGTCTCGTCGGCGGCCGGCCGTGACTTCCCGTACGGCACGCTGGTGGTCAACCTGTCCGGCGCGGTGGTGCTCGGCCTGCTGACCGGGCTGGCCCTTGGCGGCGACGCGGCCCTGCTCGCCGGCACGGCCGCGGTCGGGTCGTACACGACGTTCTCGACCTGGGTGCTGGAGACGCAGCGGCTGACGGAGGAGCGGCAGTACGTCAAGGCGACGCTGAACATCGTCGTCAGCCTGGTGCTCGGGGTCGCCGCGGCGGAGCTCGGCCGGCTCATCGGAGGGCACCTGTGAACGAGGACACGGTCAAGCTCACCAGCTACTTCGGTGAGCGGCAGCGGGCCGGCGGCCGGTTCGCGGCCGACGCACTGCTCGACCTGTACGGGCAGGAGCAAGTCGCCGCCAGCATCCTGCTCCGCGGCGTGGCGGGATTCGGCGCCGCGCGGCGCCCGAGCACGGACGGCTCGCTCACGCTGTCAGAGGACCTGCCGCTGACCGCCGTCGCGGTCGACCAGCGGGCACGCATCGAGCCGCTGGCCGAGCAGGCCGCCCGGCTGTGCGGTGGCGGCCTGGTGACGCTGGAGCGCGCACGGCTGCTGAGCGGCGACATCTCCCCCGTGACGCTGCCCGAGGACCTGCACGAGGAGACGAAGCTGACCCTCTACCTGGGCCGCCAGGAGCGCGTCGGCCGGACCCCGGGCTACATCGCCGTCTGCGAGCTGCTGCACGCCCGCGGCGTGGCCGGCGCGACCGCGCTGCTCGGGGTCGACGGGACCGCGCACGGCCAGCGCGAGCGCGCCGCGTTCTTCTCCCGCAACGCGGGCACCCCGGTGATGGTCATCGCCGTCGGCGCGGGCCCGCGGTTCGCGCGGCTGCTGCCCGAACTCGGCGGCCTGCTGCGGCGGCCGCTGCTGACGCTCGAGCGGGTCCGCATTTGCAAGCGCGACGGCCAACTGCTCGCCCGGCCGGCGCCGCCGCCAGCGTCGGCGGCCGCCGACGACCTAGCCGCGCCGCCGGCCGGGCCTGGCCTGGCCGGTACCCCGCCGTGGCAGAAGCTCATGGTCTACACGTCAGAGACGGCGCTGCACGACGGCCAGCCGGTGCACCGCGCGATCATGCGCCGGCTGCTGGCCGCCGGCATCAGCGGTGCGACGACCCAGCGCGGCGTGTGGGGCTTCCACGGCGCCCGCCCGCCGCACGGCGACCGGCTGCTGCAGCTTGGGCGGCATGTGCCCGCGGTGACGGTGGTGGTCGACTCACCCGGGCGGACCGCCGCCGCCTTCGCTGTCATCGACGAGCTGACCAGCACCCACGGCCTGGTGACGTGCGAGACGGTTCCTGAGGTGCGCCGGGGCGGCTAGCGGCCGGTTCCGGCCGTGCGCCCGGCTGATTACGGCCGGACGGAAGTGAGCATGCGGTGCGGTGTTCCCAAGGCGGCCGAGACGACATCGGCCTTGCCGGGGCGCGCCGCCCAGCCGGGACCGGGGGCGACTGTCAGGTCAGCGACCTGGACCAAGCCGCCGCAGGCGGCGCAGACACCGTCCTTGGACACCGGGCCGTCGTCGGCGGCGTGCCTGAACAGACGGCGCGGGCCGGCCGCGGAATAGTAGTCGTCGCCCCACTCGAGCAGGCTGCGGACAACCGGCCACAGGTCAAGCCCCTTGGCGGTCAGCCCGTACTCGTCGTGGCCGTGCGGGCCGGGCACGACCGCGAGCACGTCCGCCTCGGCGAGCGCGGCCAGCCGGTGGGTGAGCACGGCGCGCGGGATGTCCAGGTGCGCGGCGAAGTCACTGAACCGCCGCACGCCGAAGAAAGCGTCGCGGACGATAAGCAGCGTCCACCGTTCGCCCACCACCTCGAGCGCCCGGGCCAGGGAGCACCCGTCCCCGGTGTAATCCTTCGGCAGAGCCATGCCCCCGATCCTAGCGCACTTTCCGGCTTGATAGTTCATTGACTGAACCATAATTTTCATGGTTAACTGCGATGGCAGTTCATTGAATGAACCAAGGTTGCCGGGAGGCATGATGTCAGGCGCGGAGACGGCCGACGCGGGGATGGCGCCGGCTGGAGCGGGTCACGCGGGGACCGTTCGGGCCCGGATGGCGGGGGCTGCCTCCGCGGGCGTGCCAGCGGCGGGACCACCGGAAACCCGGCCGCGGCCAGCCGCGGCCGATGCTGACCAGGGGCACCCGCGACGCTGGTGGATCCTGGCGGTTCTCGCGGCGGTGGCCTTCATGGCGCAGCTCGACCTGTTCATCGTCAACGTCGCGCTGCCGGTGATCGGCCAGTCTTACCGCGGGTCGAGCCTGTCCGGGCTGTCCTGGGTGCTGAACGCCTACGCGATCATCTTCGCCGCGCTGCTGGTGCCGGCCGGGCGGCTGGCCGACCACTTCGGACGGCGCCGTTTCCTGCTGGCCGGCGTGGCCGTGTTCACCCTGGCCTCGGCCGCCTGCGCGGTCGCGCCGACGCTGGGCGTGCTGGTCGCGGCGCGGGCGGTGCAGGCGGTGGGGGCGGCGCTGATCGTGCCGACCTCCCTCGGGCTGCTGTACCCGGCGTTCGCCAAGCGGCAGCACGCGATGGTGGTCGGTTTCTGGGCGAGCGTCGCCGCCGTCGCGGGGACGGCAGGCCCGCCTATCGGCGGCCTGCTGGTCGAGGTGTCCTGGCGGTGGATCTTCCTGATCAACGTGCCGATCGGCATCGCGACCCTGCTTGGCGGCCTGAAGGTGCTGCCCGAAGTGCGGGCGGCGGCCGGAAGCCGGCTTCCTGACTGGCTGTCCGCCGCGGGCGTGCTCGCCTCGGTCACCCTGCTGGTGCTCGGCACCGTGCAGGGGCCCGCCTGGGGCTGGGGCTCGCCCAGGACCGTGACGCTGCTCGCGGTCGCGGTGGCGGTGACCGCGCTGACCGTGGCACGCACCCTGCGGCACCCGCACGCGCTGATCGAACGCGACCTGTTCACCAGCAAGACGTTCACCGGCGCGACGATCGCGCTGTTCGTCTACTTCATCGGTTTCGCGATCTTCCTGCTCAGCGTGGTGCTGTTCCTGCAGGGACAGTGGCACTACAGCGTCGTCAAGTCGGGCCTGGCGATCGCGCCGGGGCCGGCCACCGCCGCCGTGTTCGCGGTCAGTGCGGGCCGCATCAGGGCGCGGTTCGGGCGCACGGTGCCGGCCATGGCGGGCGCGCTGTTCATGATGGTGGCGGCGGGCTACTGGATGCTGCGTACCGGCGGGCAGCCGGATTACGCGGCGGCGTTCCTGCCGGGGCTGTTCGCCGGCGGTATCTCGGCCGGGCTGGTCCAGGCCCCGCTGTTCGCCGCCGCGGGCACCCTGCCGCCCGACCGGGCGACGACCGGCAGTGCGGTGCTGAACATGGCCCGCCAGGTCGGCAGCGCCGTCGGCGTGGCGGTCGTTGTCGTCATCCTCGGCACCGGCGCCGCCCACACGGTCACCGACTTCCACCACGTATGGGCCGCCGAGCTGGCCGCGGGCCTGGTCGCCTGCCTCGCCGTCGCCGTCACGGCCGGCCAGGGCCGGCGCTCTCCCGCCAGGCGGTAACCAGTGACCGGTGACCGGCCCCGCGCGCCCCGGTTAGTCCGGCGTCCCGAGGGTGAAGGCCGCCGTGGCCGTAGTCACCGTGGCCGCGCGGTCGATGGTGAACTGGTCGGCGATCTGGCTGACGACCCACAGGCCGTGGCCGTGCTCCTCCCGCCAGGGCGCCGGCCTGTCCCCGTTGCCGACTGTGCCTGCCGCGGGCGAGGAACCAGCGGCCGTGTCCTGAGCCGGCCCGATCTGGTCCGCCGGGGCCGGCCCGGCGTCGCTGACCTCGCAGTACAGCACGCTGCCGACCACCCACAGCCGCAGGTGGCCGCGTCCCGCCCCGTGCCTGACGGCGTTGGCGGCCAGCTCGTGGGCGGCCGTCACCACGTCGTACAGTCCGGTCCCGGTCATTCCGGCGGCCCCGGCGTGCGCCGCGACCGCCGCCCGCAGTGAGTACAGCGATCCGAAGTCGAAATCCTGCTCCAGGATCACCGATCCGGCTGGCAGTCCGGTGCCCGGCGGTTCCCGTCCGGGCACGACGGCCCGGCGGCCCAGGTCATCGCCCATCGGCGGTCACCAGCCTGATGCCGGCCACGTCGGCGATGCCGAGCCGCGAGAAGCAGGCGGCGATCTCCGGCGCGCAGTGCAGCAGCACCGTCCTCGACGCCGCGATGGCCCGGGCGGCGTCGGCGACCAGCAGGGTGCACTGCGCGTCGATGAACGCCAGGTCGGTCATGTTGATCGTGACGTCGCCGTCAAGGCGGACGATCTCCGCCAGCGCGAGCGCCAGGTGGTCGGCGGCCTGGTAGTCGATCTCACCGGCGATCCGCAGCCCGGCCGGGGCGTACTGACGGCAGATGCGCAGCACGGGGTCCGCGTACCAGGTGGCGGCGGCCACCGCGCGGGTGTGGAAGCCCGCCACCGACGCCAGCGTGACCGGGTCGAACCGCTCGCGGTCGTACTGGCAGAGCACCGATGCGGTGGTGCCGTCGAGCACCGCCGCGATGCCTTCCTCGAAGCGGGGCAGCTGCTCGATGCCGGTGACCGGGCGCAGCGCCCAGCTCATGTCAACCGCCACCCTGAGCCCGGGGAAGCCCTCGTCCCTGGCCGAGTCCAGCTGCCCGGTGAGCCAGCGCACGGCGGTGTCCGCCCGGAACGTCTGACCGGAAAGCAGCCGGTCCTGGTACCCCGCCGCGATCATCTGCCCGCTGCTCAGGGCCGGCTGGACGGCCACGCCGCGGCGGGCGAGCTCGCCGGCCGCCTGCCCGGGACCCGCGTCACTCAGCCACACCACTTTCAGCCCGGCGGCCAGCCCGTCCCTGACGAAGGCGGCGGTCAGGTCGAACAGCTCCTCGCGCTCACCGAACGTCAGGCACGCGTGATCGTCCACGGTCAGGTCCGTGATCTGCGCGCTCGTCTCTGCCGTCACTCAGCCGCCTCCGCCCGCCCAGCCCGCCACACGGGCAACGCTACCGCGCTGCCGTCGCGCACGCCGACTACCCGGCCCGGCTTAACGGCACTCTAACGCCGGGCGTTGACGTCGTGAACGACTACCCGCCCAGGCGCGGGGCATGCCGGAAAACGCAGCGCATGCCAGCAATCTCAGTCGGTGCCGATGACCCGCTGCCCGTAGGCGGCGGCGAGCGATGCCAGGTCCGGTTCGCCGAGGGCCGCCCGCATCGCCGCGAACGCGGCCACCTTGCCGGGGCCGAACCGGCGGACGCGGGCGGCGTACGCGCCGGCCGTGAGGAAGGACGGCGGCGTGGACTTGGTGTGAAACTTGTCCGCGTACATCACCACGGTCTCCTCCGGGGTGTCCGCCAGGTAGTCGGCCGGCGGCAGCGGCAGCGACTGCTGAAGCACGTCGTCCCTGGTCAGTCCCACTCCGGTGTGGTGCGCGGCGAACCGGCAGAGCACCTCGGGCAGTCCCTCCGCCCGCAGCAGCTCCTGCCCGAGCACCCCGTGCCTGATGTACTGGGCGTGGTCAAGCTCGCCCGCGTCGTCATAGAGCGGGTACACCCCGATGTCGTGCAGCAGGCACCCGGCCCTGACCAGGGCCGGGTCGGCGGCCGAGCCCGATGTCGCGAGCAGCTGGTCGGCGATTTCGCCGACGATCAGGCAGTGCGTGTACACCAGGCTGAGCGCCGCCGGGGTGGGCGCGTGCTTCTCGTGCAGGGCAAGGATTTCCCCGTCCGTCGGAATCCGCATGGCACCGTAGCCTAGGCCGGCCGTCTCACGCGGAGTCCGTCAGGCGCTGCACGCGCCGGGGGTCGGTGATGCCGTCGACCGCGGTGATCCGGCCGCCGACGACGGTGAAGGCCATCAGCGCGGCCGGGCGTCCGCGCAGCGTGATCAGCACGCCCGCCGCCCCGTTGATGACCACCGGGCGGAATTCCGCGTGCGGGCTCGCGTTCGCCGCGACGGCGCTGGACACGGCGGCGGCGCCGCGGACCATGGCCGGCGCCGCGGCGAAGCCGTCGGTGCGCAGCACGACGTCGGGGTCGAGGAGTTCCACCAGGCCGGCCAGGTTCCCGGCCCGGGCGGCGGCGAAGAACGCGTCGATCACGGCCCGTTGCGCGGCGACCGCGCCGTCCGGGGCGTGCGCGCCCGCGGCCCGTACCCGCTGCCGCGCCCGGCTGGCCAGCTGCCTGGTGGCCTCGGTGGTGCGGGTGAGCATCGGGGCGATCTCGCCGAACGGGACATCGAACACGTCGTGCAGCACGAACGCCACCCGCTCGGCCGGGCTCAGCGTGTCAAGCACCACGAGCAGCGCCAGGCCGACCGAATCGGCGAGCAGGGCCTCCTGCTCGGGCGTCGGACCGTCGGCGGGGCTGAGCACCGGGTCGGGGATGCGCGGTCCCGCCAGCGTCTCCGGCCGGGCCGCGCGGGCGCGCAGCACGTTGAGGCACACCCGGCTGACGATGGTGGTCAGCCAGCCGCCGAGGTTCTCCACCTGGCTGGCGCCCGCCGCGCTGAACCGGACCCAGGCCTCCTGAACCGCGTCGTCGGCCTCCTCGAGCGAGCCGAGCATCCGGTAGGCCACCGCCCGCAGCCGGCCGCGGTGTTCCTCGAACCGCTCGGCCAGCCATGCCCCCGTTTCCCGCTCCGGGTGAGCCCGGTCACCTTTTTCCGTATTTTCGCGGGCGCCCGTCACGTTCGCTCCTCAGTCGGTGTCAGTCAGGGTGACACGATAGCGCCGCCCGGCGTGACACCGGCCGGCCGCGACGGAAGGAAGACATCATGCGAGTCCTCGTGGTGGGTGCCACCGGCGTACTCGGCAGCCGGCTCGTTCCGCTGCTCACCGCCCGCGGCCATCAGGTCACCGGCACCTCGCGGTCGGCGGCGAAGGCCGGCTACCTCAGGTCGCTCGGGGCCGACCCGGCCGCGCTCGACGTGCTCGACCCGGCGGCGGTGCGCGCGACCGTGGCCGCCGTCCGCCCCGACGCGATCGTCTACCAGGCGACCGACCTCACCGGCAGAGGCTTCTCACGCAACATGGACCGCGGCTTCGCGCCGACCAACCGGCTGCGCACCGCTGGCACCGACAACCTGCTGGCGGCGGCCGAAGCGGCGGGCGTGCACCGGTTCATCGGGCAGAGCTTCGCTCCGTTCCGCTACGCCCACGAGGGCGGCCCGGTCAAGGACGAGAACGACCCGCTGCTGGCCGCCCCGCCGGCCACGGCGCGGCAGAGTTTCGCCGCGATGGCGCACGTCGACCAGGCGGTCACCGCCGCGGGCGGGATCTCGCTGCGCTACGGCGGCTTCTACGGCACCGAGGACTCGATGGTGAAGGCCGTCCGCAAGCGGCAGTTCCCGCTCATCGGCGACGGCGCCGGGATCATGTCCTTCATTCACCTGGACGACGCCGCCGCCGCGACCGCGCTCGCGCTCGACGTGGACGGTCCGGCCGTCTACAACATCACCGACGACGAGCCCGCCCCGATGCGGGACTGGCTGCCCGCTCTCGCCGCCGCCCTCGGTGCCAAGCCGCCTCGCCACTTTCCCGGCTGGGTCGGCAGCCTGCTGATGGGCGAGAGCATGAGCATGCTCTCCCAGGCCCGCGGCGCCTCCAACGCCAAGGCCGGGAAGGAACTCGGCTGGACCCCGCGCTACCCCAGCTACCGCGAGGGCTTCGCCGCCGCCTACGCCCGCTAGCCTCGGGCCTCCCCGCCGTACGCTTGCGCGGCGACCCGCCGCATCCGCAGCACGAGGGCGGCCGACGGGTGCTGAGACTAGCGAGATCCGCGTGACAGATGAGGTGGAAACTTTTATCTATTTGGTAACCTTTACGTGCTATGACACAAAATGTTTCCAACGCCTTGCAGCTTGGCGACGCGATACCGCCTCGCCGTGTTACCGCTGCCAGCGAAGTGCTCGTTCGGTGGCGCTGAGGCGGAGGTGAAAACTGCGGCCGACAAAACGTCACGGCCGCCAGGCCGCCGACGGAAAGCTGGCGGGCGCTGAAAGGCCCGCAGCCGCCGGCGGGAAGGTCACGGTGATGTCCAGGCCCCCCTCGTTCCTCGGGCTGGCAGTGATCCCGGCGCCGTGAGCGGCGGCGATCGCGCGGACGATGGCGAGCCCGAGCCCGTACCCGCCACCCGGCCCACCCGGCCCGCCAGGCCCGCCAGGTCCGCCAGGCCCGCCAGGTCCGCCAGGCCCGCCAGGCCCGCGCGGCCCGCCCGCCCCGCCCGGCACCCGCTCGTCCCCCAGCCGCTGGAACGGCCGGAAGAGCCGGTCGAGCTCGGCGGGCGGCACTGCCGGCCCGGTGTTGCTGACCCGCACCATCGCCCGCCCGCCGACCGTGCCGGTCGAGACCTCGGCCCAGCCGCCCGGCTGGTTGTGCCTGATCGCGTTCCCGACCAGGTTCGCCACCAGGCTTTCGGCCAGGCGGGGATCACCGTCGGCCGGCGCGGGACCGAGCCTGGCGTCGACCGTGACGCTGCCCCGCGCCTCCGCGATCACCGCCGCGGCGACGTCGGCCAGGTCGAAGGGCTCGGCCCGGTCGATGCCGCGTTCGCTGCTGGCCAGGGTGAGCAGCGCGTCGATCAGCTTCTCCTGCTGCCGCCCAAGCCGCAGCACTTCGTCGCAGGCCGCCCGCAGGCTGCCCGCGCTGGCGGCGGGATCGGCGAGGGCCACCTGCAGCACGGTCCGCTCGGCGGCCAGCGGGGTGCGCAGCTCGTGGGCCGCGTTGGCGACGAAATGCCGCTGCGACTCGAACGAGCCCTCAAGTCGCGCGAACAGGTCGTTCAGCGTCTGGCCGAGCCGGCTGAACTCATCGTCGCGGCCGCTGGTCCGCAGCCGGCGGCTCAGGTTGGTGGCGGAGATGTCCCGTGCGGTCGCGACGATCGCCTGCAGCGGCCGGAGCAGGCGGCCGGCCAGCAGCCAGCCGAGCCCGAGCGACGCCCCCACCGCGATCGCCAGCGTGACGACCACCACGCTCACCGTGGGCAGCAGGCTGCGCCCGGGATGCTGGACGACCGGCGGGGCGGTCGACCCGACGTGCACTGACTCGCTCACCGCGAGGAACGGGATCGAGAGCACCACCAGCGCCAGGACCAGGAACACGCCCCCGTACAGCAGCGCCAGCCGGGTCCGCAGCGAGCCGGGGAACATCACGCGTCCCCGATCCGGTAGCCGCCCTCGCGGACGGTCTCAACGACCGGCGGGTCGCCGAGCTTGGCCCGCAGCCGCTTGACGGTGGACTTGACCGCGGTAGTGAACGGGTCGGCCATCTCATCCCAGACCCGCTCGAGCAGTTCCTCGGCCGAGACCACCCGGCCTCGGGCGGCCAGCAGGCACTCGAGCACGGCGAACTCCCGCGGGCTGAGGTCGAGGCGCCGCCCGCCGCGCTCCGCCGTCCGGCGCCCTGGGTCGAGCCGGAGGTCGCCGGCCAGCAGCACCGGCGGCACCGCCGGGGCGGACCGCCGGCCCAGCGCCCTGACCCGGGCCACCAGCTCGGCGAAGTCAAACGGCTTCGGCAGGTAGTCGTCGGCGCCGAGCCCCAGGCCCTCGACCCGGTCGCTGACGGTGCTGGCCGCGGTGAGCATCAGCACCCGGCTGCCGGCGTCGGCCGCGGCGATCCGGCGGCAGACCTCGTCGCCGTGCACCCCGGGCAGGTCGCGGTCCAGCACCACCACGTCGTAGCGGGTCACCGCCAGGTGCTCGAGCGCGTCGGCGCCGTCGAGCACCACGTCGACGGCCATTCCCTCGCGCCGCAGCCCCGTCCCGATTGACCGGGCGAGCACCTCGAAATCCTCGGCCACCAGCACTCTCATGCGGTCAAGCATGCCAGGGACCCCGGTGTCAGCCAGGTGTCAGCCGCGGGCACCGGGCTGACACCGGCGGCCACGTAGAACTGCCGGCATGATCGAAGTCACCGACCTCCGCAAGCGCTACGGGCCGACGGCCGCCCTTGACGGCATGACCTTCAGCGTCCGCCCGGGAGAGGTCACCGGTTTCGTTGGCCCGAACGGCGCCGGCAAGTCCACCACGATGCGGATCATCCTCGGCCTCGACGCCGCCGACGCGGGCACCGCGCTGATCGGCGGACGGCCGTACCGCAGCCTGCGGCGGCCGCTCACCCATGTCGGGGCGCTGCTCGACGCGGCCGCGCTGCAGCCCAGCCGGTCGGCCCGCAATCATCTGCTCTGGCTCGCCTACTCGCAGGGGCTGACCGCCCGCCGGGTCGATGAGGTCATCGACCAGGCGGGCCTGCGGTCCGCGATCCGGCGCAAGGCCGGCGGTTACTCCCTCGGCATGCGGCAGCGCCTCGGCATCGCGGCCGCGCTGCTCGGCGACCCGCCGGCGCTGATCCTGGACGAGCCGTTCAACGGCATGGACCCCGAGGGCATCATCTGGATGCGCGGCTTCCTGCGCGCGCTGGCCGCCCAGGGCCGGGCCGTGCTCGTATCCAGCCACCTGATGAGCGAACTGCAGGATTCCGTGGACCACCTGATCGTGGCCGGCCGCGGCCGGGTCATCGCTTCCTCCGACGTCAAGTCCCTGATCGCCGCGGCGTCGGCTGGCCAGGTGCGGCTGCGCACCCCGGCCGCCGCGGCGGCGGTCACGGCGCTCGCCGGTGCGGGGGCGGAGGTCACTGCCACCGCGCCCGATCTCCTGCTGATCTCCAGCCTTTCGCCCGAACGGACCGTGGCTGTCCTCACCGCCGCCGGGATTCCGTTCAGCGAGGTCAGCGCCCAGCAGGCGACCCTCGAAGACGCCTACCTGCGCCTGACCAGAGACGCGGTCGAATTCCGGGCCGGGCCTGCCGCCCCCGCCGCCGGGCATGCCGCTCCCGCCGCCGGCCACGCCGCCACGGAAAAGACCGCGACGGAAAAGACCACGCGATGAGCGCCACCGGGTACCGCTCCCAGGCGCCGGCTGGCCAGGCCGGGTTCGCGCAGTTGCTGCGGGCGGAATGGGTCAAGTTCAGCACCGTCCGCGGCTGGGTGGCCGGCCTGGTCCTCGCGGCGATGGCGATCGTGGCCCTCGGGCTCGCCCCGAGCGGCCAGGGTTCCTGCGGCACGCACGGCCCGGCCTCGGACTGCGCCCAGCTGGTCGGACCGGGCGGGGAGGCGGTGACCGACAGCTTCTACTTCGTGCACCAGCCGCTGACAGGAGACGGCAGCATCACCGTCCGGATGACCTCGCTGACCGGCCGGCTGCCCGACTTCTCCGACGACGCGGGCGCCAGCCAAGGGAACCCCAGCCAAGGGAACGCCGGCAACGGGGACGGCAGCGGGCCGCGGACACGGGCCGGCCTCGTCCCGTGGGCCAAGGCCGGGATCATCGTGAAGGCGAGCACCCGCGAGGGCTCGGCCTACGCGGCGATGATGGTCACCGGCGCCCATGGCGTACGGATGCAGTACGACTACACCGGCGACCTGGCCGGGCTGGCCGGCTCCGTCTCCGCTGCGTCGCCCCGCTGGCTGCGGCTCACCCGGTCAGGCGACACGATCGCCGGCTACGACTCAGCCGACGGAAGCCACTGGTCCGAGGTCGGCAGCGTCACCCTGCCCGGGCTGAGGCCGACCGCGCAAGGCGGCCTGTTCGCCACCTCGCCGCAGTACTCGCAGCTGTCTATGGGCCAGCTGTCGCTCAGCGGCGCCGCCAGCCAGGCGACCGGCACGTTCGACCACGTCCGCCTGGGCGGCGGCTGGCCGGACGGCGCGTGGGCCGGCGCCGCCGTCGACGCGCCTGGCGGACCCGCGGCCGGGTCGCCCGGCGGCTTCCAGGACGCCGGCGGGCGCTTCAGCGTGACCGGGACCGGTGACATCGCTCCCTCGGTGTCCGGGGCGTCGGGAATCGGCGTCACGATCGCGCAGACGCTGATCGGCGTGTTCGCCGGGCTCGTGGCGGTGGCCGTGGTGGGCGCGATGTTCATGACCGCCGAGTACCGGCGCGGCCTCATCCGCGTCACGCTCGCCGCGACCCCGGTCCGTGGCCGGGTGCTGGCGGCCAAGGCCGTGGTGATCGGCGACGTCACCTTCGCGGCCGGGCTGGTCAGCGCCGCCATCGTGGTCGCGCTTGGCCAGCGGGTGCTGCGCGGTCACGGTGTCTACGTCTGGCCCGCGTCCGCGCTGACCGAGGTCCGGGTCATCACCGGCACCGCGGCCGTGCTCGCCGTCGCCGCCGTCCTCGCGCTCGCGATCGGCACCATCGTGCGCCGCGGCGCGGCGGCGGTCGCCACCGTGATCGTGGTGATCGTCCTGCCCTACCTGCTCACCGTGACGACGCCGGTCCTCCCGGTCGGCCCCACCGAATGGCTGGCCAGGGTCACTCCCGCCGCCGCGTTCGCCGTCCAGGCCACGCTTGCCCAGTACCCCCAGGTCAGCAACGTCTACGTACCGTCGGCGGGCTACTTCCCGCTAGCGCCGTGGGCGGGCTTCGCCGTGCTGTGCGCCTGGACCGCGGCGGCGCTGATCCTGGCGACCTTCCTGCTGCGCCGGAGAGACGCGTGAACATATTCCAACACGCGAACACACCAGAACACGCGAACGCCGCCGGACTGGTGAACGCCACCCCGGGACTCCTGAACGCGCTGCGCGCGGAGTGGGTGAAGCTGCGCACACTCAGCGGCACGTGGTGGCTGCTGCTGGCCGTCATCGCGGCGACCGCGGCCGTCGGTGCCGCCGCCACCGCTTCGGCGGGCTGCCAGGCGGCGGGCTGCGGGCAGGACCCGGCGAAGATCGCCTTGTCCGGCGTCGACCTCAGCCAGGCACTGGTGGCGGTCCTGGCGGTGCTCGCGGTCAGCGGCGAGTACAGCACCGGCATGATCCGCACCACGCTGACCGCGATCCCGCGCCGGAACACCGTGCTGGCCGCCAAGGCGGTCGCGGTAACCGGCCTGGCGCTCGCGGCCGGGGCGGCCGGCGTGCTCGCCGCGGTGCTGGCCGGGCAGCTGACACTGCCCGGCCACGGGTTCACCCGGGCGCACGGCTACCCGCCGCTGTCGCTCGCCACCCCGGCCGACCTGCGCGCGGCGGCCGGCTCCGTCCTGTACCTGGCGCTGATCGCACTGCTGGCCCTCGGCGCCGCCGCGGCCATCAGGGATTCGGCCGTCTCGATCGGGGCAGTGCTCGGCCTGCTCTACCTGTTCCCCGTCATCGCCAGCGCCGTCGGCCCGGACTGGTCGCGGCACCTGCAGCAGATCGGGCCGATGAGCGCCGGGCTCACCATCCAGGCCACCGCCGGCCTGTCAGCCCTGCCTCTCTCCCCCTGGCAGGGCCTCGGCGTACTGGCCCTGTGGTCAGCGGGCACCCTGCTGGCCGGCGGCCTACTCCTCCACCGGCGCGACGCCTAGTCCAACCGCCCGCCGCAGCAGCCACACCCACCCGACACAACCACCGCCCCACCGGGACAACCACAGCCCCGCTGAGGTGTGAGGTGCCCCTGAGGTGCCCCGAGCTTCCCGGACAGTCCGCCCCCAGCAGCCAGCACCCAACCCAGGACCCGCCGCCCCACCGGGCAACCACCACCCACCGGGACAACCACCGCTCCGTCGCGGAACCGCCGTCCACCCAGCAGCCGCCACCCGGCCGGGAACCATCGCCCCACCGGCAACCACCTCGCCCGACACCCCGCCGCCAGCCGCCAGCCGCCAGCCCACCCGACACCCCCTGAGGTGCCCCTGAGGTGCCCCGAGCTTCCCGGACAGTCCGCCCCACCCGGCAACCACCCCGCCCGACAGCCGCCAGCCCCCCACCCGACACCCCGCCCGCCAGCGCCGCCTCGCCCGACAACCCGGCCCAGCCCTACCCCACCCCAGCCCCGCCTGCCACCGCAGACCCGTCATCGGAAGGACACCGATCTACGTCAGACAATCAACCCAAAAAGTGAGCAGCATGGTGAAGGTGGTTCACGATGTATGGAAACTTTTATCTAATTGGTAATTTTTACGTGCTATGACACAACTAGTTTCCAAGATCTTCCTGCCAGCGCCCGCAGGCCCGCGAACCGGGCCGCATCCGCAGTGACGTCGTTCCCGAGGCCACACCCGCACCCGAAGATCACACCGGTCGCCGGAGCCGCGGCAGAAGACCGCAACCGCACCCCACCCCCACTAGCACCCGCACCCCCATCCGCATCCGCATCCGAAGCCCACAAGGCAGCGTGTCAGTGTGTGGCGCGACCGGCTGGGCGCCGTTGCACCGCCGTGCGCGGACGCGCCTCGGCTGTGGGTAATCACCCGAAGACCCACCCGCGAAACGAAACCACGGACGACGACCGCAAGCCACGCGCACGGAACGCAAGCCACGCGCACGGAACGCCACCACAGGCGGGAACGCGACCACAGCCCAGAACGCGACCACAGGCGGCAACGCGACCACAGGCGGCAACGTCACCACAGGCGGCAACGTCACCACAGGCGGGAACGCGACCACAGCCGGGGACGCGACCACAGCCGATGACGCGATACCTAATTCCCTCGCCCGCGACGGTCCCCTCTTGAGCCTCGGCCGCCGCCGCGCACGGCAGCGGTGCACGGGCCGGCTGGAAACCGGCGGGAAAACTGCTCCGTTCCGGATTAAAGGACTTTTATTATATGTAGTAGGTCTGCTATCTTCCATACATCATGTCTGACATAGCAGCCGAAGTTCGCGACCTGCGGATGCGGTACGGGACGGTTGACGTTCTGAACGGCATCGACTTCGAGATCCGCACCGGGGAAGTTGTCGCCCTCCTCGGGCCGAACGGCGCGGGCAAGACCACCACGATCGAGATCCTCGAGGGCTTCCGTGCCCGCTCGGCCGGACAGGTGAGCGTGCTCGGCACCGATCCCCAGCGGGGCGGCGAGCAGT
Source organism: Trebonia sp. (assembly GCA_036501515.1). Taxonomy (GTDB): domain Bacteria; phylum Actinomycetota; class Actinomycetes; order Streptosporangiales; family Streptosporangiaceae; genus Trebonia. The sequence goes on along the minus strand of DASYAD010000472.1, from coordinate 1,973 downwards.
GGCGGGCCCGCCTCGGCGTCGTCCTGCAGTCCTGGCGGGATCACGCCAAGTGGCGGGTCAGGGAGCTGCTGCAGCACCTCGGCCGCTACTACGCGCGGTACAGCACCCCCGAGTTCCGCCGGCCGTGGCAGACCGACGAGCTGATCGACCTGGTCGGGCTGACCGCCCAGGCGGACAAACGGATCGTCACCTTGTCCGGTGGCCAGCGGCGGCGCCTCGACGTCGCGATCGGCATTGTCGGGCGGCCCGAGCTGCTGTTCCTCGACGAGCCGACAGCGGGCTTCGACCCCGCCGCCCGGCGCGAGTTCCACGAGCTCGTGCACCGGCTGACCGACCGGGAGCAGGCGACCGTGCTGCTCACCACCCACGACCTGGCCGAGGCGGAAAAGCTGGCCGACCGGGTGCTGATCCTCGGCGGCGGCCGGATCATCGCGGACGGTTCACCCGACGAGCTCGCGCTGCGGATGTCGGCCCAGGCGGAGGTCAGGTGGACGGTCGACGGGCAGCGCTTCGTGCACCCGACAGACACCGCGACGGCGTTCACCCGCAAGCTGTTCGCCCAGTACGGCGAGGCGGTCGAGGACCTCGAAGTTCGCCGGGCGAGCCTGGAAGACACCTACATGGCCCTGGTCAAGGAGTACGAGAAGTGAACTGGCTCCGGGATGTGCGGCTGGGGGCGGCACGCGGCGGTATCGAACTGCGGCAGGCCTACACCTACTGGCCCGACCTGCTGCAGAACCTGTTCTTCCCCGCGATCCAGATCGTGGTGCTGTTCCTGATGCGCGGCCACCACGTGCCAGGCACCTCGTTCTCGCTCGGGTCGCTGACGCTGCCGAGCGGGATCGGCATGGGGATCGCGTTCGGCGGGATTCTCGGCGTGACCGCGACGCTGACCATCGACCGCGAGGACGGCACGCTACTGCGAGCCAAGGCGACGCCCGGCGGGATGACCGCCTACGTGATCGGCAAGATCACCTTCACCGCCGCGATCACGCTCGTCGGCGTCGTCACGACGCTGATACTCGGGCTGATCGCCTTTCCCGGCGTCACGCTGTCGGTCGCGGGCACGGCGACCCTGGTCTGGGTGGCGGTGCTCGGGCTGCTGGCGACGATCCCGATTGGCATCGTGATCGGCTCGGTGATGCCGAGCCCGCGGTTCATGCCGCTGGTCATGCTGCCGATCGGCGGGCTCGTCGCGGTCTCCGGCATCTTCTACCCGATCACCCACCTGGCCGGCTGGCTGCAGGGGATCGGGCAGGTGTTCCCGGTGTACTGGCTCGGCCTGGGAATGCGGGCGGCGCTGCTGCCGTCCAACCTGAGCGCGGTCGAGCTCGGCGGGTCCTGGCGGCTGCCGTTCGTGTTCCTCGCGCTGGCCCTGTGGTCACTGCTCGGCCTGACGGCGGCGCCGGTGGTGCTGCGGCGGATGGCGCGGCGCGAGTCCGGGTCGCGGATGGCCGAGCGACGCGAGCGGGCTATGCTGCGGACGACATGAGCAGCGAGGTTGTCTACAACCGCATCGCGATGCTGCGCGCCGAGCGCGGTATCTCCCGCCGGGAGCTCGCCGACGCGCTCGGCGTGCACTACCAGACGGTGGGCTACCTGGAGCGCGGCGAGTACAGCCCCAGCCTCTACCTGGCGCTGCGGATCGCGGGCTACTTCGAGGTGCCGGTCGAGGTGATCTTCTCGGCCGAGCCCTTCCCGCGGCTTGGCGCCGCGTCGGCGGAGCACGCGAGCTAGCGAGAGCGCCAGCTAAAAAGCTTATCGGGTCGCTGTCACGGCAGACTCGAAGTGTGGTGGCCGCCGGCAGGTAAGCACTCTGACCCGGGCACGCCAGCCAGCCGCGCACGCGTCAGGCGTCGTCCCAGTGCGGCGGGCGGTCCCGGTAGAGCCGGTCACGGGCCGATTCCGGGTACTCACCCCACCCGGCGTCGGTGTCCTCGGCGCTCTGGTCGGGCACCACGGACCCCGGCAGC
>DASYAD010000471.1:0-20962 GCA_036501515.1 Trebonia sp. | reverse complement strand
GTATTGGACTCGTCCACCCCTGCGGCGGCCATCACGAACCCGTGCCGGGTCTGGGTGATCGTCGTCGCACCGCGCCTGGCCACCACACGCACCGTCTCCGCCGCGATCGCGTCCTCGCGGGACATCGCGGCGACGCGGCCTTCGGCCTTGCTGACCACCTTCGAGGTGACCACGAGGATGTCGCCGTCGCGCAGGCCGGGCCCGCCGGGCGCCAGTGCCGCGTCGGCGATCAGCCCGGCCAGGTCGGCACCCGGCGCTATTTCTGGAATCCCGGCCACGCCGAAGATCTGCACCGGCTCTGGCGCCTGCCCGGGCGGGGCGGGAACGGTCATCGGGTCAGCTCCGCGGCGAGGTCGACGGCGGCCTGCGCGATCGCGGCCGAGGACGGCACGTCGCGCATGTAGAGCGGCAGCGCGCGGACCGCGATGCCGTTCAGTGCGGGATCGTCGACGGCGGCCTTGTCCTGCTCGTCGACGAGCCAGCCGTTGATAAGCCCCGGCCCGTAGTGGGCCGCGACGGCGACGGCGGAGGTTTCCACGCCGATCGCGGCCAGGCAGGCGTCGGCCATGCCGCGCACGGGAGCGCCGCCGATGATCCCGGACACGCCGACCACGGTCTTGGCCTCGACGGCGGCCCTGATGCCGGGGACGGCGAGGATCGGGCCGATGCTCACGACCGGGTTGGACGGCGGGAAGAGCACGAAGTCAGCGTCGGCGATCGCCTCGAGCACACCGGGTGCTGGGGCGGCCGTGTCGGCCCCTACGGGGATGATCGCCTCCGCGGGTACGGCCGCGTGCAGGCGGACCCACCACTCCTGGAAGTGGATCATTTCGGTGCCGGGCGCAGCACCCTCTCGTTCGGGCAGAGCATTGGACTTGATCTTGACCTGGGTCTCCACCCGGTCATCGGACATCGGCAGCAGCCGGACGCCGGGCCGCCACCGCTCGCAGAGCGAGCGGGTGACCTCTGACAGCGGCCTGCCTTCGGCCAGCAGCTGGGTGCGCCTGATGTGGGTGGCGAAGTCGAGGTCGCCCAGGGTGAACCAGGAGGGTCCCGCGCCGTAGGCGGCCAGCTCGTCGCCGATGCGGTGCGTCTCGCCGGCGCGTCCCCAGCCCTGCTCGTCGTCGCTGCCGCCGCCGAGCGTGTACATCACCGAGTCCAGATCGGGGCAAACCCGCAGGCCGAACAGGGTGATGTCGTCGGCGGTGTTGCCAATCACGGTGATCGTCGCCTCGGGGGCCGCCGCGAGCAGGCCGCGCAGGAAGCGCGCGGCGCCGATGCCACCGGCAAGCACGGTAATCCGCATGCGCTCATTATCGCCCGGACCGAGGACGCTTCCGGACGGGCAACCGATTGCTGGATGCGATGAGTGATCGTGCGTGTACTCGCTGAGATTTTTTGTGGAACTTATCGGGCATGTTGGACAACCAGGCGGCCAATACCACCTTCCTCGCTTGACTTAAAGCAAGACACGCGGGTGTAATTTCATTGGTGTGATTCTCGCCGACACGGGAAGAAGCGGTGAGGATCAGGGGGCTCCAGGAGGAGGATGCGCTATGACTGAGGTCATCGTCCCGCTGGCGCAGGTTGAGGTCCGTCCAGAGGACTTGGAAGACCTGGGTTGGCAGGACCAAGCGCTGTGCGCGCAGACGGACCCGGAGGCGTTCTTCCCGGAGAAGGGCGGCTCGACCAGGGAGGCCAAACGGGTCTGCCGGAGTTGCGATGTCCGGGCCGAGTGCCTCGAGTACGCGCTCGAGAACGACGAGCGCTTTGGTATCTGGGGCGGTCTGTCGGAACGAGAGCGCCGTCGGGTCAAGCGCGAGGTGGGTTAGCCGGGTAAAACCGGACATGTGGCCGTAATCCTGCCGTGTGCGTGCACGGGCTGTATTGTTCGCAAGGTCCCTGTGGGGGAGGACTGACCACTCAGGCCTGCCGTCACGCGGGATGGCCACGACCACCGACCTGTGCTGGACCCCTTGTCTACTACCGCACCGCAAGCCAGGCATACCGTCACCGCGATCATCGTCGCCCACGACGGTGCCCGGCTGCTGCCTGACCTCGTCCGGGCCCTGGCGGCTCAGACCTACCCGGTCGAGCAGACGGTCGGTGTGGACACGGCGAGCAGGGACAGGAGCGGCGCCGTCCTGGCCGAGCTGATCGGCCAGGACAAGGTGTTCGGCATGCACCGCTCAACCGGGTACGGCGACGCCGTCGCGGTCGCGCTGCGGCACGCGACGCGTCGCCGGTCGGGCATGACCGACCCGAACCTCGCGCGGGTCGAGTGGATCTGGCTGCTGCACGATGACTGCGAGCCGGCCCCCGACGCGCTTGAGCGGCTGCTGTGGGCGGCCGCCAAGGATCGTTCGGTGGCGGTCGTCGGGCCCAAGGTCCTCGACGGCTACGACCGGCGGACGCTGCGCGAGGTGGGCGTCTCCATCGACCGCGCGGGGCGCCGGGTCACCGGCATCGACACCGGCGAGATCGACCAGGGTCAGCACGACCACAAACGCGACGTCCTCGCGGTGGGCTCGGCCGGGATGCTGGTCCGGCGCGACGTGTGGGACCGGCTCGGCGGGTTCGACAGCCACCTCAAGCTGTTCCGCGACGACGTGGACTTCTGCTGGCGCGTCCAGGCGGCCGGCTACCGCGTGCAGGTGGTCACCGACGCCGTCCTTTACCACCGTGAGCTGTCCGGGCGGCTGCGCAGGCCCGTCGAGGGCGGCGAAGCGCGACGGCTCGACCGGCGCAGCGCGCTGTTCGTGCTCGCGGTCAACCTCCCGCCGCTGGCGATGCTGTGGACGGTCACCGGCTGCGTGGCCGGATCCCTCGCGCGGGCTTTCTACTTCCTGCTGACCAAGCAGCTCGAGCTGGCCTCGGCGTACGCGCTCTCGGTCGTCAGCCTGTTCGGGCACCCGGTCAAGCTGGTGCAGGGCCGCCGCCGCCGGGCCCGCGGCCACGCCGCCGGGTACAACGCGGTCCGCATGTTCATCCCGCCCGCGCGGACCCTCTTCAGGGTCGCGGAGCGGGTCGCCGGCATCGTCTCAAACGGCCCGCCGCAACTCTCAGGCGGCCGCCATCAGGCCACGGAAGAATCGGAAGAAGACGAGCAGTTCACCGACACCCAGTCGGTGATGCGGCGGATCATCGGGCACCCCGGGGTGCAGCTGTTCGCGGTGCTGCTCGTCGTCGCGCTCATCGCCGAGCGCAGGCTGCTCGGCACCAGCCCGCTTGGCGGCGGCGCGCTCGTGCCCGCCTGGGGCGGCGCCTCGGCACTCTGGCAGGAGTACCTGGCCGGTTTCCACGCGGTGAGCGTGGGGTCCACCGCTTCCGTCCCGCCGTACCTGGCCGTGGTGGCCGGGCTTGCCACCGTGCTCGGCGGCCAGGCCTGGCTGGCGGTGGACGTCCTGCTGCTCGGCTGCGTGCCGCTGGCGGGGCTGACCGCCTACCTGGCCAGCCGCTGGCTCGTCACCGCGGCCCCGGCGCGCGTGCTCCTGGCCGCGGCCTACGCGCTGCTGCCGGTGGCCACCGGTGCGGTGGCTGCGGGCCGCATCGGCACCGCGGTCGCCTTCATCCTGCTTCCGCTCATCGGCGTCAGCGCGGGCCGGATGCTCACCGCCGCGCCGCGCCAGGCGCGGCGCGCGGCCTGGGCGACCGGCCTGCTGATCGCACTCGCGGCCGCGTTCGCCCCGCTCACCTGGATCCTCGGCGTGCTGCTGGCGGCCGGCGCGCTGGCCGCCAGGCGCTGGCTGGTCGCCGCTGACCCGGTGAACGCCGCCATCGTCGTGGTGACCCCGTTCTTCGTGCTGTTTCCGTGGTCGCTGCACCTGCTGACCAGCCCGTCCGCCTTCCTCTCGGAAGCCGGCCTGTCCGCGCAGGGACTCACCACCCGCGGCCTGTCGCCGGCCGCGCTGTTCGCGCTCAGCCCTGGCGGCCCCGGCCTGCCGCCTGCCTGGGCCACCGCCGGATTCGCGCTTGCGCTGGTCGCGCTGCTGTTCTCCGGCGTGGCGGTTCCCCGGGTTCCGCCCGACGGGTCAGCCGGCGGCGGCCTGCGGCGGCCGGCTGGCGGTCCCGGGCTGCTGCTCGCCGGCTGGTCCGTGGCCGTGGCCGGCCTGCTCGCCGGCACCGTGGTCAGCCGGATCAGCGTCACACCGGCGGGCGGCGGCCAGCGGGCCGATGCCTGGCCTGGCGTCGCGCTCGCGCTCGCGGCCCTCGGGCTGCTGATCGCGTCAGCGCCCGCCGCCCAGCGGCTCGCCCAGCTCGTCACCGACGGCGGCCCGTCCAGGGCGGGCGCGGCCCCCGGCACCGCCCGGCGGCTGGCTGCCTTCGCCGCACTCGCCGCGGCCGCCACCGCCCCGCTGTTCGTGGCCGCCTACTGGGTCAAGGACGGCGTACACGGTCCCGTCAGCGGCATCACTGCCCCGGTGCTGCCCGCCTTTGTCTCCGCGTCCTCCACGTCAGCCGAGCAGTACCGGACGCTGATCCTGCGTCCGGACAGTACAGGCAGCGGACTGACCTACACGGTCGTCAGGCAGGGGGACCCGACGCTCGGCGAGCCCGAGCTCGGTACCGCGTCCGCCGCGGGCGCGGCGCTGAGCAGTGAGGTCGCCGCCCTGGCGGCGCCCGACGGAGCGGACGCCGGCGATCCCGGTATGGTTCTCGGCCAGTTCGGAATCAGGTACGTTCTGCTGCCGGGCCCGGTCAGCTCCGTGCTGGCCCAGCGGCTCGACGCTGCGATCGGGCTGGTCGCACTGAGCAAGGCCCCCACCTACGACCTGTGGCAGGTCGCCGGCCCGGTCGCCCGTGTCCGGGTGGTCGCGGCGGACGGCACCGTCGCGGCCGTGTCATCCAACGCGGTGAGCGTGAGCGGTGCGGCCGCCCCGGCCGCCGGCGGCACCCTGATCCTGGCCGAGCCGTACGGCGGCTGGACCGCGAAGCTGAACGGTCAGCCGCTCAAGCCGATCGCGACGGCGGTGGACGGCTGGGCTCAGGGATTCGTGCTGCCAGCCGGGGGCGGCACGCTGTCGGTCACGCGCAACAACCTGGCCCGCGAGTTCTCACTGGCGGTAGAGCTCATCGCGCTGCTCGCGGTGTGCCTGCTGGCCCTGCCGGGCAAGCGCGCCGATCCGGTCAAGGAAGCAGAGGCCCTCGCCGCGCTCCGCGAGGCAAGGAACGGCAAGCGCGCGGCTGCCTCCCCGCGGCGCGCCCTGCGGCCCGCCCGGCCTGCCGGCGCGGGCGCCGGCCGCCGCGCGGTTGGTGCGAGCCTGCCGGGACTCGCCCGCAGGCGGCGGGCGCCCCAGGAGCCTGCCTCCGGCACCATGCAAGACACGGGGCTGACTAGTGCCGCAGGCGTGGCGCTGGCGGATCCGGACGACCGGGAACTGCCCGAGCGTGAGCTGTCCGAGCAGGAGTCGCCCGAGCGTGTGTCGGCCGCACGAGTGTCGCCCGACTGGGGCCCTGGGTGGCAGACGCCCGACCTTGAACGGTCCGGCCGGCATTCGCAGCCTGACGTGGACCAGTACGACTGGCCGCACGCTGAGCCCGAGCCGGCTGATGACAGCGCGACCTACGGCGACGGCCTGGCTAGCCCGCCCGGTGCCCCGGAGCCCGGCGACGTCTCCGACGCAGACTACTGGTCAGTCGTCGGCGGAACAGCCCCGCAGGCTATCCTCATCGAGCCCGGCGACGATGCGGACACGGCGGACCCGACGGCGGACCCGTGGGCCGAGGAGCCGCAGGATACTGAGACAGCAAGCGAGCCGTCGACCGCTGAGCCGCGCTTCACGCAGGCATGGGACATGGCAGGCGAGTGGGGGAGCGCCCCGGCTGGCGCCCTCGGTGCGTGGGCGTCGGCTCCACCGGCGGAACCCGCACCCGAGCCAGGTCCGCTGGACCCCGGCTGGCGTATCGAACCACAGCCGACCTCGCCGTTCAGCAGCCCGCAGCCCGTCTTCCGGCTGACGAGCGAGCAGCCCCTGGCCGCCGCGCAAGTGCCGGAGGCACCGCACGTGCCGGAAGCGCCGCAACGTCAAAGCAACGTGCCTGAGTTCTCCGAGCTGGACTTCGCGCCACGCGGAACCGAGCCGCAGCTCCCGCCCTGGGAGAGCGGACCGCAGCCGTCAGTGTCTTCGACCGGCACGCAGCCGCGTCTGCCGTGGGAGAGCGGGCCGCAGCCGCCGGTACTGGGCACGGATGCCCAGCCACGTTTGCCAGGGGAAGGCGGTCCGCAGCTACCAGTGTCTGGCACGGATGCTCAGCCGCGTTACCCCTGGGAGAGCGGCTCGCAGGCGCCGGTCGCGGCGACAGGCGGGCACCCGGTCTCGTCAACGGGGTCGCTGCCGGCTGAGCGGGCGCCGTGGGAGACAGGCGAGTGGGACGGCCGGGAGTTCGCGGGCGCCGGTGGCCAGTCCAGCTCTGGGAGCAGTGACGGCGAGCGAAGCCAGGCCGAGCCGGAGTCCGGGTCAGGCTCGTGGCCGGCGTCGCCTCGGCCGGAGCGGCAGGAACGCCACTCGCACCGGGCAGCCAAGCACGGCAAGCCGAGCCGCTGGCGCGGCTCAGGCAACCGTTCTGGCGGGGACGGGCAGTCCTGATGCCGCGCATGGGCGTGCCACGCCCCAAGGTGCCACGCCCTAAGGTGCCGCGACCGAGCCTGCCGCGTCCCGGACTGCCCAGCTCTAGCTTGTCGCGCTTTGCCGTGCCGGGCGCGGTGCTGCTCGCGCTTGTCGTCGTATTTGTCGTCGCCCTGGTGACCAGGCCGGGTCCGGCAAAGGTCACTGAGCAGGCCAGCCAGGCCGCCTCGGTGACGTCGGTCACCCGGTCGTGCCCGCCGACGGCGCCGGGCACGACCGCCGCGCGCATCGCGGCGATCGCGGTGCCGTCGCAGGCGGCCGGCAGCGTGGCGAGCACGGCGGAAACGACCGGGACCGCCACTTTCACCAGCGTGAGCGCGGCGCCGTCAGCCACCGCCAAGTCGCCCGCGTCCAAGGCCGCCGCGTCACCCAAGGCCACCGCGTCGTCGAAGGCGACCACGTCGTCCAAGGCGACCGCGGCGCAGCGAACCACGCTATCTCGCCCAGGGACCGCCGCCTCGCTAGTGGCGGCTGGCGGCGGCACCGCGGTGGCGGCGACCGGCGAGATGGCCGAGGGATTCGAGGCAGAGCAGGCCGACGCGTCCGGCACCGGCCTGGTGACCTGCAGCCACCCGGGCTCCGACCTCTGGTTCGTCGGGGCCGGGCAGTCTGACGGCGCGTCGCAGATGTGGCTCTACCTGATGAACACAGGGACCGTCACCGCCAGCGCCGACGTGACCATCCTGACCGATACCGGTCAGCAGAGCGGCCTGGGCAGCGCGATCACGGTGCTGCCGGGCCAGTCCGTCAAGGAGAACATCGCGCCGCTGGTGAGTGGCTCGCAGGCGCTGGCCGTGCATGTGCAGGCCAATACAGGCCAGGTGACCGCCTCGGTCTGGGAAGGCGCCGGCAGCGGCGGCGCGTGGCTGCCCGAGGCCGCCGCTCCGGCCACGACCCAGGTGATTCCCGGGCTGACGGTGGCGAGCAGCGCCGCGAAGCTGTTCGTGGTGGTACCAGGGGCGACGGACGCGCAGCTCAAGGTCGTGGCCTACACCCCGGCGGGAGCGGTACCGCAGTTTCCCGGCAACCTCGTCGACGCGTCGGCGGGCGCTGCCACCCCGATAACGCTGAACTCGCTCGGAGCCTCGGCGGCCGGGCTCAAGCTGACGTCCAACGTGCCCATCGTGGCGGGCGTGCTCGTGCCCGGTGGCAGCGGGATCGGCTCGTTCACCACGGGGGTGGCCCCGGTCACCGAACAGGGCGTGGTCGCGGGCAACCCGGCGACCAGGGGGGACTCGGTAGGCCTGCTGCTCACCGCGCCCGCCGCCGCCGCGCGGGTGAACGTCTCGGTGGTCAGCGCGGACGGTACGGTCACCAAGCCGGCCGGCGACCAGGGGGTGTCGGTGACGGCCGGCCACACCCTCGCACTGGCGGTGCCGCGGCCGTCGGACAGCCGGACGCCGTTCGCGATCGTCGTCACCCCCGCCAGCGGCTCAGGGCCGCTCTACGCCGTCCGCGTCGTGACCTCGGGATCGGGCGGGCTGTCGGCGCCGGTGGTGTCGCTGCTGCCGGTGCAGAGCGCGCTGACGTCGATCACGCTCCCGCCCGCCAAGGACTCCTACCAGGCCGTCCTGCCGTAACCGGCCTTCCAGCGCGGCCGGCTGCGCAAGGCCGCCTCGCTTCTCAAGGCAGCCCGCTACTCAAGCCCGCCCCGGTAGCCGGGGTCGACCGAGTCGGGGTCGAGGCCGAGGAAGCTGGCGAACTCCTCCACGATGACGTCGAAGACCAGGTCGCCGAGCTCAGTGTCGTTCTCCGCCCTGGCCATCAGCGGCCGGCGGTACACCACGATGCGGGCGGGCGTGGCGGGCCTGGCCGGGTCGCCAGGCTCCGGTGACCCGGTCGCCGTGCGGGCGAGCGGCAGCGGACCGCTGTCGTCGACCAGTTCGCCGGCCTCGGGCACCTCCTGGACGGCGAACTCGACGCCGGTCAGCTCGGCCTCCCAGCGCGCCTCGAGGCGGGCGACCGCGTCGAGCACCATGTCGTCGAACTGCTGCGACCGAGTCCGGTACAACGGCACGCCCTGCGGCACAAGCCGGCCGCGCACGCCGCGCCCGTGCCGGTCGCGCCGCCGGATCCGAGGGGTCTGAGCAGCCCTGTTCTCACCGCTGTGCACAGTTACCGAGCGTATCCCCGCGGCCGGCCTTCGCGGTACCGCCGAGCCAGACAAAACGACACGATCACGAAGCATGCCCGGGTGATGGCGCAACCGCCTTTCGGTAGGTACCGTCAGCCGTTGTGAGTGACATCGAAAACCTGTCTGCGGCCCGGGGGAGGGCACTGGCGGAACGGTCAGACGGCGCTCACACTGGCTTGGACTTTGGGCGCGCTGACGGGGATCGCGCTGCTAACGTGATCGATAACGATCTGGTGAGCGAGGTGGAATCGTGAATTCCCGTTGCTGCTCACGTACCGCGTGCAAGCAGCCTCCCGTCTACACGCTCACGTACGTGTACAAAGACTCCACGGCCGTCCTGGGGCCGCTTGCGGGTTATGTTGACCCGCATTCATGGGACCTGTGTGAAATGCACGCCGCGCGGCTCGTGGTGCCCCGTGGATGGGACGTAGTCCGGCTGCCGCCGGACCCGGCGCAGGAACGGGCCGACGACCTTGAGGCGCTGGCGAACATCGTCAGGGATGTGGGCCGGGCTGAGCGGGCCGCTCAGGCGCGCCCCGCGGCCGCCCCGCTGCGGCAGGCCGAGCCGCGGCAGGCCGCTCAGCAGGGCCGCCCCGCGCCGGCGCCGCGCCAGGGTGCTCAGCCGCGGCCGTCGGGCGCCGCCGCCGAACCAGTCGGACAGGGCGTTGAGGTCGGGCGCCGCGGCCACCTGAGGGTTGTCCGCTCCGCCCCCGCCCCGCAGCCCGAGGTCTGAAGTCCCTCAACCCGGTCCTCCCCGGCGTGCCTGTCCGCCGCGTGCCCGTGGCGGCGCCCTCGTTTGCATGCCATTGGCCGGTGACCGATAGGTTGATCCTGGGCAGTCAGCCGGGAAGCAGCTGAGGGACAGGATCGGCCAAGGAGGCGGGGACGAGCGTGTCGGATCTGGACAAGATCTTCAAGGCCTATGACGTTCGCGGCGTTGTTCCCGAAGAACTCGACGAGTCGGTGGCCGAAGCTGTCGGCGCGGCGTTCGTGCGGCTGACAGGAACGAAGACGATCGTCACCCTGCACGACATGCGGCCGACGAGCGGGCCGCTGGCCGCGGCGCTCGGCCGCGGCGCGGTTTCTCAGGGTGCCGACGTTATCCACGGCGGGCTCGGCTCGACTGACATGGTGTACTACGCGAGCGGTTTCCTCGACATCCCCGGGGCGATGATCACCGCCAGCCACAACCCGGCCAAGTACAACGGCATCAAGCTGTGCAAAGCGGGCGCCCGGCCAGTTGGTATCGAGACCGGCCTGGCCGAGATCCGGCAGATGGTCGAAGACGGGGTTCCCGCCTTCGACGGCGTCCCCGGCAGCATGACGAGCAAGGACCTGCTGCCCGGCTACGCCGAGTACCTCAGGAAGCTGGTCGACCTGTCGGACATCCGGCCGCTCACCGTCGTGGTCGACGCGGGCAACGGCATGGGCGGCTACACCGTGCCCACCGTGTTCGAGGGCCTGCCGCTCACCGTGATCCCGCTGTACTTCGAGCTTGACGGCTCGTTCCCCAACCACGAGGCGAACCCGATCGACCCGGAGAACCTGCGCGACCTGCAGAAGGCGGTCAGGGAGCACGGAGCCGACATCGGCCTCGCCTTCGACGGCGACGCCGACCGCTGCTTCGTCGTCGACGAGCGCGGCGAGCTCGTGGGCCCGTCGGTGCTGACGGCGATGATCACCGCCCGCGAGCTGGCCAGGGAGCCGGGCGCGACGGTCATCCACAACCTGATCACGTCCCGCGCGGTTCCCGAGCTCATCGCCGAGTACGGCGGTACCCCGGTGCGTACCCGGGTGGGCCACTCGTTCATCAAGGCGAAGATGGCGGAGACCAACGCCGTTTTCGGCGGTGAGCACTCGGGTCACTTCTACTTCAGGGATTTCTGGTTCGCCGACTCGGGGATGCTCGCCGCGCTGCACGCCCTCGCCGCGCTCGGCCACGACGACCGGCCGCTGTCGGCTATCCTGGCCGACTTCTCCCGCTACGCGTCCAGCGGCGAGATCAACAGCGAGGTCGCCGACCAGGCCGGCATGACGCGGCGGGTCAAAGGGATTTACGCGTCCCAGCCAGGGGTGACGACTGACGAGCTCGACGGGCTGACCGTGTCCGGCGACACCTGGTGGTTCAACCTGCGCTCGTCCAACACCGAGCCGCTGCTGCGGCTCAACGTCGAGGCGGCGAACGAGGTCGAGATGGCCGCGCTGAGGGACGAAGTGCTCGGTCTGGTGCGCGGAACCGCCGCCCGTCCGCAATGATGTACCGATCTTGACGCAAAGGGTGTGTAGAAGATGGAACTTGAAGACTGGGTGCTCGACATCATCGTGTGCCCGAAGTGCCGGGCCGACCTGCGAGCCGACGACGCCGCCAGCGAGCTGGTATGCACCGGGTGCGGACTCGCTTACCCGGTCAGGGACAACATCCCGGTGCTGCTGATTGACGAGGCACGCCGGCCGTGAACACGCCGCCCGGCGGGGCGGCGCTCGCTGCCTTCCGTCTCGATGACCCGGAGATCGTCGAGGCAGGCGACCCCGGCGGGATGCTGCGGCAGGTCGCTTCGTCGGCCGCGCAGGTTCGCACGGCGATCCGTGCGTGCGCCGAGGCGGACTTGTCCGCGCTCAGCCAGGAAACCCGGCCCCGGACGATCGTGGTGGCGGGCTCCGGCGGCGCTGGCGGCTCGGCCTTCGCCTGTGACGCACTCGCGGCCATCTGCGGCGCGGGCGCGCCGGTCCAGGTGACCGGGGTGTCCGGCTGGCAGCTGCCCGGCTGGGTCGGCGCCACCGATCTGGTGATCGCGGTTTCCCGCTCGGGGCACACCGCCGAGACCCTGGCGCTGGCGGGCGAAGCGGCACGGCGCGGCTGCGACCTGGTGGCGGTGGCCGCGCCCGGTTCGCCGCTTGAGGAGCTCACCGCGCATGCGCGGGGCACGTTCATCCCGGTGGCCAAGGCGGGACCGGCCCGGGCGATGGCCTGGGCGCTCACCGTGCCGCTGCTGGTCTGCGCGGCCAGGCTCGGGGTAGCGCGGATCGCCGACAGCGCCTACGAGGCCGCCGCGGCCGCGATGGAGGACGTCTCCTTCCAGTGCCGCCCGTCGAGCGAGTCGTTCATGAACCCAGCCAAGTCGCTTGCGCTTGACCTGGTGGGACGGCTGCCGGTGATCTGGAGCGGGTCGCCGATCGGAGCGGCGGCCGGCCGCCGGTTCGCCTCGCAGCTGGCGGCCAACGCCAAGCACCCGGCGCTGTTCAGCCTGCTCCCTGAGGCCGGGCACGACCAGGTGGCGACGTTCGACGGCCCGTACGCCCCGCCGCCGGAGCCCAGCTTTCCCGCCGCCGAGGACCTCGGCGGTTCCTTCGGTGACGGTTCCTTCGGTGACAGTCCCTTCAGCGACCATCCCTTCGGGACGGGAGAACTGGACGGCTTCGCTGAGGACGGCGCGGACCTCGACGGGTTGTCGCCCGACGAGGCGTCACTGCGGCTGGTGCTGATCGCCGACCCGGCGGGGGAGCACCCCGCGGTGGAACGGGCCAGGGCGGCGGCCGCGTCGCTGGCCGCGGTCCGCGGCATCGACGTGTCCGACATAACGATGGACAGCGGGGAGCCGCTGCGGCGACTGGCGGCCACCGTCCAGCTGCTCGACTACGCGTCCGTGTACCTGGGGATCGCAGGCGGCATCGACCCGCTGGCGATTGCCGCGATCAAGGACCTGCGCGACCTCACGGGCCGCGAGTAATCCGGTGGATCTGGCTAAGAGGCAAGATCGCGACCTGGGTATGCTACGCCGGTGAAGGCTGTTATCGCCGCGCTCGCGGCCAATCTGGCCATCGCCATCGCCAAGTTCGCCGCGTTCCTCGTGACCGGGTCAGCGTCGATGCTGGCCGAGTCGGTGCACTCGGTGGCCGACACCGGGAACGAGGTCCTGCTGCTGATCGGCGCGGGCCGGTCGCGCCGGGCGCGCACTACCGAGCACCCTTTCGGGTTCGGCCGGGAGCGGTACTTCTACGCGTTCGTGGTCGCGGTCATGCTTTTCACCATCGGCGCTGCCTTCTCGATTTACGACGGCATCCACAAGATCATCAGCCCCGGCGAGCTCGACTCTCCGATCGTCGCGTACGTCGTGCTCGCCGTGTCGGCCGTGCTCGAGGGATTCTCGCTGCGCACCGCGATCCGCGAGTCGAACGAGGTGCGGGACGGCCGCGGCTGGCGGCAGTTCGTCCACCTGACCAAGATCCCCGAGTTGCCCGTCGTGCTTCTCGAGGACAGCGCGGCCCTGATCGGGCTGTTTTTCGCCTTCCTCGGCGTGCTGCTGTCGCAGCTGACCGGTCATGAGCAGTGGGACGGCGTTGGCTCGGTCGGGATCGGCGTGCTGCTCGCCTTCGCCGCGTTCATCGTCGGCTTCGAGACGAAGAGCCTGCTGATCGGCGAGTCGGCCTCAGAAGAAGTGACCGCGCGCATCGTCGCCTCGGTCGAGGACGGTCCCGAGCGATACCGCCTCATTCACCTGCGGACGTCGCACATAGGACCGGACTCCCTGCTGGTGGCGGGCAAGATCGGGGTGACTCCCGAGCTGACGGCCGGGGACCTCGCGGCGGGCATCGACGCGACCGAGAAGCGGATCCGCGCCGCCGTGCCGATCGCGGACACGATCTACCTGGAACCGGACATTTACCGCCCGGGCCTGGAGGACCCGCAGGACCCGTCGGTGGCGGTCGTCCAGAAGACCAGCACCCGCCGCCCCCGCCTGCCGCGCCGCCGCTCCGCCTGATCCCGAGGCTGACCGCCACCCGTTGCCTGGGCGCTGAGAAGTTGCCGGAGCAGGTGACGGTACAGAAGCCCCGAGCTGACCGGGGCCCTCGTGGGTGATCGCGCCGCCAGTGTGGGCGTCTTCCCACGCCTGCCTCCGGACGACGTTGTCGGCGTCGCCCTTCGTATGCGGGATGACGCCGAGGCCAGCGGTCGTGAACGGGGCGCTCACGTCTCGGCCGAGGGGACCGCAGGAGCGTTCCGGCCCGTGTGCGAGAGGAGCGCCGGTGATAAATGCACACGACTGGCTGGGTCCGCTCCAGCCTGCCGGCAGATCAGGGCGGCGACCGCCGCCAGCGGGCACCTGGCATTGTCGTCCCGATCTGCCACGGAGGCTTCGGCCGCTTCGCCATGGTCCAGGCCCTCGTGCAGTTCATGTTCGGCTACAGCGACGTCGACCTGCGCGATTCCACCAGGCTCGGCTACGGGCGCTCGCAGCTGCTTACGCGGTGCTGGCCGGTGCGCAGGTCACGGTGCGACGACAGCGGGCTCCAGGATCCGGGCGCGTCCGTCCGCACCGAGAACGATGCCGATCTCAATATGGCCGGCAGAGTTCACGCGTGGAGCCTCGCGCCTGCGGAGGTCGCGAAGTCGCTCGGGCCACTTCAGCAGCTCATCAGCATCGTGCGACAAGAGAACACGGTCCCTGATGCCGCTCCCGACCCGGATGGGAAGCTCGGAGAGTCTCGTCAGCAGATCGATGAGGCTCGCCTCGAGTTCGTCCAGTGCCGTCGCCTCGCGCTCAATCTCCGCGAGGAATCGCTTCAGGCTCAGCCCCGGATTGATCTGGGCGTGCTCCACTGCCTGCAGGACCATGATCCGGCGCTTGGCAGCGATAGCCAGGCCGGCCATCCGCAACTCGGCTACAAACCGGCCGTCACCGTCCTTGACCCCGGGAAATGACTTCTCGATCTGCTCGACGGTGGCTTTCTCCGACAAGCGGGAAACGTCTTGAATCCATCGCTGTGTACGAAGCTTGGCTCGTTCGATCGCCGTATCGATCGCGTTCGCTGCTGAATCGATCCCCAGGCCTGCTCCGAGCCGTCCCTCATCGACAAGCAGCGATGTCGCTTTCGCGAGAGCTGGCATCGCACCGTTAATGGCTGCCATCTCTACATCCAGGTCGTTCTTAAGAAGCTCTTTGAGGCTGCTCTCGATGCGCTCCAGAGCGCGGCGCCGCTGCTCCTCGGCGTAGATCGCGCCAGCGGCGGCAATCGCCATGATCACAAAGGGAGCCGCCGCGACTGCGGCTCCCCCCAGCCCGACGGCCGCGCCGCCGCCGGCGGCCGCGAGGCCGATGCCGCCGCCCTCTGCGGCTGCGGCAGGCACGAACCTGGCTTTTGCTACGACTCCGGCCTTGCCCAGGATGTCACCGTAGATTCCGCCGGCGGCGGCCTCCATCGGACGCGCCAGGCCCTGAGCGAGTTGTCCCGCGATGCGCTGGTCGAGGACCATCC
The DNA here is from genome assembly GCA_036501515.1 of Trebonia sp. GTDB lineage: Bacteria > Actinomycetota > Actinomycetes > Streptosporangiales > Streptosporangiaceae > Trebonia. The sequence continues at coordinate 5,947 of DASYAD010000471.1, read as the reverse complement.
GATACAAGATCTCGCCGCCCTCGGCCGCTCCGGCGGTCGTGGCGGTTCCGGCGGCCGCCGCGGCTTTCGGGCCGATGATCTGGGCGAGATGCTGAAGGATTGGGGCACCCTGGGCAACCAGGTGCCCGCCGGTGATGGTGCCGGCCGGAAGCTCGTAACGCTCAAGTGTCACGGGCGGGTCATCAGCGAACGCCGCGAGCGCAGAACGAAGCTGCTGGAGCTTTTCTGCGGTGAGACCCTCAGCCTTGACCCGTACATCGATCGGAAGCGGTTCCTCAGGTCCCGAACCCAGGATCCAGAACGGCAGGGGTTCGCCCTGGGACATCAGCTTGCTCCTCTTGATCTGTCAGCGCTGAGGCGAGGCTATCGAACGCCGGGGACAATTCAGCCCATTGACGGGTCATTGCCCTGCGCGGGAGGTCACCGGCGGCCGAGCGCGCGCAGGGCCCGCTCCTTCTCGAAGTCGAGGGCGCGGCCTGCCCCGGGTCCGGCCGGCACGTGGCCAGTCCGGCGGCCCAGGTCCGCGACAGCAGCCCGCGCGGCCGGATCGGTCAGCACCCGCAGCCCGAACGCCAGCGCGGCCGGGGTGATGTCGAAACGCCGCTCGATCGCGAGCGCCGCCGTGATGGCGGCCAGGTCCTCGTCGGTGAACTGGCGGTGCGCGTGGCCTCGTCCGTAAGGCCGGTCCCGCAGCGGGGGCAGCAGCCCGAGATCCTCCCGGTAGCGGAGCATCCGGGCGGACATTCCGAGCCGGGCGGCGGCTTCAGTGATCCGCATAAGCACTAATCTTACATTCTGTTGTCAGAAAGATGCCAGGAACGTGCGCCCCGCAGCCCGGACCCCGTAGCGTCAGGATGGCCGCAACGTCGCAACGTCGCATCAACGCCCGCAACGGAGCACTGAGGATGAGGGAGAGAAGCGCATGAGCGCCGAACCGTATAAGGTCGCCGACATTTCGCTGGCCGGCTTCGGCCGGAAGGAGATCCAGCTCGCCGAGCATGAGATGCCCGGGCTGATGGCGACCCGCGCCGAATACGCGGCCACCAAGCCGCTGCGCGGCGCCCGGATCACCGGCTCGCTGCACATGACCATCCAGACCGCTGTGCTGATCGAGACGCTCACGGCGCTTGGCGCGGACGTGCGCTGGGCCAGCTGCAACATCTTCTCGACCCAGGACCACGCCGCGGCGGCCATCGCGGTCGGCCCCGAGGGCACCCCGGATGACCCCAAGGGCATCCCGGTCTTCGCCTGGAAGGGCGAGACCCTCGAGGAGTACTGGTGGTGCACTGAGCAGGCGCTGTCCTGGCCCGACGGCCAGTCGCCGAACATGATCCTCGACGACGGCGGCGACGCCACCATGTTCGTGCACAAGGGCGCGGAGTACGAGGCCGCGGGCGCGGTCCCGTCGGCGTCTGAGGACGACAACGAGGAGTGGCTGGTCATCCTCGACCGGCTGCGCAACTCCCTCGCGGACAACCCGGGCCGCTGGACCAAGGCCGTCGCCGAGATCAAGGGCGTCACCGAGGAGACCACGACCGGCGTGCACCGCCTGTACGAGATGGAGCGGGCGGGGACGCTCAAGTTCCCGGCCATCAACGTCAACGACGCGGTCACCAAGTCCAAGTTCGACAACAAGTACGGCTGCCGCCACTCGCTCATTGACGGCATCAACCGCGGCACCGACGTGCTCATCGGCGGCAAGGTCGCGCTCGTCTGCGGCTACGGCGACGTGGGCAAGGGCTGCGCGGAGAGCCTGCGCGGCCAGGGCGCCCGGGTGATCATCACCGAGATCGACCCGATCTGCGCGCTGCAGGCGGCGATGGACGGCTACCAGGTCACCACGATCGAGGACGTCATCGACAAGGTCGACATCTTCGTCACCACGACCGGCAACAAGGACATCATCACCGCCGACCACATGGCGAAGATGAAGCACCAGGCCATCGTCGGCAACATCGGCCACTTCGACAACGAGATCGACATGGCCGGCCTCACCGCGACCCCCGGCGTCAAGCGGATCAACGTCAAGCCGCAGGTCGACGAGTGGACTTATCCCGACGGCCACACGATCATCGTGCTGTCCGAGGGCCGCCTGCTCAACCTGGGCAACGCCACCGGCCACCCGTCCTTCGTGATGTCGAACTCGTTCACCGACCAGGTCATGGCGCAGATCGAGATCTTCACCAAGCCCGAGGAGTACCCGGTCGGCGTGTACACGCTGCCGAAGCACCTGGACGAGAAGGTCGCCCGGCTCCACCTGGACGCGCTCGGCGTCAAGCTGACCGTGCTGTCCAAGGAGCAGGCCGACTACATCGGCGTCCCGGTCGAGGGCCCGTACAAGCCGGACCACTACCGCTACTGATCACGGACGGTCAAGCAGCGCGATGAGCACCGCAGCGGCCCCCCGGGGGGACGGCCCGCCGTCCCCGTCCCGGGGTCCGCGCCGGTACCGCTCCGTCCCCGGGCTCGCCGAGCTCGGGGACGGGCGTATCCGCTATTCAGAACGGATGATGCCGCTCCTGGCCGCCCTCCATGCCCGTTTTTCGGCCGAGCGGCCCTTTGAGGGGCTGACTATCGCCGCCTGCCTGCACGTGACGGCCGAGACCGCGGTCTTCGTCCGTGCCCTGCGCGCAGGCGGGGCCGAGGTCAGGCTGGCGGCGTCCAACCCGCTGTCAACCCAGGACGACATCGCCGCCGCGCTCGCGGCCAGGGACGGTGTCGAGGTCTTCGCCCGGTCCGGGGTGGACAGGGACACCTACTACGAGCACATTGCCCTCGCACTCGGCGCCGCCGCCTACGGCGGGGACAGCCAGGACAGTGCCAGCCGCGACGGTGCCCGCCAGGATGACGCCGATCGCCAGGATGACGGCCCCGACCTGGTAATCGACGACGGCGGCGACCTCGTCTCCACGCTGCATACCAACGCGCCGCCCGCGGTGCTCGACCGGGTACGCGGCGGCTGCGAGGGCACCACGACCGGAGTCCTGCGGCTGCGCCGGATGACGGCCGACGGCACGCTGGCGTTCCCGGTGATCGCCGCGAGCGACACCCCGGTCACCCGCATCGTGGACAACACCCACGGCACCGCCCAGTCGGTCATCGACGGGCTGCTGCGCGCCAGCGGCGTCCTCCTGGCCGGAAAGACCACGGTGGTGGCCGGGTTCGGCGCCTGCGGCGCGGGCATCGCCGAGGCGGCCCGTGCGCTCGGCGCCCGGGTCGTGATTACCGAAGTCGACCCCGTGCGGGCGCTCGACGCGGTGCTGCGCGGCTTCCGCGTGCTGCCCATCGCCGACGCCGCGCCGCTGGGCGAGATCTTCATTACCGCGACCGGCTCGGCCGAGGTGATCACCGCCGAGCACCTGGCGGTGATGCGAGACGGCGCGATCCTCGCCAACGCCGGCCATTTCGACGTCGAGATCGACGTCAGGGCGCTGTCCGCGATGGCGGTCGCCGTCGACACCGACATCCGCCCGCACGCCGACGCCTACGAACTCGCCGACGGCCGCCGCCTGCTGCTGCTCGCGGAGGGCCGGGTCGTCAACGTCGTGGCCGCCGACGGCCACCCGCCCGAGGTGATGGACCTCGCGTTCGGCATCGAGGCCCTGGCCCTCGCCTGGCTCGCGGGCAACGAGGAAAAGCTCCCGCCCGGCGTGCACCGGGTTCCCGCGGACATCGACGCCGAGGCCGCCCGCCTGGTCCTCGCCGCCCTCGGCGCCACGATCGACTCCCTGTCACCGGCTCAGCAGTCCTACCTGGCCTCCTGGCACCTCGGCTCGTAACCGCGCGGCCTCGCTCCGCCTGGTGCCCGCCGTCCACCGTGCCCGCCGTGCGCCGTGGCCGCACCCCTCCCCTGACCTGTCCCAACCAGGTGAGGTGCTGCGGCGTCTTAACGGGCGTAGGGCATCGACAGTTCCGTACGTGATGGGGAGAACTTGTGAAGAACGCTTGGCTGGTCATGCCGTTGCTTGCCGCCGGGGCCCTGGCTGCCGGGTGTGCGTCGTCTTCGTCATCATCGGCGGCCGCGCCGGCTTCCTCGTCGGCCGCTTCTTCGGCCACGTCGGGGAGCACCACCAGCGCGGCCAGCACCGGGTCAACCTCCGCCGGCTCCGGATCGAGTACGGCCGTAGCCGGCCCAGCCGCCTGTACGTCCGCTGAGCTCCAGGCCAGCGTCGGCGGCGGCGCGGGCGCGGGCATGTCCCAGAACCACACCGGCCTTCAGCTGAAGAACATCGGTTCGACCGCCTGCACGCTCAACGGCTACCCGGGTGTGTCCTGGGTGGCGGGCGCGGACGGCCACCAGGTCGGCGCCGCCGCCGTACGGCAGGCGAACACCGGCGGCGGCACCCAGAAGACCGTCACCCTGGCACCGGGCGCGCTGGCCTCGGCCCCCCTCGACATCGTGGACGCGTCCGTCATCCCGACCTCGGAGTGCAAGCCGGTCCCGGTCCGCGGCCTGCGGGTCTACCCGCCGGGCGAGAAGGCGGCCCTGTTCATCTCGCTTCCCACCGCCTCCGGCGGCTACGGCGAGTGCTCCCTGTCCCCGTCGAACCCGACGCTCAGCATCGGCTACCTCGAGGCTGGCGCCCAGCCCGGCGGCGACGGGACCAGCTGACCTCTGACAGGCCCGGCGATCCCACCGACCTGGCTAAGCAATGACCTGCACACGCAGACGGATACGGGCCTTAAGGCGCACACGCTGACTCGGTCTGCGGTATGCCATTACTCATCGTGATTGCCTCCGCGCTGGAGCCGCCCGGCTCCAGCGCGCCCTTCGCTGACCGTGCTCGTGGGGTGGTGGGGCTTGCCGTGGCTGGCGGCATGCGCAGCAATCCAATTTCGCAGGCAGAGGCGAATATCTTGGAGACTTTTCGGGCTATTTTACATGTGAGTTTCCGATTAGATAAAAGTTTCCATAACAATCATCTGATGAGTCACATCAGTCACTTGCGAGCCCCTGGTGCAGGTTGAGCCGTTGCCCGGTGGTTTGGGTCGGCAGGAACCCAGGACAGGGCGACGCTAGGCGAGACATGCGGCTCTGATGGCGGCTGACGTCAGACCGTAAGGTCTTAGGGTGGCAAAACGCGACTGGGTGGAGTGGCACCGGGGCTACGACGATCCAGGCTCACTGCTCTCGCGGCGGGGGGAACTCGTGCGGGGACACCTGCGCGCCGAGCTTGACCGTGCGCCCACCGGGGACGTCCGCCTGATCAGCCTCTGTGCTGGGCAGGGCCGGGACGTGATCGGCGGGCTGACCGGACATCCGCGCCGCGACGACGTGCGTGCACGGCTGGTTGAGCTGGACGGGCGGAACGTCGGGCTCGCACGGCGGGCGGCGCAGGCGGCTGGGCTGGCCGGAGTCGAGGCGCTACAGGCAGACGCCGGGGTGACCGATGCCTGCGCAGGCGCGGTGCCCGCCCAGGTAGTCGTGGCATGCGGCATCTTTGGCAACATCACCGGCACCGACATCCAGGCCACGGTCGCTGCGCTCCCAAGCCTGTGCGCACCCGGTGCGCTGGTCCTGTGGACCAGGCACCGCGGCTCGCCCGACCTGACCCCGGTGATCCGGTCCTGGTTCGCGGAAGCGGGCTTCCACGAGGAGGCATTCGACACCAGCCACGACGGCTTCATGTCGGTGGGCACGCACCGGCTAACGGGCGAGCCCGCCCCGCTGGTGCCGGGCCAGCGGCTGTTCACCTTCGCGGGCGGAACCGAGTTAGCTCCCAGTCAGGCCCCATTGTCGCCCGAAACGTTCCGGCAGGACGCTGGGGCGTTGAAATTCCAGAAGTGTCAGCCAGGCTTGTTCGTGCAGCTAGATTGAGGTCTACCACCGGCCGTCGGCTGCGGTCTGACCTGGACCTGCGGGGCGCGAGCCGGCGGGGGAGGTCCTCGTGACTGCAGTTGATGTCGCCGTTCCCGTCAAACCGCTGCTGCGCGGCTGGATGCACCT
>DASYAD010000470.1:0-17786 GCA_036501515.1 Trebonia sp. | reverse complement strand
TGGCCTGCCCACGCCGCAAGTGGCAGAAGTTGCGGACGGGGCGACTGCTATGGAAACTTTTATCTAGTTGGAAACAAATGTGTGTTATAGCCCGAAAAATATCCAAGATCTTCCAGTCTGGCCTGCTGAGTTGCCTGCGGTAGCCTTCGGAGGCCGACGCTCTGAAACAGGTGGGCCGTGAGGGGCCCGCGAGTCAGGGAAGGCGCGCGACCCCCGAGACTCACAGAGCGCGCCCAAAGCGCGGGAGCACACCCGAGGCGCGGGACCACGCGGAGGCGCGGGAGCACGCGCGGAGGCGCGGAACCACGCGGAGGGGCGGGAGCACACCCAAGGCCCGGAACCACGCGGAACCACGCGGAGGCGCGGGAGCACGTCCGAGGCCCGGGACCACGCGGAGGCGCGGAACCACGCGGAGGCGCGGGAGCACGTCCGAGGCACGCAAGCACGCGCGGAGACGCGGAACCACGCGGAGGAGCGGAAGCACGTCCGAGGCGCGGGAGCACGCGGAGCTGCGGGAGAACAACCAAGGCACGGGAGCACAGGCAAAACGCGGGCACGCCGGACGCGTGGGGAAGTTCCGGGGCGCGGGGTGGCGTGGGGGGTAAGTGGAGCGCGGGGTTAGACCGTTAGGTCTGCGTAGGCGCCGCGGACGTCGTCGGCTGTCAGGGTGGTCAGGTCGGCGGCCGTGGCCGACTCGCCGAGGCGGACGACGCGGACGTCGCGGCAGGCGCAGGCGCGTTCGAACAGGGAGCGGGCGAAGCGCCCGTTGCCGAGTTCGTCGATCATGCCGGCCCGCTCGGCCTGGGCGAAGATCTGCTCGACGACCCGGATGGCCTCGGGCTCGAAGGCGTCGCCCGCCTGCTCGGCGTGGATCACGGCGATGCGCGACAGGTCCTTGGCGGTGTAGCTCGGGAAGGTGACCCTGGTGCTGAACCTGGAGGCGAGCCCCGGGTTCGACCGGAGAAAGCGCTCCATGTCGGCCGGGTACCCGGCCAGCACGATCACCAGCCGGTCGCGGTCGTCCTCGGCCCGCTTGAGCAGCGTCTGCACCGCCTCCGCGCCGAACGCGTCGCCGCCCGAGTAGCCCTCGTTGTGCAGCGAGTACGCCTCGTCGACGAACAGCACGCCGCCGAGCGCGGAGTCGACTAGGCGGTTGGTCTTCATCGCGGTCGAGCCGAGATGCTCGCCGACCAGGTCCGCGCGGTGCGCCTCGACCACCTCGGGCCGGACGAGCAGGCCGAGCGCGGCGAAGATACGGCCGAGGATCCGGGCCACGGTGGTCTTGCCCGTGCCGGGCGGCCCGGTGAACACGAAGTGCCTGGCCGGCGGCTGACTGGTCAGACCTTGACGGTCGCGCAGCTTCGCCACCCGCAGCTGGGCCGCGATCGCGCGCACCTGCTGCTTGACCGGCTCGAGGCCGACCAGCTCGTCGAGCTCGGCGATCGCGGATTCCAGCGTCGGGGTGTCCTCGTAGCCGCGCAGCCGTGAGGTCAGCTCGGAGAACGCCCGCTCCAGGTCGGCCCCGCCGATCGTGATCAGGTCCTCGGCCTGCGGGTCGCCGCCGGCGCCCATCACCCGGACATCGCGCGCCTGGCCTGCCTTTTCCAGCAGCGTCCTGACGAACCGGCCGTTGCCGAGCTCGTCGGTGATCCGGCGGCGGCCCACGCCGTCGAGCATCCGCCACAGCACCGGGCGCGCCTCGACGGTGAGGCCTTCTCCCCTGGCCCGCAGCTGCGTCTCGGCCAGCGCGAGCATCTCCTCGGTCGAGTAGGTGGGGAACTTGATGCGGGTCGCGAAGCGCGAGGCCATGCCAGGGTTCGTGGCGAGGAACGCCTCGGTCTGCTTCTCGTAGCCGGCCAGGATAATGATGAGGTTCTCGCGGTCGTCCTCGGCTCGCTTGAGCAGCGTCTGCACCGCCTCGGCGCCGAACCGGTCGCTCTGCCCGTCGCCCTCGTTCACCAGGCTGTAGGCCTCGTCGATGAACAGCACCTTGCCGAGGGCCGAGTCGATCAGCTCGTTGGTCTTGATCGCGGTCGCGCCCAGGTACTCGCCGACTAGGTCGGAACGCTGTGCCTCCACTACCTCGGGCGTGTCGAGCAGGCCGAAGGCGTAGAAGATCTTGCCGATCACCCGGGCTACCGTCGTCTTGCCGGTACCTGGCGGCCCGAGGAACACGAAGTGCCGCATCGGCTTGTCGGTACCGAAGCCGGCCACGGCGCGGCGGCGGGCCGCCTCGATTGACACCGCGATCGACCTGACCTGTTCCTTGACCGGGGCCAGGCCGATCATCGCGTCCAGCTCCGCGAGCGCTTCCTCCGGCGTGATCTGCGGCTTAGCGGCCGCGGCGGCGGACGGCTGCGGCTCGCGGGTCGCGTGGTCCGCGTAGACCTGGGCGACGCCCTGCGCGCGGGTGCTGTACTGCGCTGGAGAGTGGCCGCCGGGGCCGCCGCGCGGCACGGGCCCGGTACGGCGGCCGTTAGCCACCGGGGCCGGCCCCGCCGGAGCGGGCGGAGGCGGCTGAGCGCCCGCCGCGGCACGGGCGGCGAGCGGGCCGTCCGGGCCGAACATGCGCGCCTCCTGCGACCCCTTGGCCGACCGCCAGCCGATAAGCGCGGCTGCGATCACCCAGATGGCGACCACCGCGAACATCGTGTTCTGTGGCGAGGCCTGCACGATGATGAACACCACCGGCACCGACCACAGCAGCGACCAGGCCACCGTGCGGCACGGGATGAACCACCGTGACAGCGGCCTGACGTTGGCCAGCGCCGCGACCAGGAACGGGCTCGCGAGCATGGCGAGCAGCCAGGCGCCCGGCATCGTGTGCGCCTGGGGGACGCCGGGCGCGGTCGCGGCCGGCTGCGTGCTCAGGCGGTTGAGGCTGATGAGGAAGTAGAGCCAGGCCCAGAACGCGGCCACGTAAGCCGAGGCCATCGCGGTGCGGACACCGCGCACCACGCAAATCGGGGCCAGCAGCCAGGGCAGCAGGACCACGGAGAGCACCGTCAGCACCGGCCGTACGAGCAGGGGGGCGCGACCGATCGCCGCGTGGACGCCGTCGACCACCGGTACGGGTTCGTCCCCCGCTGTTCGGACCCTAACGGGTGGCAACATCGTGCTCCCTCGGACAGTGGTAAATCCCTGTATAGCGCATTCGGCGGGGCGGGCGACAGCACGCGCGCGGACGCGTTGCGTCTGTGGCGCCCGTGGCCTGCTTCATCTGTGCCGTAAGAGTGCAGGTGAGGTACCAGGGGAAGCCGCTTACGTTCGGGATAGCGATTTTGAATTTTCTAGGTGGCACGCTTTTAGACGGGACAGGCGAGGTCGATTTCATCACGCAACGGAATGCCGAAATCACCGGTGCGCGGAATCTCCGGTTTACGCTGCCGGCTGCGGTCCACCGCGCCCGGGCGGACGGCCGCCAGCCGGAAACCGCGCCGCTGGTAGAAGCGCAGCGCGCCAATGTTGTCGTTGGTCGTGGTGAGCGTGACGTGGTGGCAGCCAAGGCGCTTGGCCTCAGCCCTGACCGCCTCAATGAGCATGGTGCCGATGCCCTGGTGACGGGAGAGGGCGTTGATCGTGGCGATCTCGAGCACACCCTGCCGTACCTCGAACGTGACCAGGCCCGCGATGCGCCCCGCGCGCTCGGCGATGAAGCCGGGCAGACTGGCCGGATAGAACACCCCGTCGTGCACGACGACCTCGGCCGCACCCCACAACTGGGTGGTCAGCCACTCGACGGTGGGCCGGTCATTCTCTTCCACCGGCCGGATCGCCACGTCCTGCGGGTACACACCGCCCATTATCCAGCGTTTCTCCACGAAAGCCTACTGACGGCCCCGGAAATAACGCCGCAGCCGCCCGGCCACCGCCCGCAGATCGCCCGGGTCGAGGGTGTACGTCACCACTCCGAAGACCACAATCGCCAGCAGGGTGGCGACGATCCCCGCGCCCACCTCGACGAGGCTGCTCCCGCCGGGCATGACCAGCGTGACCGCGAGGCCCGCGGCCGCCCCGGCGGCCGCGGCGGCGATTCCGGCCAGGTAGGCGCGGGTGACGCCCGCCACGGCGGCCGGACCCCGCATCCGCCTGGTGGCGATCACCATCGGGGTGACCACCGCGAGCTGCCCGACACTGCTCGCCAGCGCGAGCCCGGCGACGGTCAGCCGCGGCGGCGCGAGCAGCACGACAGGGAAGGACAGCGCCGCGGGCAACAGCTGCTGCACGACCAGGCCGATGCCCGCCACCTTGAGCTTGCCCATGGCGAAGTGCACCCGGGACAAGTTGGTGACCACCGCGAACCCCGCGATACCGGGCGCGAACAGCAGGAACGACTCGGCCAGCTGGGTCACCTGGTCCGGCTGCTTGGTCAGCACGTGCGCGGCGGGCAGCGCTACCGCGATCATGATCGCGGTGCTGAGCCAGGACATCAGCACGACCGCCCGGGTCGACCCGGCGCTCGTCCGGTCGAATACGTCGCCGTCGGTCGCGGAGAGCACGGGCAGGGCACTGGTGATGATCGCCAGCGGCAGCACCGAGCACATGGCGGTGAACACCAGGTTCCCGTAGTTCACGAGAACGAGGGCGCCGGTGTCGCCGCGCCCGTTGGCCAGGTCGATGGTGACCACGCTGTAGATGTCGGCGGCCAGGAACTCGAGCACCCCGACCAGGGCAAGTCCTCCGGCCCGGGCGAACACCCCGGGCGGGAACCGCAGCGTGGGGCGCCAGCGCAGCCGCAGCCGCCAGGTGGACGGCACCGTCACCAGGACCATCATGCCGATGTTCATCGTGGTGCCGACTGACAGCACCAGGTTGGCCGTCAGCGGCGTCCTGGCCAGCGTCGCGTTGTGGTCGAGCGACGCGAACACAAGGTAAGAGGCGATCGTCACCACGTTGCCGAGCACCGGGGCGAGGCTGACCGCACCGAACTTCCGGTAGGCGTTCAGCAGCCCGAACATCACCACCGAGAAGCCGTAGAGCAGGATCTGCGGCGCGAAGGAGACCAGCATGAAGCTGGTCACCCGGATCATGTCGGCGTGCGAGCAGTCCGCGTTCGGGTTGACCGGGTTCAGCAGTCCCGAGATCGGGCCCGAGGCCAGCGCGATCGCCACCGTGACCGGCAGCAGGATCACTACCGACCAGGTGAGCAGCGCCGACGAGACCTGCTCCACGTGCCCCTTGGCCCGCGGGTCGATCGCGGCCCTGTTCGCGGCGCGGGCCAGCACCGGCACCATCGCGGTGGACAGCGCGCCGCCGATGGCAAGCTCGACGATCAGGTTCGGCACCTGGTTGGCGGTGACGTACGCGGTGCCGAGGCAGCCGGACCCGACGGTCTGCGAGAACACCACGGTGCGGAGCAGGCCGAGCACGCGGGAGAGCGCGGTAAGCGATGCGACGATCAGCGCGCCGCGGGCGATCCCCCGCCCTAGCTTGCTCTTACCCGCCTCGCCGTCCGGCTCGGCCTGAGGCCTTGACGGGTCGGCAAGGCCTGGGGTGTCGGTGTGCAATGTCCGCTACCAGTTGCCTTTCCATCGGGCACGCGCCGGGGATGTTGCGGGGGGCCTTTTCCCCGGAAGGCAGCCGTTCTCGGTTCCGATCTGCCTCACCCACGGCATAGTCCGCTGTCACAGGCTACGGGTTCGCTGTGTCTTTCGCGGGCGCATTAGGGCGAGCGGAGGCGGGCGACCTCACGCGCGGCATGCGGGTTGAGCTGGCCAGCGCGCGAGCCCGCCAGCTTAGCGGCCAGGTGCTGGCCGACCGTTACCGGCTCGTACCTGGCCGGGTTGGCGGCGGTGACACAGCTGGGCAGCGGCTCGATCACGGCATCTACGTCGCCGTCGTGAAAGTAGGCCGCTGACCGCCTCGGAACGAGTTTGCCGCCCAGCCGGGGCGCGGTGACACGGTGCAGGGTGGACATCCATTCCTCGTTCGTCCAGCGGGCCATCGCGTCGCCCAGGTTGACGAGCAGGGCGCCGCCGGCTGGCATCACCGGGTGCCAGCCGCCGTCGGCGCCGTGAATCTCGAGGCCGGGCACGCGGTCTGCCCACAGCACGGTCACGATGCCGTAATCCGTGTGAGCGCCCATGCCGAGCTGACCGGGTTCAAGTTCGGCGCCGGGCGCCGGCAGGCGGTAGTTGTTCATCCGCAGCACGTCGATCGAGTGCCCGGTGAACTCCGCGAAGAAATCCTCCCGCCCGCCGAGCGCCACCCCGAAGATCCGCACCATCGTCCTGGCCACCCGGCCCGCCGCCGTGAACCAGGCCGTGACCACGGCCTCGAACCCGGGGAGCTCCGCCGCCGGGTAGACATTGGCTGGGTAACTGCCGGCTGGCAGGTCGAGCCCGGGAAAGTCGGCCGCGGACGTGCCGACGTTGACCGCCTCGAACAAGTCCGCCGCCGTGGCCAGTCCCAGGCTGCCGGCCAGCGACTCCGCCTTCGGCGGCGAGTAGCCGCGGTTGATACCGGGCGGGCAGCGGTACTTCGCCTTGGCCGCCGCGTCCAGGGCGAAGAAAGCGTCCGTGGCAGCGGTGAATTCGCTCAGCGTACTTGCGGGAATACCGTGTCCGGTGATCTGCATAAAGCCGGTATTCCGGGCGGCCGCGTCGACTTGGCGGACAACATCGGAGCGGGCGGCCGCGTCCGCGTAGGGCATCCGGAAGCTGGAGATGTCGATCACGGGCACGGCGAGCAGGCCGTCGCGCAGGGCGGCTGAGGACACGGGCGATTCTCCTTGCTGACCATCGTCGATGGCTGGCCTGGCGGGGGGGCCAGCCATGACAGCAGTCAATATGCGCAGCCCGGGTAACACAAGTGTGCATCCCTTGTTACTGCCGCGTGAATGCCCGGCGCGCATCTTCCGTACCGGCAGCACTGGCTTGAGAGCCGGCGGCCGGGGGCCTTGAGAGCCGGCCGCTGCCGACCCTGAGAACGGGCGGTTGCCCGCCTTGAGAGGCGGCGGCATCAGGCTCGAGAACCGGCGGCATCAGGCTCGAGAACCGGCGGCCGCCGGCCTTGAGAGCAAAAGCAGAGGTTGAAGAAGGTACTCATAGCGTTGGGTTACGGGGATTCTTGCCTCCTTTGATAACCATCATGTTACGTTCTGGGACTTATGAAGCTACTGATGGATGCGCGGCGCTTGTTGCATCGCGTAGGGATTGACGTAAGCCGCTGGCCACACCGGCCGGAGGTCGGCGTGATCGACTGGGCCCTCTCAGAAGTGCTCCAGTCGCGCGGCATTAACTGCGTCATCGACGTTGGCGGCAACCGCGGTTTGTTCGCGAAGCGCCTGCGCGAGCTCGGGTACACCGGGCGGATCATCTCGTTCGAACCCTCGCCCAGCGTCCTGCCCGTCATCCAGGCCGCCGCCGAACGCGACCCGGACTGGACCGTCCGGCCGGTCGCGCTGTCGAGCGAGCCTGGCGAGGCCGAACTGAACCTGCACAAGGGACCAGTACTCGACTCGCTGCTCGAGGCGCTGCCCGGCGTGGAGGAACAGTTGCCGATCATGGCGGGGACCGGGACCGCCACGGTCACCCTGTCGACGTTGGAGAAGGAGTATCCCGGCGCCGTCGCGGGAATCGCGGAGCCGCGGGTGCTGCTCAAGTCGGACACGCAGGGTTACGACGCGGAAGTGCTGCGCGGCGCGGGGGCTCAGGGCCTGGCCCCGTCGGTGGCGGCCGTCCTCGTCGAGCTCGCGGCGCAGCCGATCTACCGCGACCAGCCAGGGATGACCACGGTGATGGACCTGATCATGGCCGGCGGGTTCACGCCGGTCGCGTTCGAGCCCTTTTTCCAGTCGTCCGACGGGCTGCGGATGGTCGAGCTCGACGCGCTGTTCATGCGGCCCGCCGCGATCGGGCCCGACTGGGGGAAACCAGCCGGGGTCGGGCCGCGCGCCTCGACCGTCCGGGTCGCCTGACGTCCTCTGCTTGTCCGGGCTGACGTCCTCGGCTTGTCTTGAGCGGATGCCAGGGGAGCGCACCCGCTCAGTCCTTCCAGGTGACGCTCCGGACTGCGGGCACCGCGAAGACGGCCAGCGTGCCGAGTACCGCCCAGGCGGCGCCGAAGCCGAGCACCGTGCGCGGGCCGATCACGGCCGCCACCGGGCCAGCGGCGGCGAAGGCGGCCGGACCGAAGGCGAACGCGCCGACCATGTTGAACGCCGCCACCCTGGACAGCGACTCGGCGGGCACCTGCTGCTGCGTCACCGTCGCACTGAACGCGCCGCCGAGCGCGGAACCGAGCCCGGCCAGCAGGGCCGCGCCCGCTACGGCGAGGACTGGAAGCCGCAAGGCGAGGGCGAGCGGCGGGAGCGGAAAGCCCAGCGTGGCCACTGTGGCGGCCGCCAGCGGACGCCGGGGACGACGGCCGAGTGCGAGCAGTCCGCCGAGCACCGCACCGCCGCCGTAGCAGGCCAGGATCGCTCCCCAGGCGCCGGCGCCGCCGAGGTAGTCACGGGCCATGACCGGGCCGAGGACCAGGTACGGCCCCCAGGTCAGCAGGTTGAACAGCGCGAACTGGACAGTGCCCGCCCACAGCCAGGTATGCGCGGTGAATTCCGCCCAGCCGTCGGCCAGCTCGCGCGGCAGCGACCGGGAGGGCACCCGGCCGGCTGGGGGAAAGCGCAGCGCGGCGAGGGCGGCAGCGCTCACCGCGTAACTGGCCGCGTCGGCCGCGATCGCCGTGGCCGGGCCGGTCACCGCGATCAGCAGGCCGGCCAGGGCCGGCCCCGCAACCTGGGCGGCGGGGGCGGCCAGTGCGAGCAGCGCGTTCGCGTCGCCGAGGCGGCCGGGCGGCGCGAGCTGCACTGGAAGCCCTGACAGGGCCGGCTGGAAGAAGGCGTCGCCCGCGCCGACGGCCACCGCCGCGGCCACGAACAGCCACAGCGGCGGATGCCCCAGGTACAGGCCAGCCGCGAGGACGCCCTGAGCCGCGCACCGGCTCAAGTCGGCGCCCAGCATCACGGTCCGGCGGCCCAGCCGGTCGGCGAACGCGCCCCCGCCGAGCAGGAGCAAGACCACAGGGACGATGCCGGCCGCGAACACCACGCCGAGGCTGGTGGGCGTTCCGCCTTCGCCGAGCACGGCGAAGGCGATCGCCACGGACGACAGCTGGCTGCCGAGCAGCGACGCCGAATAGCCAGCGTAAAAGCGCCGGAAGTTGCGCTCCGACAAGACGCCAAACTTTCCGGCCTGAAATTTACTGCGGTAATTCAGTGAATTCATTCCCGGTATTCGCATGTCGTCTACCATGCCAAATACTTGTCGCAAAAAGCAAAACCGCAATAGCACCGGCCCGTTCTTGCCGCAGTAAATACGAATGCGGGTAAGGCTATGATGGTGACATGGAATTGCCGGTGCCAGTGGAGTACGCGGTCGCCGTGGATCAGTACCTCGACCAGTCCGCGCTCAGCGGCGCGTCGCGCCGGGTGTACCAGATATCGCTGGCCGGCTGGGCCTGGCCGCTGGTCGGCAAGCCGGTCCCCGAAGGCGCGCGGCGACGGGGCGCGGCTCCGCCGCGTGTCCCCCTCGCCCTGTTCGACGACCCCGGTACCAGGGACCGGCTAGCCGCGGGCTTTGCCGCCAGGACCGCGGCCGCGGGCCCGCGCACCGCCAACCGCGAGCTGTCTGCACTGCGCAGCGCGGCCGGCTGGTGGCGCGAGCTCGGCTGGATCCGCGCGGACCCAGCCGCCAGCCTGCACTGCCAGCGGCCAGGGACCGGCCGCGGGCCGCTGAGCACTGCGCAGGTCGAGGCGCTTTTCCTGCTGCCCGCGAGCCTGCGGGAGCACGCGCTGTGGCGGATGCTGCACGACTCGGGCGCGCCCGCGGCCGAGGTCCTGGCGCTGGACGCGGGACAACTCGACCTGTCACGGCACCGGGTCAGAGCCCGTTCCAGCGCCCCGGCTCAGCGGGCGGACATCGAATGGCGGGCGGGAACCAGCGACCTGCTCCGCTGGCTGCTGGCGGGACGGACCTGGGGTCCGGTGTTCCTCACCGGACGACGGGCGACCGTCCGGGCCGCGTCGACTGACGTGCGGCGGGCAGCTGACGTGCGCCGGGCAGCCGACGTGTGCCTGGCGACCGGCCAGGCCCGGATGTCCTATCGGCGTGCGGCCGAGGTGTTCACCGCGGCGACCCGGCCGCTCGACGCGACGGGCAAAGGATGGACACTGCACCAGCTCAGCTGGGCCGGCCGGGCTACGCCGCGTGCGCTTTAATCCGGGCTTAAAGAGGGACCCGGTCAGAGCCGCCGCAGCACGGAAACGACCCGGCCGATTATTTCCGCCCGGTCGGCCATCAGCGGCGAGAACGCGGGGTTATGCGGGATCAGCCAGATGTGCCCGTCAACCTTCTTGAACGTCTTCACCGTCGCCTCGCGGTCGGATGACGTATCGCTTTCGATCATGGCGGCGACGATGTCGCCGTTCTCGATGTCGGTCTCCCGGCGGACGACCACCCAGTCGCCGTCGGTGATGGCGGCGTCAATCATCGATTCACCGACGACCCGCAGCATGATCAGGTTCCCGTCGCCGACCAGCTGCTTCGGCAGCGGTATGACCTCTTCGACGGACTCGTCGGCGAGGATCGGGCGCCC
The DNA here is from genome assembly GCA_036501515.1 of Trebonia sp. Lineage (GTDB taxonomy): Bacteria > Actinomycetota > Actinomycetes > Streptosporangiales > Streptosporangiaceae > Trebonia. Next base: position 7,193 of record DASYAD010000470.1, on the reverse strand, counting down.
CGCCGCGATCCGCCCGACTAGCGGCACCGACGCCAGGCCGGCCAGGATCGCCGGGCTGACCGGTCCGGGCCCGGCTGACCCGGTATCGGGCCGGCCGCTCTCGGGCATCCCGGTATCGAATTGGCGCTGGCCAGGGGTGCGGATGACGGCCGTACGCGGCCGGCCGGCCTCCCGGGTCAGGTACCCCTTCTTGGCCAGAACCGACAACTGGTACGAGACGCTCGACGTGCTCGCGAGTCCCACCGCCTGGCCGATCTCCCGCAGGCTGGGCACGTAGCCGTTGCTCCGCACGGAATCCTCGATGACCTGGACGATCTCTCCCTGGCGGGCGCTCAGGTCCTGGTCGAACGAGCTTGCTGGCTCAGCACGTCGCATCGTTGCCCTCCTGCGGATAGACACTGATGACGATACCTTAGGTAGGTTCGATCTTGATGTCAAACACATCTTCGATTAGCATTCACCTGAGCGGGTGACGCGGCACCGGCTTAGGCCGTCAGTCACCTGGAGCGTCGAGCACCGCGCAGGCCAGGGCGCGCATGGCGGCAGTAAGCCGCTTCGGACCCTGGTCGGCCAGCTGAGCAAGCACGGGCTCGCTGTGCAGGGCACCGAGCATCAGGTGCGCGGTCAGCTCCGCGTCGGCTTCTGGCCGCTGCGTGGCGATCAGGACGCTGATGTGACCATGCCAGAACCTGTAGACGGGATGGTCGTCGCGCTCTCGCCCTGCTTCCTTGGTTTCCCTGGCTTCCCTGACCAGCGGCTCGGCCGCGGCCGAGTGGGCGAGCTCGGCCATCAGGCTCTTATTGCGGCTGACCACCTCGACAATCGCGTCAAGAAACGCCAGCAGCCGCTCCCGGTCCGGTGCCCCGGCTCCCAGTGGCGGCGGACCAGTCGCGACCGCCTCTTCGAGCGCCCGCGCGCGCTCGATCATCAGCTCGCGCATCAAGCCGCTCCTGTTGCCGAAGCGGTGGAAAACCGTGCCCTTGCCAACGCCGGCGGCAGCCGCGACCTGCTCCATCGAGATGTCCTGCGGCCGGTGACGAGCCAGGAGTTTCTCGGTGGCGGCGAGGATCGCGCGCCGGTTGCGGATCGCGTCGGCACGCTCGCGCCTGCCCTCGTTCATCGGGACACGTCTCCATCTAGACAACTTGACCGTCGGTCCAGTATCGTTCTCATCAAGTTGACCTTCGGTCCACTTTACCCGGGCGGGCCGCTCGGGTGGCCGCCCGAGCGGCCCGCCCATGGGCAGTCTGCTGCCAGGCGGTCTGCCCCCAGGCACTCTGCCTCTGGCCGCCCTGCCCGTGGCCGCCCTACCCGTGGGCACTCTGCCCCTGGGCACCTGCGATGCGACTGCAATCAGGAGACTAATCATGCGACGGGTTTGCTACCACTCCCATGGCGGCCCCGAGGTCCTGGCGATCGAAGAGGCTGATATCCCCGCTCCCGGTCCCGGCCAGGTGCTGATCCGCACCGAGGCGGTCGGCCTCAACTACGTCGACGTCCAGATCCGGCGCGAGACCACCGCCGGCTCGATCTACTACCGGCCGCTGCCAGGCAAACTGACCGGCGACGTGGTCGGGACCGTTGAGCAGGTCGGTCCTAACACCGACGCGGCGCTGGGCGGGCGCCGGGTGGCGGTCTTGCTCGAGGACGGCTGCGCCGACTACGTGGTCGCCGACACCGACTGGCTGGCGGACGCGCCTGCCGGACTGAGCGCGGGCGCCGCCAGCCTGCTCCCGACGGCCGGGGCGGTGGCACTCGGCGCGCTGCGCACCGGGCGCCTCCAACCGGGGGAAACCGTCCTGGTCACGGCCGGGGCCGGCGGCATCGGCCATCTCGCCGTGCAGCTCGCAAGGATCAAGGGCGCGGACACGGTGATCGCCACCGCGGGATCGGCGGCCAAGCTCGACTTCCTCAAGGAACTCGGCGCGGACATCGTCGTCGACCACACCCGGGCTGACTGGGCCGGCCAGGTGCGGCTCGCCGCGCCTGGCGGCGTGAACGTGATCCTGGAAGCGGTCGGCGGTCAGCTGCTGCACCAGGCCATCGGGCTGCTGGCGCCGTTCGGCCGCGTGGTCGCCTACGGCGCCTCCGCGGGCGACCTGACCAGCGTGCCGGTCACCAACTTGTTCGCGCTGAAGACGGTATCCGGTTTCTCGCTGCTCGCATGGCGCGCGGCCGCCAGGGAGCAGGCCCGCGCGGACATCGCCGAGCTCACCCGGCTGTTCGCGGCGGGCACGCTGCGACCGGCCACGGAAACCACGCTTCCGCTGACCGAAGTGGTCCGGGCACACCGGCTGCTCGAAGCCCGGGCGGTGCTCGGACGGCCACTCCTCGTTCCTTAATCCCTGGCCGTGACCTCCGGTCCGCGTGACCAGCGGTTCACGTAGCGCTCCCGGCTCGGCGGCCGGCCCGGCAGGTCTCCGCAGGCCGGGGCGCGCAGCCCGTCCAGGGCGATAGCCACCAGCCGGGCCCGCACGTTGTCCTCTTCCTCTCGATCCACCTGAGCAGGCGAGCGACGGCTGAACTGCTCGATCAGCCAAGTGATATCCAGGGCGGTGACGTCCGCCCGCAACCGCCCGGCGAGCTGGGCCCGGGCGACGATTTCGGCCGTGCGAGCCAGGCTCCGCCTGGCCACCGCGCACATCTCGGCGGTGGTCTCGATCTGCCCCGCCAGCGCGGCCAGGGCCCCGGATCGCAGCTCGATGCAGGCCCGGACGTAGCCGCTGAGGCCGGCCCACGGGTCGGCGGTTGCCAGCGCGTCATCGGCCGCCTGAAGCGACTGCTCCATCGACAGCACGCACAGGCGCTGCAGCAGTTCGGTCTTGCTTCCGTAGCGGCGGTAGAGCGTGCCCATGCCGACCCCGGCGCGCCCGGCCACGGCCGAGACCGGCGCGTCCGCCCCCAGAGCGGCGAAGACGTCGCGTGCGGCCTCAAGCACCGCCAGGTCGTTGCGCCTGGCCTCGGCCTGCCGGCCGCGGGCCGACCGCGGGCTGAGCGAACGTGAGGTCACTCTTGTCACTGTAGCCCTAGTCGGAGCGATTCATTCCGATAGAGTCTTAGTCGGACAGAATCACTCCGAATAAGGAGGCGCCATCATGCGTGCCGTGGTTATGCGGGAGTTCGGTCCCCCGCGGGTGCTCAAACTGACCGAGAGCGCTGACGTCCGGCCAGGCCAGGGAGAAGTGGTGGTCGATGTCGAGTTCGCCAACGTGACGTTCGTCGAGACGCAGGTCCGGGCAGGCAACCCGCCTAGCCGGGCGATGCTCCCGGCATTGCCCGCGGTCCTCGGCAACGGTGTCGGCGGCACCGTCGCCGAGGTCGGCTTCGGAGTCGACCGGGGCCTCACCGGACGCCGGGTCGTCACCAGCCTGTCCGGCACCGGAGGTTACGCGGAACGCGCGGTCGCGCCGGCCGGGCAGCTGGTCGAGGTCACCGGCGGCGTGCCGCTGCGCAACGCGGTCGCGCTGCTAGCGGACGGGCGCACGGCGCTCGCCCTGGTGGCCAGGGCGCGGCTTCAGGCGGGCGACACCGTCCTCGTCGAAGCGGCCGCGGGCGGCGTCGGGACACTGCTGGTTCAGCTCGCCCGTAATGCCGGCGCCCGTGTCGTCGCCCTCGCCGGCAGCCAGGCCAAGCTCGCGGTGGCACGCGATCTGGGGGCCGCGGTGACGGTCAGCTACGGCGAGGCCGGCTGGCCGGACCAGGTCCGGGAGGCGGCCGGCGATGTGGACGTGGTATTCGACGGCGTGGGCGGCGATACGGGCCTGGCCGCGTTCGGCCTGCTCCGCCCCGGCGGCCGGTTCTGCCCGTTCGGCATGGCCAGCGGCCGGTTCACGCCCGTGTCCGCCGAGCTGGCGGACGAACACCGGGTCAGCGTGCGGCGCGCCGCGCCGCTGAGCGCGGCCGAGAACACGGCGCTGGTGCGGGACATCCTGAGCGAAGCCGCGGCGGGCCGAGTCCGGCCGGTCATCGGTCAGGAACTGGACCTGGCACTGGCCGCGGACGCCCACGCGGCGATCGAAGCCAGGGCCGCCACGGGCAAGACACTGCTGACAGTGACCTAGCCGAGCCGTACCGGCGGCAACCCGAACTGACGGTGCTGATAGGACAGTGTTACCGGGACAGCGACCGACAGACGGCACGTAAGGAGACACCCGATGGCTGAAGTGCCCGCCAGTCACGCGGACCTGCTCGAAAAGCCGACCTTCGCTCACCTGGCGACGGTCCGGCCCGACGGCTCTCCGCAGAGCAGCGTGATGTGGTTCGACTGGGACGGGTCGCGGATCCGCCTGACGCACACCAGCACCAGGCAGAAATTCGCCAACCTGGCCAACGAGCCGCGGGTGGCGCTGTCCATCGTCGACCCTGACGACCCGTACCGCTTCCTTGAGGTCCGGGGCACGGTCGAGAGCATCGAGGCCGACCAGGGGGCGAAGTTCTACCAGTCCCTGCAGCGCCGGTACGGCAACGTGTACCCGATCACCGACGGAGACGTGCGGGTCATCATCACGATCCGCCCCGATCGCTTCATCGCTGTCAGCGGCGGCTCCGTCGTCGGCGCGAAGGCCTGAGCCTCCGGGCCAGATCGCGGCAAAACGGGCCGGTGGCCTGCGTTACCGGCCCGGCAGCGAGAGCGGCAGCCCGAACCACGGGAGCATGCTGCTGTCGAGCCGGCTGGTCGCACAAATCCGGTCGCCCGCCGGGGACCGGCGGGCGCGCTCAAGTAGGCACCGAACGCCGGCTGCCTGTTGGCGCGGGCCGGCACCAGCTCAACCGTCCGGGCGGCGCTGAACAAGCCCGCGCAGAAGCGGGCCACGAGATCCCTGCCCTCGTATTTCGTAAGGAACCGGGGGCATCGACATGAAGACGTCGTCGATCAGCAGGGCGACCAGCGCGCTGATATCGCCGACTGGTACACCCGGGCGAATTCCGCGACGATCGCGTTCTCGTCGGCTGAATCAGCGACTGGCGGCCGCTGGTCACCGCCCGCCGGCTGGCGGTGGTGCTGAAACTCCACTGGCCGATCACATCACGCCGAAGTTGGCACATGAGCCCGCTAGCCAATGGAACAAACCAACTACACGGGCGAGGCGCCCGTTCGGCTGTGGTGAGCTCCGGGACCTCGAACGCTCGCTGAGTCAGTTCCTCAAGCCCGCTGCGGCGCCATCCGCGTCAGTGCGTTGCGAACTTCGGCCAGTACGGCGTCGTCACTGACCCCGAGGTCACGTGCGATGCCTGCGAGGTGATCGGCGGCGTCGGATAGTGCCCGCTGGCCGGATTGATCGCCGGCCAGCGTCCGGGTGCCTGACCGGATGACGGTTCCGTGCCTGCCGCCGCCCTCGACCAGGCCAGCCTGCGCTAGTTCCCGGTAGGCGCGGGCGACCGTGCCGCCAGCCAGGCCGAGGTCGGCCGCGACCTGGCGCACCGGAGGCAGCCGCTGGCCCGCCTGCAACACCCCGGTCGCGATGAGCCCGGCGATCTGCTCCCGCAGCTGCTCATACGGCGGGACCGGCGACGTCACGTCTACTTGCAGCGCTGCCACCGCCTGGCCCGATCCAGGGCGGGCAGCCGACGCGGCGCTCATGCGGGAGCCGGGCCGGCCGGCGCGACAGCAGGCGGTTCGGCGGCGAGGCGCTTCCACCAGCCCAGCACGCACCACACCAGGACAGCCGCGACACCCAGGCCGATCCCGTACCAGAACAGGATCCGCGAGATCAGGACAGCAGGACCGCCAACGGGCCCAGGGACTTGCACGCCCCAGCTCGCCAGGATCGCCTGGGCCGCCAGGGCGAACAGCTCGATCGCGAGCACGGCAGCGAGCACGGCCCGCGCGCTGTTGCGACGGGCGCCCTCGTCCAAACCGGGCCGCTCCGCCGCGACCGGCGGCAGCAAAACCACCCGGCGCAGCGAGATACCGCCGACGACAAGCGCGAGCGCGGTGAGCGCCGCCGGCGGGACGCAGGCAGCGGCCGGCCACGGCAGCACTCTTCCTGGCAGCACGACCTGGGGAGCATACAGTGCGTCAGGACGCCACGGCCCGTAGCGGAGCGCGGGCAGCACGGCGAGCACGACCGGCGCGGCGAGGGCGAGAACGCCAGCGGAAAGCACCACAGGAACCGACCAGCGCGGTAGGTAGCCGCGGACATGCCGGGTCTGGATGCCGGCAACGCGCAGCGGGCCGGCGGGCGCAGGCACCCACAGCAACTCGGCCGTCAGCAGGCCGAACAGGTACCCGACGGCGACCGAGGCCGGTGCGAGCACTACCTGGCCGAGCTGGACCGCCAGGACACCCAGGATGAGACCCGCGGCTAGCCCGGCCAGCCGGGCTAGGCGGGCCCGGCGGACCAGGCCGGCCGGCGTATCAAGACGGGCCCGGCGCGTCGCCCACCACACCGTCGTGCCGACCAGCAGCACCGGGAGAACCACGGGGATACCTATCCAGAACAGTACGAGCAGGGCCTGGATCCAGAAGGGCAAGCCTGGCAGGCCGGCCCTTGAGGCGTGCGCCATCATGACCTGAACGTATCATTCATTTGATACAAAACACATCCCCGTGCAGCACGGATGCGCGGGTCGGGGCGGAGACGGCAAGCCGCGTCCAGATAACACTCAGGAGGGGTGCGGTCCATCGACTGCACCCCTCCTGGGCTAGTGAATTACTAGCCGGACGAGGCCCGTATTCAGCTGCAGCCGCTGGTCGAGCCGCAGCCTTCGCAGACGTAGCAGCTTCCGGCCGGGCGCATCTTGGTGCCGCAGGTCAGGCACAGCGGGGCGTCCGCCGTCCTGCCCTGCTTGAACTCGATGAGCTCGGCGGTGGAATGCGGCCCCGCGACTGCGCCGCGCGCGGCCGGGGCGGCGGACGGCGGGGTCGCCGTCGCCGGAGACGGCACGGCCTGGACCGGCCGCTCGGTGCTGACGCTGCTCTCCACCGCCGCCGACTGGGCCAGTTCCACCGGGTCCACGTCGTCCCCCAGCGAGGCCGGGTCGTGGCCGGCCAGCTCGGCGGCGCGCTCGGCGGCCGACAGGATGCCGAGCTCGGCCCGCTGCTCGTAGGACAGGTGGTCGAGGGCGAGGCGGCGGAAGATGTAGTCCATCATCGAGGTCGCGATGCGGATGTCCGGGTCGTCGGTCATGCCGGCCGGGTCGAACCGCATGTTGGTGAACTTGGCGACGTAGGACTCGAGCGGGATGCCGTA
>DASYAD010000469.1:0-50475 GCA_036501515.1 Trebonia sp. | reverse complement strand
GCCGTCGACTTCCTGCTCGGCCATCCAGAGATCGAGCGCGCGGGCCGTCTCGGCGTACCCGCGGATCGTCTCCTCCTGGAAGGGGCGCCTGTGCTTGTTGGTCTGCGTCCGCAGCCAGGCGCTGAACTCGCTTATCTGCATCTGCCGCAGCTGCTGCGCGGAAACCTCCGCGGCAGGCTGCCCTGCGTCGCCGCCGGAGCCTTCTGATTCCCCGGAAAGCGCCGCCGCGGGTGCGAGCAGGGGCATGGTCGAAGCACGCAATGGATTCTTCAGAATCGGCTTGGAGGGGGTCTTCAGGTTGCTTGAAGCCGGACGAGTCATGCTGTAACTCCCTCTGACACGGGGGAGCGCTACAGAGATACCAGGCACCAAAGTAACGTCTGTAGCACCGAGTTGCTTGGCCATAGCAGCCCGGTCTCCGCCGCAGTGAGGCGAGTTTTCCCAGGTCAGGGACGTAAAGTGCGCCAGGCAGGATTCGAACCCGCGACCCGCTGCTTAGAAGGCAGCCGCTCTATCCGTCTGAGCTACTGGCGCTCTGGGACCATTGTGCACGCGGAAGATCACGCATCGGCCACGCTGAGGTCGCAGTCCGCGAGGAAGTGATCCAGGTCAATATACCCAACGAGGGCGGCCGGCGGCGTTCCGTCCATTGCCGATCGTCATTTTTCCCGGCATTAACGGCTAATCGCCATTTGCTACTGCTCCGCTCCCGTAGGTTAGCCAATACCAGCGCTCCCACGACCGAGGTATGACCTCCGTGCACCCTGACCCCGGCGCCCCCGCCTTGCTTACCGCGCACAAGATCGTGATCGCGGGCGGCTTCGGTGCGGGGAAGACGACGCTGGTCAGCGCCATCAGCGAGGTCTACCCGCTGCTCACCGAGGAGCCGCTGAGCAGCGCCAGCGCGAGCCGGGACAGCCTGGCGGGCCTGCCCGATAAGACGACGACCACCGTCGCGCTTGACTTCGGCCGGATCACGATCGGCGACCACCTGGTGCTCTACCTGTTCGGGGTGCCCGGCCAGGAGCGGTTCTGGTTCATGTGGGACGAGTTCTCCTTCGGCGCGCTCGGCGCGGTCGTGCTCGCTGACACGCGCAGGCTCAGCGACTGCTTCCCTTCTGTCAGCTATTTCGAGCAGCACGAAGTGCCCTTCCTCGTCGCGATCAACTGCTTCGACGACGCGCCGCGCTACGACCTCGCCGAGCTGAGGCTCGCGCTCGACCTGGACGACGGCGTGCCGATCGTACTGTGCGACGCCAGGGACCGCGTCTCGGTCAGGGAAACGCTGATCGCCCTGGTCGAGAGCCTGTCGGAGGCGCCCGCCGCGCCCGGCGACGAAGCGGCCGGCTGGCAGTAGGCCGGTTGCCGCCAGGCCCGCCTTGACCGGCGCCGTCTGCCGAGTTATTCTCATGTCGAGTCTTTCTCAACAGGAGAAGGGCGAACAGGGGATACCGAACGAAGGGTGGCTCCTCGTGGACGACGCCGCTGACAGCGCGGGCTTCCTGGCCGGCTACGACCCGCGCGCCTACGATCCCGTCGCCGTCACCGTCGACGTGGTCGCGCTGACGATCAGGGGCGCCAGCCTCCAGGTACTGCTGATCAGGCGCGGCGAGCCGCCGTTTCAGGGGAGCTGGGCGCTGCCTGGCGGGTTCGTCCGCCCGGTGACCGGCTCCGGTGGGCAGCGGACGGAAGCAGACCTGCCGCAAGTCGCCGCCCGCGAGCTGGCCGAAGAGGCCGGCCCGGCGCTGCGTCCGAGCCACCTGGAGCAGCTCGGGAGCTACGGCGCGCCGGGCCGCGACCCGCGGATGCGGGTCATCTCGGTCGCCTACCTGGCGTTCGCCCCTGAGCTGCCGGAAGCGCAGCCGGGCACCGACGCCGCCGACGCCCGCTGGACGCCGGTCTCCGCGCTTGACCTGCCCGGGCTGCCCGGCGGCGCGGGCACAGGGGCGGGCCGCGGGGCGGGCCTGGGGGCGGCGCAGGCGCGCCCGCTGGCCTTCGACCACGCGCGGATCCTGGCCGACGGGATCGAGCGGGCCAGGTCCAAGCTCGAGTACACGCCGCTGGCGACCGCGTTCGTCAGAGAGCCGTTCACGATCTCTGAGCTTCGCGAGGTCTACGAGACCGTCTGGGGCGAGAAGCTGCACGCCGGCAACTTCCACCGCAAGGTCTTGTCGGTCCCCGGCTTCGTCGAGTCCACCGGCGGCCAGACCGAGACCGGCGGCGCCCGCGGCGGCCCGCGCGCCAGGCTCTACCGCCGCGGCGACGCGACGCTGCTGCACCCGGCCCTGCTGCGGCCGGGCACGGAGGACGCGCTCCGCCCGTAACCACCTATCACCACGAACAAGAGGAGACCGCTATGGGAAGCGGACGCTGGTCATCAGACATCTACGAGACCGCCGAGCGGCTGCGCGGCGGCAAGAGCGCCTTCGGCTACAGCGACTCAGGCGCGCGCACCGTGCACCCGGACCTCGACCCGTTCGACGTCGGCAAGCGGGAGAGCCGCGACAGCGGCGAGCACCCGGAGTCGCTCGCGATCGCCGTGCTGTTCGACGTGACAGGGTCGATGGGCAACGTGCCCCGCACGCTGCAGAAGAAGCTGCCCAAGCTGCTCGGCCTGCTCAAGGACGGTGAGTACGCGAGGGACCCGCAGCTCATGTTCGGCGCGATTGGCGACGCGACCTGCGACCGGGCGCCGCTGCAGGTCGGCCAGTTCGAGTCGGACAACCGGATGGACGGCGACCTGGAGCGGATCCTGCTCGAAGGCGGTGGCGGCGGCCAGAAGACCGAGTCCTACGAGCTCGCCATGTACTTCATGGCCAGGCACACCGCCATCGACTGCTTCGAGAAGCGCGGCCGGCGCGGTTACCTGTTCGTCATCGGCGACGAGATGCCCTACCCCGCGGTCAAGCCGCGCGAGGTCAGCGCCTGGATCGGCGACGACCTTCCGCAGCCGGTGCCCCTGCGCAACCTGGTCGCGCAGCTCACCCGGCGCTGGGACACCTACTACCTGCTGCCGGAGGGCGCCTCCTACGCCGGCGACGGCCAGGTGCTCGGCATGTGGCGCGGCCTGCTCGGCCAGAACGTGATCGAGCTGGCCGACCTGGGCGCGGTGTGCGAGACGATCGCGCTCACCGTCGGCCTCGGCGAGGAGGCGATCGACCTGGCCGACGGGCTGGCCGACCTGCATGACGTCGGTTCCCCGGCCGGCGCGACGGTGGAGCGGGCGCTGGGCGGCATCGGCGCCTACCGCGCCGGCCCCGGTCGTGCGTCCACGGCCCGGCGGCGCGGCCGGGCGCTGCGGGGAGCTCCGGCGCCGCGCGCGCTGCCAGCGGGCACGGTGTCCGGGAGCACGGTGTCCGGGGGCACGGTGTCCGGGGGCACGGTGTCCGGGGGAACCGCGCCCGCGGGCGACCAGGCTGGCGGCGGGTCCGCGGCGGGTGACGGTGGACGCCGCCCCCGTTCGGGCGGCAGCGGTCGTGACTTTCCTTCCGGGGGCGTGCTGCTGTGAACGGGCACGTGATCGTCGTCGACCTCGGCTACGGCGACGCGGGCAAAGGCACGATCGTGGACTGGCTCTGCGCGGCCGCCCGCCGGGACGGCGCGCCGGTCCGCACGGTGGTCCGCTTCAACGGCGGCGCGCAGGCGGCGCACCACGTGCTGGCACCGTCCGGCCAGCCGCACGCGTTCGCGCAGTTCGGCTCCGGCACCTTCACCCCAGGGACCGGCACCTTCCTGTCCCGGTTCATGCTTGCCGACCCGCTCGCGCTGGTCGCCGAGGCTGAGCACCTGCGGTTTCTCGGCGTCCCCGATCCGCTCGGCCTGGTCACGATCGACCGCGACGCGCTGCTCACCACCCCCTACCACCAGGCCGCCAACCGGGCCCGGGAGGAAGCACGCGGGGCCGGCCGGCACGGCTCGTGCGGCATGGGCATCGGCGAGACGGCCAGCTACGCCCTGGCGTACCCGGCCGATGCTCCGCGGGCCGGCGACATGACCGAGCCGGGCACCCTGCTCCGCAAGCTCGCCCTGCTCCGCGACCGCCTCAGCGCCGTCAGCGCCGGTGACCCGGCGCTCCCGTCGCCGGGTCACGTGGCGGCCGTCTACCGCGTCGTCGCTGAGCGGGTGACCCTCGCCGGCGACGGTTACCTGGCCGCGCTGCTGCGCCAGGGCCCGGTGGTCTTCGAGGGCGCCCAGGGGGTCCTGCTGGATGAGTGGCGCGGCTTCCACCCGTACACGACCTGGTCCACGACGACATTCGAGAACGCGGAGACGCTGCTGCGCGACAGCGGCGCGGCCGGCGCCGCGACCAGGCTCGGCGTCACCCGCACCTACCAGACCAGGCACGGCCCCGGCCCCTTCCCGACCGAAGACCCGACGCTGCCGGCCGCCGAACGGCACAACGCGGACGGCCGCTGGCAGGGCCCGTTCCGCACCGGCCACCTGGACGCGGTCGCGCTCGGCTACGCCCGCGCGGTCACCGGGGGAGTGGACGCGGTCGCCCTCACCCACCTGGACACCGCTCGCCGCTGCGCCGGGCGGCTGAAGATCTGCCGCGCCTACGACACCGGCGGCCGCACTGTCACAGAACTCAAGCCAGGACCGCCCCGTGACCTGGCCTACCAGGAGTCGCTCAGCACCGCGCTGCTGACCGCGCGCCCGCGCTACGACCCGGCCGAGATCGTGGCTGCGGACGACTGGCCGGACGCGGTCGCGGCGATCCTGCACGCCCCGGTCGCCGTCGGCTCGTACGGCCCGGCCGTCACCGACAAAACCGTCATCGGCCGCTCCGTCAACGGGCCAGCGAAGCCTCCCTTGGCGGCCGTATCACGGTAAGGTCACATGTATGCCCGATAAGGTTCTGTACACCGCCGAGGCAACCTCCACCGGTGACGGCCGCAACGGCCACGTGACCTCCTCCGACGGCAGGATCGACCTGGACCTGGCCTTCCCGCCCGCGCTCGGCGGCACGGGTGCCGGGTCCAATCCTGAGCAGCTTTTCGCGGCCGGCTACGCCGCCTGCTTCCACAGCGCGCTGCGCCTCGTCGCCGGCCGCGAGCACGCCGCGCTCGGCGACTCGACGGTGACCGCGGAGGTGGGCATCGGCCCGGACGGCGACTCCTTCGGCCTGGTCGTTACGCTGGTTATTCACGTTCCGGGGATGGAGCGGGAGAAGGTGCGCGAGTTCGCCGAGTCGGCCCACCAGGTCTGCCCGTACTCCAGGGCGACCCGCGGCAACATCTCGGTCGAGCTGCGGGTGCTGTGATCTTCCGAGGTCCAGCCCCCGGATTAGCCAGAACGACAGCGTGTTCCACGGAGGCCCGCCGATGACCGAGATCGACCTGGAGGCCGTCAAGGCCGAGCGCGCCCGCCTCGAGGCCGCTTACCTCACGCCTGGCCGGCCGGCGACGTCGGCCCGCGGCATCCACCACGCGGCGCTGATCTGCTCGGACGTGGAGCAGACGATCAAGTTCTACCAGGGCATCCTGGAGTTCCCGCTCACCGACCTGTTCGGCAACCGGGACTACCAGGGGTCCACCCACTTCTTCTTCGATGTCGGCAACGGGAACCTGCTGGCGTTCTTCGACTTCCCCGGCCTCGACCTGGGGCCCTACCGGGAGACGCTCGGGAACATCAACCACATCGCCATCTCGGTCAGCAAAGAGAAGTGGGATTACCTGCGCGGCAAGCTCGACGCGGCCGGCGTGGCGTACCAGGTGGCGAGCGGCACCTCGATCTACTTCAAGGACCCGGACGGCGTACGGCTCGAGCTGCTGGCCGACCCGCTCGGCGAGATGTACGGCACCAAGGTGCTCTAATCTCCCGGGGCGCGACCCCCGTACCCCCGATGTGTCCTCTTACCTGGTTGCCTTGACCGGGATCCAGAGCTTGACCGTGGTGCCCTTGCCGGGGGCGGAGCTGAGGCCCGCGTGGCCGCCGTGGGCGGTGGCGATCGCCTGGACGATCGACAGGCCGAGTCCGCTGCTGGCCGCCTCGGTCCCGTCGCGGCTGTCCGGCTTGGCCCGCCCGGCCGCGATGGCGGCGGCGAGCGCGCCGTCGCCCCGGTGGAAGCGGTCGAAGGCCAGCGCCGTGTCGCGTTCAGACATGCCCTGCCCCTCGTCGCTGACCTCGATGACCGCGCCGCTTTCGGCCGCGTAGAGGCGGACGGCGGCCGGGGTGCCGGGCGGCGTGTGGGCGCGGACGTTGCCGAGCAGGTTGGCGAGCACCTGCCTGATCCTGGGCTCGTCGGCGGTGACCACCAGGCTGTCGGGCGCCGACGTGCGTACCTCGCGGTCCGGCTCCACTGCCCGGGCGTCGGCCACGGCGTCCTTCGCGAGCACGGTCAGGTCGGTCTCCGACAAGTCGAGCGACGACGGGCGGTCAAGCCTGGCCAGTTCGAGCAGCTCGGCCACGAGCATGGACATCCGCTCCGCTTCCTGCTCGATGCGCCGCATCGCGTTCGGCAGGTCACCGGGGCCGAGCGCATTGGCACGGTAGAGCTCCGCGTAGCCCCGGATGGTGGTCAGCGGCGTGCGCAGCTCGTGTGAGGCGTCCGCCGCGAACTGCCTGACCTTCTGCTCCGACCGCAGCCGGGCGCTGAACGCCTGCTGGATCCGGTCGAGCATGGTGTTGATGGCCGCGGCCAGCCGGCCGGTCTCCTCCTGGTCGCCAGGATCGGGCATCCGCGCGGCCAGGTCGCCGCTGCTGGTGATCAGGTCCGCGGTGGACGCCATCCGGCGCAGCGGCGCCAGGCCGCGGTCGATCAGCCAGTTCCCGCAGACCGCGAGCAGCGCGATGAGCGCGCCCCCGGTGATCACCTCGGTAAGTACCAGTCCGCGCAGGTTGCCCGACGCCATGCGGCCGACGACGATGACGGCGGGCCCGGGCGGCATCACGGGCCCGGAAGATTTCGCCTGTCCGGCCTGTCCCTGCTGCTTCCCGTGCCCTGACGACGAGGTGGCGCTGGGCGGGACCAGGTGCCAGGCCGCCCGGACCGCGGGCGAGCCGCCGGCCGCGATGCTGAACGGCTGCCCGGACGGCGCCAGCTTGCCAAGCGTGGCCGAGACCTGCTGCCAGGACAGGCCGGCCAGGCCGCGGACTACCGTGAGCAGCGCGACGGCGGCGGGGGAATCCGGGTCGGCCGTGAGCGTCCCCGCGGTGCCGCTGCTGAGTGACAGGTACGCGGCGGAGAAACCGTCGGCGCCGGCCGCCATCGACCCCACCGATTCCCGCGAGGCGAGCCTGACCTCGGCGTTGACCTGGTTGCGGTCGAGAGTGCCGAGCACGACGGCGGTGACGACGCCCATCACCACCAGGAACGTCGCGGTCAGCGCGATCAGGCCGACGAGCAGCCGGGCGCGCAGTGACAGCGACCGGCCCCGCGGCCGCGGGCGGGCCGCCAGCCCGGTGACCAGCCTCACGGTGTCCTCACGTCGAACCTCACGGCGTCCTCACGGCGTCCTCACGTCGAACCTCACGGTGTCCTCACGGCGTCCTCACGTCGAACCTCACGGCGACCGGAGGCTGTAGCCGACGCCGCGCTGGGTATGGATCAGCGGCGGCCCGAGCGGGTCGAGCTTGCGGCGCAGGTAGCTCACGTAGGTCTCGAGCACCTGCGACTGCCCGGCGTACTCCCAGCCCCACACGTTCTCGAGCAGCTGCTTGCGGGTCAGCATCAGTCCCTGGTTGCGCATCAGGTAGGCGAGCAGCCGGAACTCGGTCGGGGACAGGTCGATGAGCACCCCCGCCCGGCGCACTACCCAGTGGTCCTCGTCGAGTTCCAGGTCGCCGACGCGCAGCGCGTCGGCGGAAACAGCCTGCCCGCCGCCGGCGCCTGCCTGGCCGCCGGCGCCTGCCGGGCGGCCGCGGTGCCCGGCTGTCCGCCGCAGCACCGCGCGTACCCGCGCGACCAGGGCTTCCACGGAGAACGGCTTGGTGATGTAGTCGTCGCCGCCGATCGTCAGCCCGGTGACCGTGTCGACGGTGGCGTCCCTGGCGGTCAGGAAGATGACCGGCACGTCGTTGGCCACGGAACGCAGCTGCCGGCACACCTCGAACCCGTCGATGTCGGGCAGCAGTACGTCAAGGACGATCAGGTCGGGATCGTACGCGTCCGCGAGCTGCAGTGCCTCTTCGCCCGTCGCGCCGGTGGTCACGGCGCAGCCGTGAAAGTTCAGCGCGACCTGGACGAGTTCGCGGATGTTGGGCTCGTCGTCGACGACGAGCACTTTCGGGTTCGGAACGCCTTCTGACATGGGTCGCTTGCTGCCAACAGGTCGCGGTGGGGGGTGGTGTGTCCATTGTGCCGGTTTTCCCTGGCCCGGGTGGGCCGGCCGCGGTTTCCGCTGTCCGTGCGCCCGCGCACGGACAGCGTGCGGGAGTGCCGTACCCGGTGAAGACAGGGCGCTCGGCGGCCAGGATCGTGCGGTCGCGCTGCGGGTGTTGCTAGGTAGAACTGCCGATCTTTGCCCTGTGCGGTTCCGCGTCCCTTGACCTGCGTGTAACACTCATCACACCCCTCAGCTCCCCAGTTTCCTACTCCCCGGAGGCCCTTGATGACCAAGGCCCTGCGCCAGCCGGAGGGGCTCGACGTCACGAGGCCCTCCCCGGCGCGGATTTACGACTACATGCTGCGCGGGAGGCATCACTTCGCAGCCGACGCGGCGGCCGCGGAACGCATCCTGACCGTGGTCCCTGAGATCAGGGACTGCGCCTGGTCCAACCGCGGCTTCCATCAGCGGGCCGCGGCCTGGATCGCGCGGCAGGGGGTCACGCAGTTCCTCGATATCGGGTCGGGCCTGCCGACCGTGGGGAACACGCACGAAGTGGTCAAGAAGATCCATCAGGACGCCCGGGTGGTCTACGTCGACAACGACCCGATGGTGGAACTGCACAGCAAGGGGATCATCGACGAGAGCGGACGGGTCAGCGTGCTCTGCGCTGACTTGCGCGAGCCGGAGACGATCCTTGAGCACCCGGCCGTGCGCAGGCTGATCGACCCCGCGCAGCCGACTGGCCTGCTGATGACCGCGGTGCTTATGTTCGTCGCCGACTCAGCTGACCCGTGGAGCCTGGTAGGGCGGTACGTCCAGGCGATGTCGCCCGGCAGCTACCTGGCGCTCTCGCACCTCACCGACGACGCCAAGCCACCGGTCGCGGTCGACGGGTTCCGCCGCGTGTTCGACCACGCGACCGAGCAGATGCACTTCCGGTCGAGGGACCAGGTGGCCCGGTTCTTCGACGGGCTCGCGGTGATCCCGCCGTACGAGGGCGCGCCGCCCGCGCTCACATACAGCGGCCTGTGGGGGGCAGAGGACGTGCAGATGGCCGACAGCGACGGCTCACGCTGGCTGTACTGCGCGGTCGCGAAGAAACCGTGAGCAGCGGGGAGGACGCCATCAAGCCGACGCCGGCAGACCTGGGCATCGACCAGGACCTGCTGGCGTGGGAGCGGTCCGGTGACGAGGACGGCTCGATCGAGATCGCGTTCCCGCTCAGCCCGCGCTGGGTCCGTGGCGACTGGGTGCTGATGCGCGTGGTCGGCGACCAGGCCGGGCGGATCCTGGTGTTCGACAGGAATGAGTGGGACTGCTTTGTCGACGGAGCCAGGAACGGCGAGTTCGATCACGCGGCTGACCTGACGCGCGGCACCAGTCGCGGCCGGACTCCGTAGCACGGCGTCAGCCGCGGCCGGACCCGGTAGCACGGCGTCAGCCGCGGCCGGGACCACGTCGCACGGCATGTCGCGCTGGGCACCAGCGCCCAGCGCGACGTCCGCCGCGAGACCGGTCATCTCCCGCCGCGAGACCGGCGACAAGCCACCGGGGGACGGTCCTCTGGGCCGCTATGGGAACCGTCCCCGGGCCGCCGCCGGACCGTTCACGGGACCGTCCGCTGGACCTGTGCCAGAGTCCGGTCTCCGCTGGTTTTCGGCGTGCGCCCGTTTAGTCCGGTTTAGGACAGAAAAACCTCGCGTAATCCGCAGAAGCTCTTGATTTGTGATTCGCAATTTGGTTACGCTCATGTACGCATCCGCAAGTTTCGCTGGCTTCGCCGGCCGTCGCGTGCTCGAAATAACAGTCGTACGGTAAATGCCGTGTATTTCGAAGGGAGGGTACCGATGAGTGATGACGCCTATGGCGCGACCGTTGCGAAACGGCGCCTCTCCCGGCGGCTGACTGAGTTGCGCGGCGACACCGGCTACACCGCCAACCATGTCTGCGACATTCTTAACTGGGGTCGCGGCAAGGTCGGCCGGTTCGAGGCTAACCAGTGGAAGCGACCGGAGATGAGCGATATCCGCGACCTCATTCGCATCTACGAGGTGGAAGGCGCGGAGCGGGACGAGATCGAGGATCTCGCGGTGCGCTGCCGGGTCCGTTCCTGGTGGCGGGACTACGGGGAGATCTTCGACAACGAGTTCCCCGGATACGAGAACGACGCGGTGTCCATCCAGGCCTACATGCCGCTGGTCGTGCCCGGCCTGCTGCAGACTCAGGCCTACACGGAGGCGCAGCTCAAGTCGAGCGGCCGCCCGCCCGCCTGGCGCCGCAAGGCGGCTACCGCCCGGCTGCGCAGGCAGGAGATCCTCGACCGCACCGACGGGACGTCGCCGGCCCTGTCCGTGGTGATCACCGAGGCCTCGCTGCGCTACCGGTGGGGGATGCACGACGACCGCAGGGAGCAGATCGAGCACCTGGCGGAGCTGAGCAAGCGGCGCAATATCGAGCTGCGCGTGCAGCGGTTCGACGACGGGCCGCCGACCGGCCTTTCGATGGTGAACATACTCGGCTTCCCGGGCGACGAGCCGCCGATCGTGTTCGTGGAGACCGACTACTCCGTCGAAGAGGTCAGCGGGCCCGATGCCGTCCGCGGTTACATCCAGTCGTTCGATCGCTCGTGCGACACGGCGCTCGAACCCGAGGACACCACGGTGTACCTCGAAAGACTCGCCAAGAGAATGGAGTGACGGCAAAGTGACTGACCTGTCTCAAGCCATCTGGCTCAAGGCCAGCCTGAGCGCTTACAACGGCGGCTGTGTCGAGGTGGCCGCCAACCTGCCTGGTGTTACCGCGGTACGCGACAGCAAGCGCCCTGAGGGGGGTGCGCACGTTGTCGACAGGACCGCGTTCGCCAGGTTCCTGGTAGACGTGCAGGGGGGGCGCTACGACATCTAGGCATTCTTGCTGCTCGGTGTCGTAACGCACGGCACGAGGGTCCCCCGGGAGGCACCCCGGGGGACCCTCGTGTTTTGCGTGAGCCCTGTCTCATGAGCCCTGGTGGCCGGCCCGCCGTCACAGCGGTCCCGCCACCGCCACTCGCGAATCTACTATCCCGCCCGCCGGGCGGCCAAGGACGGGCCGTCAAACAGTGAGCGGTGGCGCAACTGGGCTAATTGGCCACCGGTGTGGGTCCTGTGAAACAGGTGACGATTGTGGCTATGATCAGCCTAGTATCGACAAGCGTCACTGGCTCGCCCTTTTATCTGATTCAAAGGCGGAGTGTCGGACATGCGGAACAAGATCGCCTGCATAGGTAGGGCATTGGAAAACGTAGGTATTTCTACGGCTCTATTTCTTGCGCGTTCGGCTTGTCCTGATTTGCCCCGGAATAAAGAGGCGCGGGTATGCCCTGGTGAGGTCAGATCGGCTTCCGCGTTACTGCCCGGCGGAGTACTGTGAAACAGCGCACATGACTCAGAACATGTGCTTCACAGATTCGGAATCAGAGACGTGATACGGGGGCCCGGCGGTCTGAGGCCGGGAGACTCTGACCGCATGACGGTCTCGCAAGCCGGAGGCACCGATATGGATGACGGGTTGCGGATGGTGGAAGCGCGTGTATGCGGCGCGTGGGTACTTCCGGGGGATCCAACCTGCGCGGGTATCGCGCGCCGTCTGTTCCGTCGGGTGGCCGGCGAGTTCGCTCTCGACGAAGAAGCTGTAGAAGACGGGGTGACGATGGTCAGCGAGCTGGCCGCGAACACCCTGCACGCGCACCAGCGCCAGCTGCAAGCCGCCAACCCCGAGCTCTGGCTGTACCTGCGCGGGAGCGGGCAGCGGGCAGAGCTCGTGTGCAAGGTCTTCGACACCCTCCCCGGCTGGGTTCGCGGCAACGTGCCCGGCCGGACCTCCCTCCGCGCGCCGGCCGACGCGATGAGCGGGCGCGGCCTTGAGGTCGTGCACGAGCTGTCAGCCGGGCGCTGGGGACACCACCTGACCAGGTCCCGGTTGTCCGGTACGGGGACCCGCGGCAAGGCGGTCTGGTTCTCGCTGCCCGCGCCGGCCATCGCGGCGCTGGCCGGCGGCACCCCGCCAGGTACCGCAGGGGAAGCGATGAGCGAGCTGGAGAAGGACCTCGGCACCCGCGGGTTCAGCGGGCGGCTGGTACGCGCCGACGATCCCGCCGCCGATATGGCGGTGCTCTCGATCGCCAGCGGCCTGACGGTCTGGTGCAGGTCTGCCGCCGCCTGGCTCCGCGCGCCCGGCGTCACCCCGCAGCAGTGGAGCTACTGCGACCTAGTCGAGGTGGGCGAGCAGGCCGTCCAGGCCCACGAGATGGCGTCCGCGTCCGCGAGTCCGCTGCCCCTGGTCGACGCCAGCAGAACCGGGTCCTTAGCTACCTCTCGCCGGCACAGCCGCTGCGCCCCTCGCCGGCTGCGCTGACCCCGCTGTCCCACCTCTCCGCCCAGCTCCACCTTCCCTGTTCGGCCCTTCCCAGCCGCTCCGCCGTGGCTAGTCGCGCGCTCAGCCCTGCGCGACCGGGAGCCTTTTGTAGGCGTCGAAGACCGTCGACCAGAAACGGTCGGCGTCAATCGAGGTGGCGACGCTCGCGTTACGGCTCGCCGACTCGCCGAACTCGGTCACCGTCATCCCCGAGGTCAGCGTTCCGTGCGTCTCCACCTGCACCAGGGCCGGGGTATAGCCGAACACCGACGGGTCGGCGATCGACACGATCGCGCACACGTCGTGCACCGGCGGCTCGCCCGTGGTGTCCTGCGAGTCCCGGTACTGCGCGAGCGCCGGAAGCAGCAGCTGCGAACCGAGCAGCCCAAGCGACTGCATCCGTTCCTGGACGGCGACCGTGGCCCGGGCCAGCAGCGTGACGTCGAGCCCGATCATCCGCACCGTCCAGCCCGCGCCGAAGACGATGGCGGCCGCCTCGGGATCGGCCCAGATGTTGAACTCCGCCGCGTGGCTGACGTTGCCGCGCGAGGCCGAGCCGCCCATGATCACGAAGTCCTTGACCCAGGTCGCGAGCCGCGGCTCGCGGCGCAGCGCCAGCGCGATGTTGGTCAGCGGCCCGGTGGCGACCAGCGTGACCTCCCCGGGCGCGGCGGCGACCGTGCTGATGATGAAGTCGGTCGCGTGCTCGCCCCCGGCGGTGCGCGCGCTCGGCGGCAGGACCGCGCCGCCGAGCCCCGATTCGCCGTGCACGTCTCCGGCGTGCAGCGCCGGGCGCAGCAGCGGCACGGCGGCGCCGGCGGTCACCGGCACGTCGGGCGCCCCCACGAACGACGCTACGGCCAGGGCGTTCGCGGTGGTCTTGGCCAGGTCGACGTTGCCCGCCACGGTGGTGAGGCCGACCAGCTCGATCTCGGGGGAGCCGGTCGCGAAGGCGATCGCGAGCGCGTCGTCAATGCCGGGATCGCAGTCGAGAATGATGGGGATGCTCATGGTGAAATCCTGTCAGGTTGCCTATCTGAGACCTGCGTCGGGGGAAAGCGCTCCCTGCGGCACCCTCGCTGGTTGGTAGCCTCGTGCAGACAAGGAGGTCCACCCTGATGCACCAGCCGCCTATCCCGCAGATCGACGCGGAAGACCCCGAGATCGCCAGGCTGATCCACGAAGAGGCTCGCCGCCAGGCCGACAAGTTCCGGCTGATCCCGTCGGAGAACTACGTATCGCTGGCCGTGCTCGAAGCGTGCGGCACGGTGCTGACCAACAAGTACTCAGAGGGTTACCCGGGCAAGCGGTATTACGAGGGCCAGCAGCTCATCGACCCGCTTGAGACACTCGCGATCGAACGGGCGCAGGCGCTGTTCGGCGTGGACCACGCCAACGTCCAGCCGTACTCGGGGTCGCCGGCCAACCTAGCCGCCTACCTGGCGTTCGCCAAGCCGGGCGACACCGTGATGGGGCTTTCGCTGCCGATGGGCGGTCACCTGACCCACGGAGCGAGTGTGGCGGTGGGCGGCAAGTGGTTCAACACCGTGCAGTACGGCGTGCGCCGTGACACGGGCAAGATCGACCTGGACGAGGTACGCGAGCTGGCGCTGCGCGAGCGCCCCAAGATCATCTTCTGCGGCGGGACGGCCCTGCCTGTCACCGTCGACTTCCCCGGGTTCGCCGCGATCGCGGCCGAGGTCGACGCGGTCCTCGTCGCCGACATCGCGCACATCGCCGGCCTGATCGCGGGCGGCGCGCACCCGTCGCCTGTCGGCTACGCCCCGGTGATCACCACCACCACCCACAAGACGCTGCGCGGCCCGCGCGGCGCGATGATCATGACCGACGCCGAGCACGCGTCGGCGATCGACAAGGCGGTCTTCCCCGGTCTCCAGGGCGGCCCGCACAACCACACCACCGCGGGCATCGCGGTGGCGCTGCGCGAGGCGTCGCAGCCGTCCTTCCGCGGCTACGCGGCCCAGGTCGTCGCGAACGCCAAGGCCCTGGCCGAGGCGCTGCTGGCCCGCGGCTACGACCTGGTGTCCGGCGGGACGGAAAACCACCTGCTCCTGATGGACCTCACGTCGAAGGGGATCGGCGGCAAGCCCGCGGCCAAGGCCCTTGACCGGGCCGGCATGGAGCTGAACTTCAACTCGGTTCCGTATGACCAGCGCCGCCCGTTCGACCCGTCAGGCATCCGCCTCGGCACCCCGGCGGTTACCACCCGCGGGCTCACCGAGGAGCACATGCCGCAGCTCGCCGCCTGGATGGACGAGGCGATCACGGCGGCCGCCAGGGACGACGAGGCCCCCCTGGAGAAGATCGCCGCCGAGGTGCAGGCACTGCTCACCGCCTACCCGATCCCTGGCTGGTCCCCCGAGGTGTAGCCCGACTGGTACCGCCGGCTGAACTCCCGTACAGCCGGCCTAGCCAAGAAGCGGGGCGCTGACGGTCCCTGCCGCGCACATCGCGGCAGCCGGCCGCCGCGCCCCGCTTTTCTTGTCCCCGGTGTTCTTGCCCCTGGCTTGCTTGTCTCCGCCGCCCGTTCCAGACCCAGCACCCCGGCCGCCCCGCCCGCCACCCTCCAGTGTTCTCATCCCCTGTGTTCTTGTCTCCGCCGTCCCCGCCCGCACCAAGCACCCCGCCCGCCACACCCCGCCCGCCACACCCGCCCGCCGCTGGCCGTGCCCCGCGTGCCACGTCCCGGTCTGCCGCCTTCCCGCCTCCTGCCGTCCGACGCTCATGCCATGCCGCGTTCCCGCGCTCCCGCTCGTACCTGACCGATATGTACCAGTATCGTGTGATTTGAACTGTGACTACTTTCGGTTAAAGTGGGCAGTGTGACCGGTGATATTTGACCAAGTGTTCGAGTGAATCTATATTCGATCGTACAGTTGGGTTCGCCGGGTCGGGCGAATACGTGGTTATACCCGTCTTCCCCCAGGCGGGCCGGCCCCGCGCGAGTCACGCCACGCGGTGCTGGTGGCTTCGCGTGCGGGAAGTGCAGGCAGCGAATGGGCAGGGTGTACGGCGAGCCGGCTGAGGTGCGGACAGGGGAAGACGGCTGTCCGGTCAGGTTCACCTGGCGGGAGCGGCGCTACACGGTCGTCTCGGTGCAGGAGTACTGGATGGTCAACCGTGACTGGTGGCGCGAGTCAGCCCCGGTTCCCGCCCGCCCGGAGCTCGAGTTCTGGCGCGTCGAGGCGACGGCGGCCGTCCGCGGTCACCAGGCGGGCAGCTACGAGCTCCGGCGGGACATCGCCGCTGACCGCTGGACGCTGCGCCGGATCGCCGACTGATGGCGGCGACGGCGGAGTTCGCGCACCTGCATGTCGCGTCCTCGTACTCGCTGCGTTTCGGCACCGCGACGCCGGCGGCGCTGGCGGCCCGGGCGGCCAGCCTTGGCATGCCCGCGCTCGCGCTGACCGACCGCGACGGCCTTTACGGCGCGTTCAAGCACGTCAAGGCCTGCGCCGCGGCCGGGATCAAGCCGTTGCTCGGCGCTGACCTGGCGCTGCTGTCCCCCGGGGGGACGACCTCCCGTACCCCCCCGATGTCCCGGCGCGCGGGCCCGATCGCAGAAACCGCGATCGTATCGGGCCCGCGCGC
Source organism: Trebonia sp. (assembly GCA_036501515.1). GTDB lineage: Bacteria > Actinomycetota > Actinomycetes > Streptosporangiales > Streptosporangiaceae > Trebonia. Next base: position 34,201 of record DASYAD010000469.1, on the reverse strand, counting down.
CGGGACGAGAGGCTCCGCTTCCGCTGCCGTTTCTACCGGTTCGCGGGCCTCCGGTCCCGGTCCGGAGCGGGTGACGTTGCTGGCGGCCGGCCGGCAAGGCTGGGCGTCGCTGTGCCGTCTGGTGTCCGCCGCGCATGCCGCGTCGGCGGAAGGCGGCCGGGCCGCCGACGACGACGTTCCCGCGGTCACTCCCGAGCTGGTCGCGCAGCATGCGGCTGGCCTGGTCGTGCTGCTCGGACCCGGCAGTGACGTCGGCCGGGCGGTCGCCGCCCGGCAGCCCGACCTGGCCCGGCGTGCGCTCGGCCGCTGGCGTTACCTGGCCGCGGACGTCGTCGTCGAGATCGTCGACCACCTGGACCATAAGTCGACGTTCCAGGCGGCCCGGCTGGCCGAGCTGGCCAGGGACGCCGGCATCCCCGCCGTGCTCACCAACGCGGTCCGCTACCTGGACCCGGTGGACAGCATGGCCGCCCAGGTGCTCGACGCCGCGCGCCACCTCGTCCCGCTTGGCTCGCCCCGGCTTGTCCCGCACAACGGCCGGGCCTGGCTCGCCAGCCAGGAAGACATGGCAGGCACGGCGGCGCGGGTCGCCGCGGCGATGTCAGGCCCGGGCACGGCCAGCGCCGCCGCCGGGCTGCTCGGCGAAGCCGGAGAGCTGGCCAGAAAGTGCGCGCTCGACCCGGTCTTCGATCTCGGCGTCGGCACCCGCCACCTGCCCGAGACCCAGTCCACCGCGTACGAGCAGCACGAAGAACTGCGGAAGAAGTGCGAGCACGCGATCTTGCACGGCCGCTACCGGACGGCGAGTGCCGCCAGCCGGCCGCGCGGCGTGAGCCGCCTGCGGGCGGCGGAGGCGGCCCGCGACCGCCTTGAGCACGAGCTGGACATCATCGCTCAGACGGGAATGGCCGCCTACTTCCTCACGGTGGCCGACGTGGCGGACCGCATCCGCGATGCGGGCATCCGCTGCGCGATCAGGGGCTCTGGCGCGGGCTGCTTCGTCAACCACCTGCTCGGCATCAGCGCGATCGACCCGCTCGAGCATGACCTGCTCATGGAGCGGTTCCTTTCCCCGATCAGGAACACGCTGCCGGATATCGACCTGGACGTGGAGTCGGCCCGCCGCCTTGACGCGTACCGGATCATCTTCGGCGCCTACGGGGCCGAGCGCACCGCCACCGTCTGCATGATGGAGACCTACCGGGCGCGCAGCGCGATCAGGGACGTCGCCGCCGCCATGTCGCTGCCGCCCGACGAGATCGGCGCGATCGCGAAGGCCTTCCCGCATATCCGCGCGAAGCACATCACGGCCGCGCTCACCGAGCTTCCCGAACTCCGGCGCTCCCGGCTCGACAGCGCACAGCTTGGCCTCCTGTTCGGCATCGCCGGGCAGCTCGACGGGCTGCCGCGGCATGTCGCCATGCACCCGTGCGGCGTGCTGCTCTCCGATAAGACCCTGCTCGACAGGACCGCGGTGCAAAAGAGCGCCGAGGGCTTCCCGCTCAGCCAGCTCGACAAGGACGACGCGGAGATCGCCGGGGTAATCAAGCTGGACGTGCTCGGCGTGCGCATGCAGTCCGCGATGGCCCATGCCCTCACCGAGATCAGCCGGACCACGGGCGAGCGGATCGACATCGACGCGATCGCCAGGGACGACAAAGCCACCTACGCGATGATCCAGCGGTCGGAGACGATCGGCTGCTTTCAGATCGAGTCACCGGGCCAGCGCGAGCTGGTCAAGAAGCTCGCGCCGCGCGACGTCGCCGACCTGATCGTGGACATCTCCCTGTTCCGTCCCGGCCCGGTCAACTCCGACATGATCGGCCCGTTCCTGCGCACCAGGCACGGCCTGGCCGAGCCGCGCTACCCGCACGAGAAGCTGGCCGGCGCGCTCCGCGAGACCGGGGGAGTGGTCGTCTTCCACGAACAAGTCCTGCGGATCATCGACGTCATGACCGGCTGCGGCCTGTCAGAAGCGGACCTGGTCCGCCGCCACCTGTCCGCAGAGGGCGGCCCGGAGCGTACCGCCCCCTGGTTCCGCGCTCAGGCCCTGGCCAGGGGTTTCGACCCGGTGACGGTCGAGCGGGTCTGGTCGGTGGTCTCCGCATTCGGCGGCTTCGGCTTCTGCAAGGCGCACGCCGCCGCGTTCGCGATCCCCGTCTACCAGTCGGCCTGGCTCAGGCGCCATCATCCCGCCGCCTTCTACGCCGGCCTCCTCACCCACGACCCCGGCATGTACCCCAAGCGCGTCATCATCGCTGACGCCCGCCTGTCCGGCGTCCAGGTCCTCCCGGTCGACGTCAACGCCTCCGCGGCGGACTGGCGGGTAGCGGCGGACGACGTCCGGGCCCGCGGGTCCCGGGAATCCTCCGGCCCGTTCCACGCGCTCAGGTTCCCTATCCGCCGCGGTCTCCCCGCCGGACGTCCCTCAGGCCCTTCCGACGGGCCGCCCGGCAGAAGCACAGGAGGGTCATCGTCCGACGCGAAGACCGGGGGACCGTCGTCTGAGGCAAAGACCGGGAGACCGTCGTCCGAGGCAAAGACGGGGAGACCGTCTTCTGACCCAAAGACGGGGAGACCGTCGTCCGAGGCAAAGACGGGGAGACCGTCTTCTGACCCAAAGACCTGGGAACTGTCGTCCGACGCAAGGACCGCGGGACTGCCGTCCGACCTAAAGACCTGGGGACCGTCGTCCGACGCAAAGCCCGGGAGACTGTCATCCGAGGCGAAGACCGGAGGGCTGTCGTCCGACGGCAAAAAGACGAGGGGACCGTCCGACGGAACGGCGCGAGCGTACCGGACGGCGCCCGCCGAGCCCCCGCGGGCGATCCGCTGTTCGCTGCGCGAGGTCAAGGGAATCAGCGACGCCGAGATCTCCCGCATCGTCGCTGGCCAGCCCTACACTAGCCTGCGCGATTTCTGGAACCGCGCAGGAGCCTCCCGCCCGGTCACCGAGCGCCTGGTCCTCATCGGTGCCTTCGACTCCCTCTACCCGCCCAGCCCCGCCCTCGCCCTGAACCCCAACCCCGACTCCGTCCCCAACCCCGACTCCGTCCCCAACCCCGACTCTGTCCTCAGCCCCCACTCCAAGCCCGTCCCCAACCTCGACCCGGCTCTCGCCTCCAATCCCGGCTCCGTCCCCAACCCCGGTTCCGTCTCCAACCTCACCCCCGGTTCCGTTCCCAACCCCCATTCCGACTCCGTTCCCGGCCCCCACCCGGGTTCCTTCTCCAACCTCACCCCCGGTTCTGTCCCCAACCCCACCCTCAGTTCTGTCCCCAACCTTGACCCGGCCCTCGCTCCCGCCCCAGCCCTCAGCCCAGCCGCCGCCTGCGACCCCGCGGATCCCCGCCCCACCCGGCGGGATCTGCTCGCCCGGGTTGGCGTCCTGGCACGCCAGTCCCCGTCCGCGCGCCCGGGCTCGCCCCCGGCCCTCGACCTGTTCGCGGATGCTGGCGCCGAAGCGGCCGACGGCATGGCGGAGCTAGTGCCCGCCGGGCAGCTCCGCGAGCTTGACCTGGCCGAACGCGTTACCGCCGAGCTCGAGGTCCTCGGCTTCGACGTCAGCAGGCACGTCATTGACTTCTATGGTGACCTGCTGGCCGGACTTGGCGTGGTCCGCTCGGCGGACCTGCCGGACCAGCAGAACGGCGAGATGATCCTGGTGGCCGGAGCCAAGGTGGCGACGCAGACGCCGGCGGTCCGTTCTGGTCAGCGGATTATTTTCGCCTCGCTTGACGACGCGGTCGGCCTGGTGGACCTGGCGTTCTTCGAGTCGGTGCAGGACCGCTGCGCGGCCAGGCTGTTCGGCTCCTGGCTGCTGGTCGTCCGCGGCCGGGTCCGCCGGGCCGGCGCGGGCCCGATGGCCGTGACCGTCAACGCCACCGAATGCTGGGACCTGCAAGCCCTGGAAGAGATCAGGATCGACAGCGGCATGGACGCCGTCCGGGCGGCGATGGCCGCGGGCGACGTTCCCGCCGTTCTCGCCGCCGCCGGCCATGTTCCAGCCTCCGATGACCTCGCGGTCATCGACGAGCTCGCGGACTGGGCCGCCATCGCTGACCCGGCCGGCCTGACAAGTCCCGCGCACCCGGCCGCCGCGTCGGCCGGCCGTACCCAGCCGGCCGCGGCCGGCCGCGCCGCTGGCGAACCCGACGGCGAGTCCACCAGTCCGGTGGTCTTCGCCAACGGCTTCGTCCTTTCCCCCTACGCCGAGACCGGCACCCCCGGCGGCAACCTCAAGAACCCCTCCCGGGTCCTCTGGCACGCCAGCCCCGGCAGCACCGCCACCCCCGACTAAACCCTGAGCCCGACCGACGCCGGCGCCACGTCGGCGACCCGGCAAGCACGCCTTAGCATCGGCTGTCAGCGCCACCTTCTATCAGTTAGCCATGCGCACGCGACTTCCTATCAGTTAGGTAGTTACATACCGGGACAAAAAGGGCGAAGAAATGACCGTAACTGATAGAAAGTGGAAAAAATGCTCGCAACTGATAGGAAGTGAACGGCTTCCCGGGTAAGTCCGTGTATCAAATGTGACGATAAGCAACGTGCCGGACGCGGTTCGTAAAATGCAGGTAATGACCGCCGGGCAGTGGAAGGCCCGCGGCGTCTCGGGGCATTTGCTTCCCGTGCTGATCAGATCCGGCGCACTGGTGCCGTTGCGGCGCGGCGTCTACGCGACGCAGAGCGCGGTGCGGTGGGCAGGAACTGACCCCGTCAAACGGCATCTCCTGCACGTCATGGCTGTTCAGTCCGTAGTCGGACGCCGCGCCGTCGCCAGCTACCACTCCGCGGCTATCCTCCACCAGGTCGATCTGCTGAAAGCGCCCCGAGAAGATGTCGTGACGCTAACCCTCCCGCCGGGCAGGCCCTGGAACCGGGCGAAGCCGGCGAATATCACCTTCCACTCGGCTGAACTGCCGAAGCAGCAGCTCACGACCTTCTACCGCGTACCAGTGACGACTGCTGCGCGGACCGTCGCTGACCTTGCGCGGACGCTGCCGTTCACGGATGCGGTGGTTGCGGCGGACTCGGCCCTGCGTGAGGAGAAGGTGACCAAGGCGGACCTGGACAAGGTCCTCAACGGCTGCGCCCGGTGGCCGGGTGTGCGGCAGGCCCGCAGTGTCGTGAAGTTCGCGGACGAGCGAGCCGAGTCCCCGCTTGAGTCCGCCGCCCGCGTCGTCTTCCATCAGTCAGGCCTGGACCCGCCGGAGCTTCAGGCCACCGTCTTCGTGCCGCACGCCGCCTTGCGCGTCGACTTCCTGTGGCGCGAGGTCAACCTCGTCGCCGAGGCCGACGGCCTTATGAAGTACACCGAGAGGACCGACCTGATCAGGCAGTTCGAACGGGACCGGCAGCTGCGCGACGCCGGTTTCAAGGTCGTCCACTTCACCTGGCAGGAGCTTTTCGCGACGCCGGAAGACGTGGTCGAGCGCGTCCGCCGGGCCGCCGCCGCCACGACCCCCTTCTAGAACGGCCAAATTCCACGGGTTCTCCTCGGCGGTGGAAACCACGGCGGGGATGCCCTGCAATGCCGCACCTGTCCGCGACCTCAGCCGCAAACCGAGCCAGCGGCCTGCCGAGCCATCTCTTCTCGCATTTCCCGCTACGTCCACCACAGGCAGGGGGCGCGTCGGCTCATTGGACTATGCGCACATCGCCAAAAACCGCGCAGTCTCCTCCCTCGCGCAGAATCGTGTGCAGTGACCAAAGCCCAGCCCGGATGCCTGCCGCCGCTTTCGGTCCTGGTTTCCGTCTTTCAATGCAGATGTGGCCGTCAGGCATCGAGCCTCCGCCGGTTTCGCCGCGGAGTGCGGGCAGTCCAATGAGCGGACGTCCCCCTGGGCCGGTGGTGGCCGCAGCAAAAAGTCCGGAACGGGCGGTTGCGGTCTGCGGCTGGCTTGGATCAGTGGCGGAGGTCGCAGGCACGTGCGGCATCGCCGGGGCTTCCCGCAGTGGTTGCCGTTCCTTCCGAGGGGACCTTGCTGGAAGCACTCGCCTCGCCTTCGCGCTCCCACCTGGCCCCTGGCCGATCCTGCTGGCCTATGGTCCGCTTACCTGCGTACTCGCGCCCGGCTGCTACCCGCGGTTCCAGGCGCTCTCGGGCGGCCTGCCTTGAGTCCGGAAACAGCCGTCCCCGGCGGTTCGGCGTTCCCGGGCGGCCTGTCTTGAGTCCGGGGCTCGGCCGTCAACCGAGTCCGCCCCGCCGGATAGCCAGCTGGCTTAGGGCACGCCGCCTCGACGCCGCAAGTCCGCGGGTTCTACCAGTCCGTAGCCGATCGGTAACGTAATGTGGTGTGCCTGAGAGCCGGGCTCGTGGTGCCGGCCCCGACCTGAGGAAGGCTGGATGGCACCCACACCGAGCTGGCTGGTCATCGCGCTGCCGCGGAAGCTGCGGAGCACGCTGGGGGTTCGGTTCGCGCGGTTCGCGGGCGCGGCTCTGGCGGCGCTCACCGCGACCGAGATCGCGCTCACGATCTGCAACGGCGTGTTCCACCTGACGGCGACGCCGGCCGCCCTCGTGAGCTGGTTCGCCGGCGCGGTGGTCAGCTATGCGATGAGCCGCTGGGCGTGGAACCGCACGGGCAAGCCGGACGTGCTGCGCGAGACGATCCCGTTCTGGGGCATCTCCGCTGTCGTGATCGTGCTGCTCACGCTGGCAAACAAGCTTGGTTACCACTCCGCCCGCTGGCTCCACCTGACCGGGGCCGGGCACGTGCTCTGGGTGGACTTCATCTGGCTGCTGGCCAACTTCGGCACGTTCCTGCTGCGCTTCGTGATCCTGCACTACGTCCTGTTCGCCGACCGCCCCGCCGACCGCCCCGCCGCTCGCCGCGCCGACCGCCCTGCCGACCGGCCCGCCGCCCGCCGCGGTACCGCCGGGCATCCCGTCCAGCGGGCCGCCGAAACGGCGGCCGACGCGCAGGCCGCCTGACGGCAGCAGGTCGGATCGCAGAAAATTCAACCCCGTCATCACTCCGAACGAGGGCGTGTCTCCGACCCCCTGCCCTCCGTCTCCCGGCAGCCGCCGCGGCCGCGGCTGCGCCAGTGCCAGTGCCAGTGCCAGTGCCAGTGCCCGCGCTCGTCCGTCAGCCGTGATGCCGGCGGCGGCGCTCGCGCCACCAGGTGCGCAGCACCACGCGGGTGAACCGGGCGCCGTAGAAGAGGTTGTTCACGGCCGTGATGTCCAGGTGGGAGAAGGGGTTCTGGCCCTTCTTGCTCATCCCGATTTTCCGCCGGTGAATGGTGGCGGGCAGCTCAAGCACCCGGTAGCCGTGCGCGATCACCCCGATAAGCAGCTCAGACGCCTGGTACTGAGGCTGCTCGAGCCGGACGGCGCCGGTCACTTCGGCCCGCATCGCGCGCAGGCCGAAGGTCGTGTCGCTGATCCGCTGGCCGGTCAGCGCCGTCACCAGCACGGCGAAGAACCGGACGCCGGCCCGGCGGATCGGGTCGGTGGTCTCCTCGCTGCCTGTCCGCCGCGACCCGGTGACGAAGTCGGCCCGGCCCGCGACGACGGGTGCCAGCAGGGACTCGATCTCCAGCGGGTTGTACTGGCCGTCGGCGTCGGTGGTGACGACGTACCGCGCGCCGCCCTCGCGGGCGATCCGGTAGCCGAGCCGCAGCGCCGCCCCCTGACCGCGGTTGACGGGCACGTCGGCCACGATCGCGCCCGCCTCGTGGGCTTCTTTCACGGTCGAGTCGACGCAGCCGTCGGCGACGACGATGACCTCGGCGCGCAGTCCGCACAGCGTCCGCGGCAGTGCCTGCACGACGGGGCCGACCGCGCCCTCCTCGTTGTAAGCGGCGATCACCAGCGCGACCGGCGGGAGGGTGACCGCCCGCGTTCCGTATATCTCGGTTAGCGCCCGCAGCGCCCCGGCGTCGGTCACCGCGTCAAGGTCGTAATAGCTCACGCTGACTGCCCCCGCAAGTCTCGGCCCCGCTGGGTTGCCGCAGCGGCCAGTGTCATGTCCTCGTCGGCCTGAAGGCCCCGGTGTACGCCGCCCCCGGCGGTCGGGTGCCCGTCAGTGTAATCGCCGCATCGCCAAGCAGGCTTGGCATTCATGCAGTACACAGTAATGATTCGAACAAATAAGTAACGAATGACGGATAATTTCCGCGTTTACCTTGAGTCCCGTTGCTCCGCCGGCGGCCGGAAAGGCGGTGAATGCGGCGCGGCCCTCGCGACCCGCGACGCGGCGGTCCCAGCGGGCGAGAGCGAGACCAGTCGGCCGGACTGCCGCTCCCGCAGGCGAGGCCCCGCCCGCCCCCGGCGAGCAGCCGGGTCGACCCCGCCGAGCAGGCCCCGCCAACCCCGGCCGCTCGCCCCGCCGGGACCCCGCCAGGCCCGGCCGGGGACAAGGCAGGCCGCCGCAGGAGATAACCTGCCGCCGTGACAGGACCAGAGGCAGCGCCGCGGGCGGAACCGGGCGACGGGCAGGAGGAGGCGTACCTGCTCGGCCTGCGGCTGCGCGGCCGGCAGGTGCTCGTTGTCGGCGGGGGCGCGGTGGCCGCCCGCCGGGTGCCGCGGCTGCTGGCGGCGGGCGCGGACGTCGTTCTCGTCTCGCCGTCGGTCACTCCCGCCCTCGAGGAACTCGCCGCGCAGGGCCGGGTGGAGTGGCGGCAGCGCGCCTACACGGCGGGTGACTGCGCCAGTGCGTGGCTTGTCGTCGCCTGCACCGACCGGGCGGAGGTCAACGCCGCGGTGGCGGAGGAAGCGGAAGCCGGCCGCACCTGGTGCGTGCGCGCCGACGACGCGCCCGCCTCGACGGCCTGGACGCCGGCCTCGGGCACGGCGGGCGATACCAGCGTGGGCGTGCTCAGCGGCGATCCCCGGCACAGTGCCGCGGTCCGCGACGCGATCATGGCCGGGTTGCGGTCGGGGACGATCGCCGCCCGCCATCACAGGAGACGGCTGGCGGGGGTGGCACTGGTCGGCGGCGGCCCTGGCGACCCCGCTCTCATCACCGTCCGCGGCAGGCAGCTGCTGGCCGAGGCGGACGTGGTGGTCGCGGACCGGCTCGGGCCGCGTGAGCTGCTCGCGGAACTACCGCCCGACGTGCTGGTCATCGACGCGGGCAAGGTGCCCTACCGGCGGCAGATGTCGCAGGAGGAGATCAACGAGGCCCTGGTCGCGCACGCGTCGAACGGGAAGTTCGTGGTCCGGCTCAAGGGCGGTGACCCGTTCGTCTTCGGCCGGGGCGGCGAGGAGATGCTCGCCTGCCTGCGGGCGGGTGTGCCGGTGACGGTGGTTCCCGGGGTTACCAGCGCGGTCGGGGTGCCGACGGCGGCGGGCCTGCCGGTGACCCACCGCGGGACGGCGCAGGACTTCCACGTGATCTCGGTGCACGTGCCGCCGGGTGACCCGCGTTCCGCGGTGGACTGGGCCGCGCTGGCCAGGTCCGAGGGCACTCTGGTGCTGCTGATGTCACTGGAACGCATAGGTGCGGTCACGAGAGAGCTCATGAAACAAGGACGCTCGGAGGACTGCCCTGTTTCGGTAATCGCGGACGGTACCATGCCCACACAGCGCACAATTTACTCAACGCTAGAAGGAGTTGAGAGGCGACTAGCCGAGGAAGGCATCAGGCCGCCGGCCGTAGTAGTTATCGGCGGCGTGGTGACTATCGCGGCTGAGCTCGCCGCCCTCGCCCGGGAGCTGGGCGGCTAGGACGACGCAGGACAGTACGACCCCGCGTTGCCCCGGTACGGCCCCTTCGCCGGTACCCCCGCTGGCGAAGGACAATTTCACGAATAAAACCAGGCGGGACCATGGAAGGTAAGGGCATGACGGCGGAACAATCGCCGTCGCCCGGCGAAAACGGCGAGCAGGGCGAGAAGAAGGAGCAGGGCGCGACGCAGGGGTATGGCGGGGAAATTGCATCACGGAGTGGTGCCAATTCCCCGGTCCACGGGAATGAACCGATCATGTCTACGCAGTCGCCCACCGGGGGAGCGGCCCCCCGCTCCTCCTGGGACGTGCCAGGGAACGCCGGCGGGCCGGCTAACCAGTGGCAGCGGCCGCGCGTCCGGGTGGACGCCAGGCTGCTTGAGGCGACCCTGCTGAACCTGCACAAACGGATCGCCGCTATCCCGCTCGTCTTCGACATCCCGGGCACCGAGGAGATCACCGCCGAGCGGGCCAAGCTGCTCAGCCAGATCGACGACTACCTGCTGCCCCGGGTCCGCGAGTCGGCCGCACCGCTCCTGGTCGCGCTGGTCGGCTCGACCGGCGCGGGCAAGTCCACGCTGGTCAACAGCGTTGTCGGCACCCAGGTCAGCCAGACAGGGGTGCGGCGGCCGACCACGAACTCGCCGGTGCTCGCCTGCCATCCCGATGACATCCACTGGTTCGCGGAGAATATGTTCCTGCCGACGCTGCCGCGGGTGCGCCAGGAGGGGCTGGCCAGGCCCGGACGGGACGGGCTGCTGGTGCTGGCCGCCAGCGAGGGGATGACCAAGGGGATCGCCCTGCTCGACACCCCCGACATCGACTCGGTGGTCCGCGCCCACTACGACTTCGCCTACCAGTTCCTCGACGCCTCGGACCTGTGGCTGTTCATGACGAGCGCGGGCCGCTACGCGGACGCGCCCGTGTGGGAGCTGCTGCAGCACGCCAGGGAGCGCGGCGCCGCGCTCGGCGTGGTGCTGTCCCGGGTGCCGCCAAGCCACCGCACCGAGCTCGTCGCGCACTTCAACGCGATGCTCGACGCGAACGGCATCCAGGCGGAGAACCGCTTCGTCATCCCGGAGACCGGCATCGTGGACGGCTTCCTCCCCGACGACATCTTCCAGCCGATCAGGGACTGGCTGAACGAGACCGCGCAGCACTCCGACCGCCGGGTGGCGGTGCTCAGCCAGACGATGTCCGGCACGCTGGACACGTTCAAGACCCGGGTCCCGCGGCTCGCCGCGCACGTGGACGCCCAGGTCGTGCTGGGCACCAGGCTGCGCCGGGAGGCTGAGTCGGCTTACGCGACCGCGCTGGCCGAGTTCGACGAGGGCACCGCGGGCGGCCGCCTGCTGGCCGGCGAGGTGCTGGCCCGCTGGCAGGACTACGCGGCCAGCGGCGACCTGGGCGCGGCGCTGCGCGGCAAGCGCGGCGTGACGGCGATCCGCCGCGGCAAGCGGGCCCGCACCGACGCGACCACGACCAGGTACGCGGCCCTTGAGACGGCGCTGCGGGACGCGCTGCAGGGGCTCGTGGTCTCGGTCGCGGACCGCGCGGCCGAGCAGGTCAGCCGGGTCTGGCGTGACAACCCGGGCGGCGCCGCTCTGCTCGCGTCGGCCGAGGCGAGCCGCGTCCGTGACCAGCGCGCGATCCGCGAGTTCGAGTCGGCTTTCGGTGCCAGCGGACCGGGCGAGCTGACCGGACCGGGCGGCGCCACGGCGGGCGGCACCGGGGCCGGCGGCCAGGCGGCGACGGCCAAGCAGGGGGTTTTTGACCGCTCTTCTCCCGACTTGCCGTTGCGGGTCTCGCGCGCGGTGAGCGCGTGGCAGGATCAGCTCATGCGGCTCATGCAGTCGGAGGCCGCGCGGCGGCCGGGCGGCGCCGCGGCGCGCGATATCGCCCCCGTGAGCGTGGTGACGCTGGTCGCGATGCTGGCGGCCCCCGCCCAGGCCGGCGCCTTCGTCCCCGCGGCCAGGGAAACGGTCAGCGAGGACCAGGACAAGGACGGGATCGCCGCGGTGCCAGGACAAGTGCTCGCCTCTGTCGTCGGTGACGCTGAGTGCGGCCCGCTGATCGCGCGGGCGCGCAAGGACCTCAGGCAGCGGATCGGCCTGCTGCTCGACGAGGAGATGCTGCGCTTCGGCGAGGTCATCGAAGGCGCCGGACAGGTCGACGCCATCGCCGCGGTCCGCCTCTACCAGGCCGAGTACTCGCTCGAGGCCGCCCGATGAGCATGCTGCCCTCAGCCGGGCCGCAGCGGATGGCCGCGCAGAGCCTGTCGGTGCGCCTCGACGCGCTGGCCGAAGTGGTGCGGATCGGCCGCGCCAGGCCGGCCCAGGGCGGCGACGACGCCCCCGGGTTCAGCAAGCCGCTGCTCGACGACGCGGAGTCGGTGCTGAAGCGGGCAGGCGAGCGTCTGCGCCTGTCGGGCAACCACACGGTCGTCGCCCTCGCGGGCGGGACCGGCAGCGGGAAGTCGACGTTGTTCAACGCCCTGTCAGGGGCGACGTTCTCGCCGCCGGGCGTGACCAGGCCGACCACGCGGCACGTGCACGCGTGCGTCTGGGGCATGCAGGGCGCCGCGCCGCTGCTCGACTGGCTCGGCGTGCAGCGCCGCCACCGCTACGCCAGGGCCAGCGTTCTCGACTCGGGCGAGTCCGACCTTGACGGCCTGATCCTGCTCGACCTGCCCGACCACGACTCGGTGGTCACCGCGTCGATGGCGGCCGTGGACCGGCTGGCCAAGCTGGCCGACATGGTCGTCTGGGTGCTCGACCCGCAGAAGTACGCCGACGCCGCCGTGCACAACCGCTACCTGATACCGCTGGCCGGGCACGCGGCGGTGTTCACGGTGGTGCTGAACCAGATCGACGTGCTGCCGCCGCCGCAGGCCAGGGACTGCGAGGAGGACCTGCGCCGCCTGCTCGACGCCGAAGGCCTGGCCGAGGCGCCGCTGCTGCCGGTCTCCGCGCGGACGGGCGAGGGCCTGGCCGACCTGCGGGCGCTGCTCACCCAGACGGTGACGCGCAACCGCGCCGTCGGGGACCGGATCGCGGCCGACATCGAGGGGGTGATCGGCGGTTTCGCGGTGCACAGCGGACCGCGGGTCGCACCGGGCGACGCGGCGCCTGACTCCGCGCAGCCGCCGGCCTGGGCCGCGCCGTTCGGCGCGCCGACGGCGGCGGACGGCGAGCAGGACGCGGCGCCGTCACTGCCGCCGTGGGAACTAGGTGAGGCGGGCGACGACGCGGGGCTCGGCGTGCCGGTGCCGTCCCGCCCGCCGTGGGAAGACGCGGAACCCGACGCGGCGAGCCAGGAAAGCGCCGACCCGAGCGCCAGCGTCCCCAGCGAGCCCGCCGGGGAGCTGACCGGCGCGTTCGCCAGGGCCGCGGGCGTGACCGCGGTGGCGCAGGCGATGGCGAGCGCCCGCGAGGCGCAGGCGGCCAGGCTCACCGGCTGGCCGGCTGGCCGGCTGCTGCGCCCGCGGCGTGACCCGGTGCGCGCGCTGCGCTCAGCCGGAACGGCGTCGTCGGCCAGGCAGGCGATCGACGCCGCGGTCGGCCAGGCGCAGCAGTCCGAGGTGGACAACGCGATCACGGCGTTCGCCGGCGCGGTGGGCGGCAAGCTCCCCGAGCCGTGGGCAGCCGGCACGCGCGAGGCTGCCAGGTACAACGCCGCACTGGTACCGCCGGCGCTGGCCGACGCGGTGCGCGGGGTGACCGCGGGCTGGTCGCGGCCGCCGGGCTGGTGGCGGGTGATCACGGCCTGGCAGTGGCTGCTGTCCGTGCTCGCCGTCGCGGGCATCGCGCTGGCCGTGGTGATCGCGGTGTTCCGGCTGACCGGCCACCACAAAGGCTGGATCAGCGAGGGCTCGCTTGTCCCGTGGCTGCTGCTGATGGCGGTGGCGATGCTCGTGCTCGGCTACGTCACGGCGCTCGGCTGCCGCAACGCGGCCGTCGGCACGGCCGCCGCGGAGCGCGAGAGGGCCGAGCGGTCGATGCTCGACCGGATCGGCGGCGTCACCCGTGAGCTGGTACTCGTGCCGGCCGGCCAGGAGATCGCCCAGTACGAGCGGTTCAGGACAGAACTGGCGGTAGCGGGCGGCCAGCTCAGCGCCTGACCGACCCGCTCCGGGGTGCTGGTGCCGAGAGCGGGTGCCGGCCCCTAGGCCCGGTCGCGGGCGCCGGCTCTGGCAGCCGGCTGACCGGATCCCCGGCTCCGGTCAGCCGGAGCCTGGCCGTCACCGCGGGCGGCTGTGCTGGATCATCCCGAACGGAAGGCGGGTTGCCCGCTCCCGTTCGGGATGATCGCTTTGGCCTTGTCAGCCTTTGTAGAGGCTGGCCGAGCCGTCGGGATTGATGATCGCCATGGCGGCGTCGACCTCGCTGTAGCTCTCGTAGTTGGCCGGGGTCCTGCTCCACACGATGCCGAGCGTGTTGATGTTCAGGTGCTGGAGCTTTTGCATGATCGTGGTCTCGTCCAAGTTGCCCGCCTGCTTGATCGCCCAGTCGATCTCGAGCCCGGCGTCCCAGCCTTCCTGGCTGTTCTCGATCGCGTTGTCGTTGCCGAGGCCCGCGGCTTTCAGGCCGGCGATGTAGTCCGTCAGGCCGGCCGCGGTCGCCTTGTCCGTCGCGGAGGTGCCCTGCTGGGCTTGGGTCAGCCAGTTCTCCATGGACCCGAGTACGTAGATGTCCTGCATCGCCGTCGGCCCGCCGGCCGCCGAGACGAAGCTGGGGATCTCGCAGCCGGAGCACTCGCTGATCGGGATGGTCGGATCCTGCGCCCTGATGGCCTTGATGGCCGTGATCGAGTCGGTGCCAGGCACCAGGCCGAAAAGGATGATCTGCGGCTTGGCGGCCAGCATGGCGAGCACCTGCGGGGTGACGTCGGTCGCGCCTACCTGGTCGATCTGGGTGGAGACGAGCTGGAAGCCGTCTTGTTTGGCGAGGTTCTGCACGGTGGCCTGGTTGGCCAGGCAGACCGAGCCGCAGTTGTCCTCGAGCAGCGCGACCCGCGTGTAGTGCCGCGGCACGATCAGGTCCTGTGCCGAGGCGATCTGGTCTTCGGCGAACACGTCGTAGAAGCCGGGGAACCCGTAGGAGGTCAGCTCGCTGGACGGGTAGCCGTTGGTCTGCCAGCCGGAGGAGAGGCTGATCAGGATCGTCTTGTTGGCGATCGCGATCGGCAGCGCGGACTCGGTGTCGGCCCCGGACTCGGGCCCGATGATGAACTGCGCGTGGTAGGTCTGGATGCACTTCTTCGCGTCGAGCTCGGACTGCGCGGCGTTGGACTGGTTGTTCAGCGTGATGTAGTTGACCTTGTGCCCGAGGATGCCGCCGGTGGCGTTGACGTGCTTGAAGTACGCCTCGGCGCCGTAGTTGTCAGTCTCGCCGATCTGCGCGTAGGGCCCGGCGAGGGCCAGGTCGCCGCAGGCGACGATGGTGGAGTTGGCGCTGGCCGCGTTGCCGCCGCCACCGCCGCAGGCGGCGAGCGCGCCTGACAGCACGGCGGTAGTAACTACGGCTGCTACCTTGAACATAGTTCGTCTTCGAATCATTGTTCTTCCCTTCTGGAAACTGGTACTGACGACGGGCCTGTGGCGTGTGTTCTTGAGTTGGTCAGCTGCCGACGAGCAGCGAGTTGACGACCGGTGAGGAACGGAAGTCGGCCGGGCCGCCGTCGAACACCAGCCGGCCGGCCGAGAGGACGAAGATCCGCTCGCTGACCTGCGCGACGAGCGCCAGGTCGTGCTCGACGAGCAGCACGCAGGTGCGCTCGGCGAGCACGGTGAGCAGCGCGGCCAGCCGCTGGCGCTGCTCCTCCGACAGGCCGGAGGCCGGCTCGTCGAGGAGCAGCAGGCGGGGATCCGGCGCGAGCGCCCGGGCCAGCTCGACCATCCGCTGAGTCTCCAGCGTGAGGCTGGACACCTCCCGGTCAGCGAGATGGGCCATGCCCAGGCCGGCCAGGGTCCGCGCCGCCTTGGTCCTGGCCGCGGCGAGCCCGCTGCGCCCGATCCTGGTGACGATCGAGGAGCCGTGCGAGGCCAGGCAGGCGGCCGCCACGTTGTCGAGCACCGTGCGGCCCTTGATGAGGTGCACGGCTTGGAAGGTGCGGCTGATGCCGAGGTGGAACCGCTGGTTCGGCGGCCGCCTGGTGATGTCGGCGCCGTCAAGTACGACCTCGCCCGCCGACGGCGGCACGCTGCCGCCGATGACGTTGAGCAGGGTGGACTTGCCCGCGCCGTTCGGGCCGCAGAGGCCGAACAGGCCCCGCTCGGGGAGCGCGATCGTGATGTCGTGCAGCACGCCGAGACCGCCGTACTCCTTGAAGACGCCGCGCACCTCGAGCAGCGGGACCAGGCCGGGGCCGGCGGGCTCCGCCGCCGTGTTTCCGGCGCGCGGACGGCCAGCGCTGGCGAGCCCGGCGCTGGCGAGCCCGGCGGCGGTGAAGCCGGTGCGCGGCAGCCCGGTGTCGGCGAGTCCGTCGCCTGTCAGCCCGCCGCCACCCGGCCCTGTGCCGGTCGGCTCGGTTTCCGCTGCCGCTGCTGAGGCTGCCGCCGCGCTCTCGGGAGCCGGCGTCGCCAGCCCGGCCGGCCCGTGCCCGCGCAGCCGCGCCAGCCCGGTCGACACGATGCCGGCCAGCCCTTCCGGGTCAACCAGCAGCACCACGGTCAGCAGCAGGCCCTCCACTACCAGGATGTTGACGCTGACCCAGTTGCTCGCGCCCTGCAGGTACTGAATGACCAGCGCGCCGATGACCGCGCCGATGACCGACCGCCGCCCGCCGATGAACAGCATGATCAGCAGGGCCAGCTCGGCGGTCGGGTCGACCAGGGTCTCTGGCACGAACTGCTGCGTGCCCGCGTACATCGCGCCGCCCAGGGCGGCGAACACGCAGCCGAGTACGAACAGCTCGAGCTTTCGCCGCGGTGTGCGGACGCCGAGGGCGGCCGCGGTCCGCTCGTCGACCCCGAGCACGAACAGTTCAAGGCCGATGTCGGAGGACAGGATCCTGGCCCCGACGAAGACCGCGAGCGCGAGCAGCACGACGACGATGAGCCCGCCGCCGACGGTGGCGACCGCGGTCGAGGAGGACGATGACGGCCACAGCGTGCCGGTGAGCGGCGCGCCGACCGCTCCGCCCAGGTAGCCGGAGGCGGACACGTAGCCGACCGCGATCAGCGGCAGCATCAGCGTGGCGACCGCCAGCGCGAGCCCGGAGGCCCGGGTGACCACCGAGCCGAGCAGCAGCGCCGCCAGCGCCGCGCCGGCCATGACGATCACGGTGGCCAGCAGCACCGGCATGTTGAAGTGAGTGTTCAGCATGGCCACGCCGTAGGCGCCGACGCCCATGAACACGGACTGAGAGAACGCGATCTGCTGGCTGAACCCGATCTGCACCGCCATGCCCGCGGTGACGATCGCGTAGCAGGCGGACAGCACGAACACCGAGCCGGTGTACTGCTGCCCGTAGGCCAGCACGATGAGCGCGCCCGCCACCACGACGACGGCCGTCGGCACGCCGCCGCGCGGCACCCGCCGCGCGGTCCGGGAGGAGGCCACGGCAGAGCTCAGGGAGACGGCCCGCGACGAGGCGGCCAGGAACTGGTTCATCCGCTTACCGCCGACTCGAAGCCGAGGCCGCGCGGCCAGGCGAGGATCAGCGCGGCGAGGATCGCGTACATCACCGTGTCGCCGTACTCGGCGCTGACGTAGCCGCCGAGCAGCGCCTCGAGCACGCCGATGAACAGCCCGGCGAGCAGCGCCCGGCCGGGTTTGCGGAACCCGCCGTAGGCGGCGGCGATGAACCCGGTGAGCGAGATCGTCGCGCCGGACAGGTACGTGTACCCGGTGATCGGCGATTCGACGATGCCGAAGACGGCGGCGATCACCGCGGTCGCGATGAAGATCAGCCGCCGGTACTGCCGGGTGTCGATGCCGACGATCCGCGCGCCGACCGAGTTCTCGCCGCTCGCCTCGAGCGCCTTGCCGCCGAGGGTGAACCTGATGTAGAGCCAGAACGCGCCGCCGATGATGACGGCGCAGGTGAGCACGAGGATGCCCGCGCGCTCGAAGTTCAGGCTGCCGAGGGTGAGTGACGGGCCGCTCCACAGCGCTGGCGCCGCGTGCACGTCGGTGCCGAACAGCGCCTTGGCCACCCCGTCGATGAAGAACGACAGCGCGAAGGTGAAGAAGAACGTGACGACGATGCCTTCGATCGGCCGCTGCCCGTCCTGCGCGATCCGCAGCACCACCTGGTCGTAGACGTAAGCGAAGGCGGCCACGACCACGAGCGTGGTGATGATCGCGACCGGCAGCGGCAGCCCCTTAACCCGGTACAGGTTGTCCACGCTGAGCGCGCCGACCATGGCGAAGTCGCCGACGGCCAGGTTGAGGATGTTGGAGACCCGGTACCAGACCGCGACGCAGACGGCGAACATGGCGTAGATGGAGCCGGTGACGATCCCGGCGATGATCAGGTTGCCGAGCTTCATACCGCACCTGCCATTCCGTTGCGCACTTCGACGCGCCGGTTGCACAGGGTCAGCGCGCGCCTGGGCGCCTCTTCGACCACGATCAGCGTGGTGCCGTCGGCGTGGATCTGCGCGAGCACGTCGTACACGCGCTTGGCGATCGCCTCGGCCAGGCCGAGGCACGGCTCGTCGACCGCGAGGATCTTCGGGTTGGCGGCCAGGCCGCGGGCGATCGCCACCATCTGCTGCTGGCCGCCGGACAGGGTGCCTGCCGCCTGCTTGAGGTGCGGCTTCAGCTCGGGGAAGAGCTCGATCGCGCGCCCGTAGGGTTCCGACCGTCGGGCCTTCCCGATACTTCTCGTCCATGTGTAGCAGCCGAGCAGGACGTTATCCGCCGCGGTCAGGTCCGGGTACAGCTGGCGGCGCTCGGGGACCAGCGTGAGACCGTGACGGGCCGCCCACCGCACGTCGCCGTTCCTGGCGGGCGCGCCGAAGATATCCACCGCGCCGCGCCTGCGGACCATCCCGGTGACGCCCATCAGGATCGATGACTTGCCGTTGCCGTTGGGCCCGGTGATCGCGCAGGCGTCGCCCTCGGCCACGGTGAACGTGGCGTCGTGCACCGCGACGACGTTCCCGTAGGCGACGGACAGCCCGGCGACCGCCAGCGCGGCCCGCCCTGTTTGACCCGCCGCGGGCCCGGCGTGACCGGCCGCGCCGGCGTGACCGGCGGCCCGGTTGTCTGCTGCGCTGCTGCCAGCGGCCCGGCCGGCGGTGTTCACGGGGCGGCCTCGCTGCCGCCCCGTACGGGTTTGTTCACGAAGGCTCCTTAAGTTCGTGGCCGGAGGACGGCGCCCTCGGGCAGCGGCCGGACAAGCCGCTGGTAGACCGACAGCCAGCCGACTTCGGCCGGCCGTGCGGGCGGGCTGGCCGCGAGCCGCGCCCGCCTGGCGGCGAGCTCGTCGGCGGTAACGTCCAGGTCGGCGGTGCGCCCCGGGACGTCGATGCGGATCATGTCGCCGTCGCGGACCAGCCCGAGCGGGCCGCCCGCGGCCGCCTCAGGTGACACCTCGCCGACCACGATGCCCTTGTTCACCAGGCCGGACAGCTGCCCGTCGGTGACCACGGCGACCTGGCCGGTGAGCCCCGCGCCGTCGAGCGCGAAGACCAGCGCGGAGGCCATCCCCATCCCGGGAGAGCCGGTGACCCCGAGCCCGCGCAGCACGACGACGTGCCCGGGCTCGATCCGGCCGGCCTTGACCCCGTCGAGTGCCTCGGCGGCGGACTCGAAGACCCGGGCAGGCCCCGCGAAGTCGAGCCGCCGGTCGTCGGCGACGGCTAGCTTGACGATGCCGCCGTCAGGGCACAGGCTGCCGCGGATCAGCACGATCGTCGGCCGCCGGCCGAGCGCCCGCTCTCGCGGCCTGATCGTCTCCTGGTCGGTGACGGCCGCGCCGGCCAGGTTGCCGGCCAGGGTCCGTCCGGTCACCGTGCGCGCGGTGCCGTCGAGCTGCGGCTCGAGCTGCTTCATGAGCGCCCGCGACCCGCCGGCGTCCTCGAAGTCCTCGATCGGCGTCTCGCCGTTGGGCCTGATGGCGGTGAGCAGCGGCACGTCGCCGGCGAGGGTCTCGAACAGCCGGTAGACGTCCACGCCGGCCTCGGCCTCGGCCGCGACCGCCTGCAGGTGCTTGACGGAGTTGATCGACCCGCTGACCGACAAGATCGTCGTGACCGCGTTCCTGAACGCGGCCGGGGTCATGATGTCGCGCGGCTTGAGGTCTTCGGCCACCATCTCCACGATGCGCGCGCCGGCCGCGTCGACCGTGCGCCACATCGGCTCGCTGTTGGCGCGGACTGGCGTGGATCCCGGCAGCGCCATGCCCAGCGCCTCGCAGGCCAGGTGCATGGTGTTGGCGGTGCCGAAGCCGGCGCACACGCCGGGGCTGAGCACGGCGCAGCCGCTCATCGCGGTCAGCTCGTCGACGCTGAGCTTTCCGCTGGCGACGTGCCCGGCCGCGAGGAACACGTCCTCGATGTCGCAGTGCCTGCCGCGGTAGGAGCCGCTCGCCTGGTAACCGCAGGCGACCATGATCGTCGGGATGTTGAGCCGGGCGGCGGCCATCAGCTGCCCTGGCGCCGTCTTGTCACAGGACGCCAGGCAGATCATCCCGTCCAGCTGCGCGCCCTCGACCTGCATCTCGATGTCGTTGGTGATCAGGTCGCGGGCGGACAGGATGTAGCCGCCGCGGTGCCCGGCGCTGTGGATGAAGTCGCTCGGGGCAGCGGTCCGTACCTCGAAGCCGATACCGCCCGCCGCCTCCACCGCCCGCTTGGTGCGCCGGGCGGTCTCGTCCAGGTGGCTGAAGCAGATCGCGAGCTGCGAGGACGTGTTCACGATGGCGATCTTCGGCTTGAGCATGTCCGCGTCGGACAACCCGAGCGCGAGCCACATCGCCCGGCGGGTCGCCCAGCGTGAGGTGCCTGGCTCGTAGTTGGAGCGCAACGCGGCCGGCGCACCCGCCCTTCCACCGCGCACGTCCCGGGGGGTACGGGGGGTCGCTCCCCCGGGAGATGACTGCGTCATTTCCTGACCTCCACTGTTGAGTTGTCGATGAGCACCCAGTCGCCGGTGGCGATGACGGCACACGGGTCGGCGTCGAGGTCGGTGACCGAGGGGACGCGCGTCACCACGGCCCCGAGTGCCGACTTGGCCGAGATCCGGCCGATGACCAGGCCGGCCGGCGCGGTGCCGGTCAGCCGCGTCGTCTGGAAGAAGCCGGACCAGCCCGATGACCCCTTGGCGCTGGGGAAGACCAGGATCTTGCCGGAGAAGCACACGCCGAACAGCTCGTGCCGCGGCTCGATGACGACGCCGCGCATCGGGTCGATACCGCCCCAGCCGGAGATCGGCTCGTGCGATACCAGTGCCTGGCCCTCGACGGAGCCGGGGACGACGTTTCTCCCGTGCAGAACGATCATCGGCTCAGCCCGCCGGCCCAGCGGCCGGTGACCGCCGCGGTCACGCATTCTTCCGTGGTGCCGAACCACGCCTCGATGCCGAGGATCGCGGGCAGGTAGTGCGCCTGCTTGGCCGAGTCGGTGGCGAACACCTTCGTCCCGGCGGGCGCGGCCCGCGACATCGCCGGGCAGGAGTCGGCGAGCACGTGCCCGCCCGCCCGCTCGATGACCTGCGTGTAGCCGGAGCGGTCGGCCATGACCTTCAGCGCGCGCGGCGCCATGATCCACAGTTCGGTCTCCGGTGCCAGCCGCTTGCCGTCGAGCAGCGCGGCCGCCTGCCTGATCTGGTCGACCGACGCGTGCGGGCAGCCGAGCAGCACGAAGTCCACGTCGGTGGACGTGCCGATCTCGTTGAGGGTCTGGTAGACGGCCTGCCGCTCGGCTGGTCCGTACACGACCTTCTCGGGAACGGGGGCGGACCCGAACGCGGCCGCCAGGTCCGGCGCCTCGGGCGTGATCCCGGGGATGTGGTACAGCTCGACACCGCCGGAGGTCGCCGCGGCCGCGCCGAAGTGCTTCAGCTCGGTCAGGTCGGGCCGCGTGATGTCCCCGGTGATGACCGGGCGGTCCTCGCCGGAGACGCCCCCGGCGAAGTACCCGAGCATCCCCCAGTCCTGGAACGACTCGACGGTCAGGCCCTCCACCGCGATCAGGTGCGTTCCGTGCCTGTTGGCGTCGAGGTGGTTGCCCCAGCAGGGGATCTTCCCGGTCAGCGAGGCCGCGCCGGTCGAGGCGATCCCTTCGCAGTTGGTCCGCGCGCCGAGCACCGAGTTCGCGTAGATGACGGCCGAGGACTCCATCCAGGCGCAGTGCTCGCCGCGCAGCGGCAGGTTGCCCACCTGGTAGGGCGTGCAGGTGGCGAGGATGTTCACCCCGTGCCGCCCGTAGTAGGACTCCGCGTCGTCCTGCAGCGCGACGCTGGCGGCGGGATAGGGCACGACGCCGGCCGAGTCGGGGCCGAACCCGTGCTGCAGCTGGCACGTCGGCACCCGCATCGACGGGATCGACAGGTCCTCGTCGCTGTCCAGGTTGATGACCGCGAACGCCTTGTCCCAGCCGCTCTCCGCGACGATCCTGGCCTTGACCGGGGTGGGCTGCGTCATCGTCCCGGCCACGTTCCTGATGTCGCACAGCCGCTCCGCGTCGAGCGCGTAGCCGTAGCGGACCAGCAGGTCCATCGCGGCGGCGACGGCGCCGCCCTCGGCGCCGTCCCGCATCCGCTTCTCGTCGTCGGTGAGGAACATCATCAGTGGTCTCCTTCCGCCCGCGCGGTCCCGAGGTTCGCGCCGAGGCGCGACCGCAGCCGTCCCTGGTCGATGTCGTGCACGCTGGTCCCCGGGGCGGCCGCCGCGAGGTCGAGCACGTGCGCGGCGGCGTAGCCCGTCGCCGAGCACGGTCCCATCACCCGCACGCTTGACAGCGCGGCGGCGTCGCCGTCGACGCACCGTCCGGCGGCGACCAGGTTGTCCGCGCCGGGCGGCAGCATCGACCGCAGCGGCACGTAGTGCACGTGGTCGGCGGGGAACATCTCCCAGACGTAGCCGTCGGAACGGTCGTGCAGTTCCACCGGCCAGGCCGTACGCGCCACCGCGTCGTCGAAGGCGGTGCCTGCGCGCACCTCGTCCACCGTCAGCTGGTGGACGCCGCGGATCCAGCGCGTCTGCCGCCGGCCGGGGAACCCGTAGGCGCGCACCCGGGCCTCGCCGAAGGCCTTGGGGAACTCGGCCCGCAGCAGCGCGATCGCGGCGTCCGCCTGGTCGCGGCCCTCGAACATGGCGCGGGCGGCGCCGAGCGGGTCGAGTGGCGCGTCGATGTGCGTCACGTTCAGCACCGCGGTCCCGCGCCCGGGGAAGAAGAACGCGAGCCCGCCCCGGCGCAGCAGGCCTGATTCCTGGCCCCGAGCGGCGAACAGCGCGTCGATCTCGCCGGTCTCCGGCTTGTGCGCCTCGTCGAGGTTCTCCACGATGACCTGCTGGCTGCCGTAGACCGGCCGCGACGGCACCCAGCAGGGCAGCCCCGCCTGCCAGGCCAGCGCCGCGTCACCGGACGCGTCCACGTACCCGCCGGCCCGCACCCGAACGCCGCCGTAGCGGGTGGCCAGGTCGACGGCGGACACGTGCCCGGCGTCGATCGTGACCTCGCCGAGGACCGCGCCGGTGATCACCTGGATGCCCAGGTCGCGCACCGTCCGCTCGAGCCAGCGGCCGAGCACGACCTCGTTGTAGAAGACGGTCGTGGTGTGCCCGCGGGAGAAGTACAGGTCGCCCGACGGCTCGAGCGCGGCGAAGATGTCGTCGAACAGCCCGTGCGTCAGCTGCGTGTACGCGGGCGCGTTACCGAAGACGCCGGCGAACAGTCCGATCAGCGAGTGCACCATCTGGCCGCCGATCAGCGGCAGCGAGTCGACGAGCACCACGGACCGGCCGAGCCTGGCCGCCTCGACCGCGGCGGACGACCCGGCGATCCCCGCGCCGACGACGCACACGTCCGCCGTTATCTCGGGCACGGACCCGGTAGCCGGCCGCGTCACCGCGTCCAGCCGTAGCTCAGTCAGTTCATGCGGCATGTCTCGGACGTTAAGGCCGCAATTACCGCATAACAAGAAAAAGGTTCTACTAGTGAGAATAAACCGGATTTATGTACGGTCGGCGCAAAAGGCGGTTACAGCCGCCGTGCCGTTTCCATAATGATCCGCCGCAGCCAGGCGTGGGCCGGGTCCTCCTCGTACTGGCGGTGCCACCACAGTGCCTCGACGATCGGCTCGGCGTCCCCCGGGCACTCGAGCACCCGCAGGTTGGAGGTGGCCGCCAGCCTGGTCGCCAGCCGCTCCTGCATCAGCGCGACCCGGTCGGTTCCGGTGACGAAATAGGGCACGGCGCTGTAGCTCTCCACCCGCACGGCGATCCGCGGCTGCAGGTCGAGCAGCGCGAGCTGCCGCATCACCGGCACGGAAGCCATGTCGCGGGCACCGGAGCGGTAGTACGGCGCCACCCACGGCAGCCCCGCCAGGTCGCGCATCCGCAGCGCCGTCCCGCCGTCGAGGACCGGGTTGTCACCGTCGAGCACGCACACCCAGCGGTCGCGGAACAGTTCAGCCGACCGGGTGTCCGGCAGCGCGAAACCGTGCGACGGCGGGGCGATCATGCCGTCTACGAAGCGGATGCCCTCGGAGTACTCGGTGGCCATCGGCACCCGCACCTGCTGGATGTGCAGCCGTGCCCGCGGCGCCGACCGCTGCACCGCGTGCGACAGTGCCTCGCCCATCACAGTGATCGTGTAGTCGGCCATGACCAAGGTGAACTCGCGGTCCGAGGTCGCCGGGTCGAAGTTGGACGACGCGGCGAACAGCCGCTCGGCCGCCGTGCAGACCGCCTCGACCTGCTCGGCCAGCTGCTCGCCGAGCGGCGTGAGCACGTACTCGCCGTGCTCGCGGATCAGCAGCTCGTCGCCGAAGTGCCTGCGCAGCCGGGACAGTGACGCGCTCGCCGCGGGCTGAGTCACGCCGAGCCGCTGGGCGGCGCGGGTGACGCTGCGCTCCCTGACGAGTTCGCGCAGCGCCACGAGCAGGTTCAGGTCGAGGTTGGCCAGGTGGGCGACGGGGCGCATAATCCCCCCATCCAACGCCCGGCGCGCTGTCGTGGCAAGGTGCTGGCCGTGAGTTGGCTTTATTACGTTGTAATGATGTAATCAAGAGATGGGAAGCAGTGAATCCCTTGACGAGTACTCAAGGACCGTAGTCAGCGTGGCCGAGCGGCTCACGCCCAAGGTCGCCAGCCTGCGGGTACCCCAGTCGCGGACTGGCGGGCGGGGAACAGGAGAGAGCCTGGGGTCGGCGGTGGTGTTCACCGCCGACGGGTTCCTGCTGACCAACGCGCACGTCGTCGGACGCGCGACGGCCGGCACGGCGACGTTCTCCGACGGCACCTCGGCCGCGTTCCAGGTGGTGGGAGCCGACCCGCTGTCCGATCTGGCGGTGGTCCGCGCGAGCGGGCCGACCCCCGAGCCGGCCGAGCTCGGCGAGGCGGACGGGCTCCGGGTGGGACAGCTCGTGGTCGCGGTCGGCAACCCGCTCGGACTGACCGGCTCGGTGACCGCGGGGGTGGTGAGCGCGCTCGGCCGGTCGCTGCCGGTGGGCGAGCACGGCCTGATCGAGGACGTGATCCAGACGGACGCGGCGCTCAACCCGGGTAACTCGGGCGGCGCTCTCGCCGACTCGCGCGCCCGGGTGGTCGGCATCAACACCGCGGTGGCCGGCGCCGGGCTCGGCCTCGCCGTCCCGGTGAACGCGACGACCAGGCGGATCGTGGCGGCCCTGATGCGCGACGGCCGGGTCCGCCGGGCCTACCTCGGCGTGGTGGTGGCGCCCGCGCCGGTGGCCCCGGTATGGCGGGCGAAGATCGGCGGCCGCGCCACCGGCCTGCGCGTCGCCTCGGTGGTGTCAGGCGGCCCGGCCGACCGGGCGGGGCTGCGCAACGGCGACCTGCTGCTCACCGCCGGCGGCCACGAGGTGGCCAAGGCCCAGGACCTGCAGCGGCTGATGTTCGCGGAGGCGATCGGCAAGCCGCTGGCGGTCACCGTGATGCGCAACGGCGCGCTGGTCGACGTCATCGCCGAGCCGGATGAGATGGTCGCCGCCTAGCCCGCGGACGGGGCGGGCAGCGCGGGGTAGGCGGCCGGGTCGGCCAGGAACCGGGCGACGTCCCGGCGGCCGGCGAGGCGGATGAAGGCCAGGTGCGCGTTGGCCGGGTCGGCCGCCGCGCCCGCGTACCTGGTCCGGTACTTGGCATGGCTGTGCCAGGCCCAGGAGATGACCGATTCCTCGGGGACCCAGGACAGAAAGTTGGCCAGCGGCTCACGGTTGCCGTTCCACAGCTCCTGCCGGGTCGCCGCGCGGCGCACGGTCCGCCAGGTGACCTGCCGCATCACGGTCCGCCTGGGCGGGTCGAGCCAGACGACGGTGTCCGCACGGGCCCAGACGACGGGCCGCACCGCACTGTAGTTGCCGTCGATGACCCAGCCGTCCTCGCTGGCCCGCGCCGCGACGACCCGCTTGAACTGGTCCGCGGGCAGTGGTTCCCAGTCCGGCTGGTGGTACACGGCGTCCAGCTCGAGGTGCGGTACGCCGAGGACGCCGGCCAGCTCCCTGGCCAGCCTCGACTTGCCGGAACCGGAGTTTCCGACCACGGAGACGCGTCGCACGATCGCGGACCATAGCACGGCCAGCCGGCCGGGATCGACTGGTTTTCCCCAGTCATGCCCCGCGGTGCCGGGAGCGCAGTTTGCCTTGTGAACTGCAAGATCGCAATTAATTGTCCACAGGTGACGGACAATTCCGGCGCGATATCCACAGGCGGTGAATTAGCGGCGACGGAACGGCGCGCGGTGGTGCACGGTGAAAGGGCGCCGGCGGCAAGCGCCGCCGGCCCGCGGAAGACTCGCTCTACCAGGAAGGAGCTGGCGGTAATGACCATGGACAATCAGATCACGCTGCGCGGATTCGTCACCGCGGAGCCGAAGTTCCGGCAGACGGCACAGATGGCATTCCCCGTTACGGAGATCAGGGTGGGCTCCACCCCGCGGCGGCTGAACCGGGCGACCGGTGAGTGGCAGGATCTCCCCACCACTTACTACACCGTGAAGTGCTGGCGGCGGCTCGCCATTAACACCTCGGGCTCGCTGCACAAGGGGGACATGGTGGTGGTACGCGGCCGGTTCTACGCCCGCGAGTGGCTGGACAGCCAGCAGCGGCCGCGGGTGGCGGTGGAGATCGAGGCCGACTCGGTCGGGCACGACCTCGCCTACGGCTGGTCGCATTTCCTGCGTGGCGCGCGGCCGCAGCCGGCGGACCGGGCGGACCTCGACGCGGGGGAGGCGGCCCGCCAGGGCCTGGAGTCGCCGGAGGCCGGCGACGCGGGCGAAGGCGACGCGGGCGAAGGCGACGATCACGGCGACGCGACGGGCGGCGAGTACCCGGTCGCCGCCGGCTGGCCGGAGGCGGCGGACGCCTCCGTAGTACCGGCGGGCGGCGACGACGCTCCCGGGCCGGAAGAAATGCCGGACGAGTCTGCCGGGGCGGCCGAAGCCGGCCAGCCGGAGCCCGAGCTGGTCCCGTTCTGACCCGTACAGCCGCTGACCTGCCGCAATGTCGGTATCGGATGCCATGCTCCCGCACCGGAATCACGCATAGTGATGAATGGTGAGCCGTGTGGCATCCGATGCGTCATGAAGAACCTGCGAATTCCGTGCACCTGAGAAACAGATTGCATTTATCGTGTTACCTAGAGTGACTTGCAAGTGCTGGGCCGTAACCAGACATCGGGTCGGGAAGTCTCAGGAAGGCGACAGGCAACGGGCATGTCAGCAGTCCAGGACGCCGCGAGACAGCGGACGCGGGGGGACCGCGGTAGCGTCTTCTGGCCTTGGCACAGCCCCCTGTTCGATGAGCCGATCCCGCTCATCGGCTACGTGACCGGCGTCCTCGCCGCTTACCTGGGGTTCATCGCCTGGGAGGCATCGCGCACCCCGGTCACGGTCGGTGAGGTCACCCTGTTCGGCGGGCTGATGTGCTGCGGCGCCGTCTGCGTGGAGGCGACCCGCCGGCTCGGCCAGCCCATCGGAGTGTGGCGGGACCTGCTGTCGGCCTGGTGGCTCCCAGTGGCGCTGCTGCTGCCGCCGCTCTACGCGCTGGCCGCCCCCGCCGTGCTCGGCCTGCTCGGCTACTTCCGGGTGCGGCCGGGCTCGGTCTACCGCAGGCTGTTCAGCTGCGCCGCGCTCGGCCTCGCGGGCGCGTGCGCCTCCGCGCTGTTCCGTCTGCTCACCCCGGCGGTGGCCGCGGGCCACGCGGCGGTGTGGCTGACCTACCCCGGTCCCAACGAGTGGCTGCTGCGCCCGACGCAGGCGGCGATCGCGATCGCCTGCGCGGTGACGTTCGGAGTGCTCAACGCCTGCCTCGTCGCGGTCGCCGCCTGGCTCGTCGCGCCCGACGCGCGGCTGGCCGACATGCTCTGGGACCGCGAGCGGATGCTGCTCGACCTGACCGAGACCTGCGTCGGCATCCTGGTCACGGTCTCCTGCGCGATCAGCCCGTTCCTGCTCGCCTTCGCGCTGCCGCCGGTCGTGCTGCTCCAGCGCAGCCTGCTGCACTCGCAGCTCAAGACGCAAGCGCGCACCGACCCCAAGACCGGGGTGCTGAACTCGGGTGCCTGGCAGGGCGAAGCCGACCTGGCGGTCGCCCGGGCGCGGCGGCGCCGCGAGCCGCTCGCCGTGCTGCTGGCTGACGTGGACCACTTCAAGCTGGTCAACGACACCTACGGGCACCTGACGGGCGACGCGGTGCTGCGCACGCTGGCCACCGAGATGCGCGAGCAGGTGCGCGAGGCGGACCTCGTCGGCCGGTTCGGCGGAGAGGAGTTCGCGATCTTGCTGGCCGGCACCACCCAGGACGAAGCCTGCCGCGTCGCTGACCGGATCCGGCGCGGCGCCGGGGTGGTGAAGGTGCTCACCAAGGAGACGATCGTGGGCGTCACCGTCTCCATCGGCGTCGCTGTCCTCGGCACCCACGGCGACGACCTCAACGAACTGCTGGACGCCGCGGACCGGGCGCTGTACAAGGCCAAGGACACCGGCCGCGACAAGGTCTGCCTCTCCGACCCGGCCGACGCCATGCCCGGCGACCCCGTCCCCGTCACCGACCTCCTCTCGGGCGACCTCCTCTCGGGCGATCTCCTGCCTGGTGACCTCGTCCCCGGCGAAGGCGACTAGTTTCTCAGCGGCGCGGGAGCGGCTCCCCGGGGCGGGGAACCGCTGCCTGGCGGCCGGTCACGGGTCGACCCGGCCGACGGCGTGACCGGCCGCCCGGAGCGCAGCAGCTGCTGTCCGTCCTGCCACGACATCGGCCGGGCCAGCAGGAAGCCCTGACCGTACTCGCAGCCCATCGCGGTCATCAGTTCGCACTGCTCGCTGGTCTCGATGCCCTCGGCCACCACCGCGATGCCCAGCGTGGTGGCGATCGCGACGATGCCCTCAGCGAGGGCGAGCCGCTGCTGCGAGGCGGCGATGCCGTCGACGAAGGACTTGTCGATCTTGAGTACGTCGATGGGCAGGTCCCGCAGGTAGCTGAGCGACGAGTAGCCGGTGCCGAAGTCGTCGATCGCCAGCCGGACACCGAGCTGCTTGAGCTCGGCGAGGTTGCCGGCGATGCCTTCTTCGTGCCGCAGCAGCACGCTCTCCGTGAGCTCGAGGAGCAGCAGAGACGGCGGCACGCCGGCTTCCTCGAGCATCGCGCGGACAGTCTCGACGAGGTTGCCTGAGCGGAACTGGCGGGCCGAGACGTTGATGCTGACGAACGGATCCACGGCCTGGCCGGCTGGCGCACGTCCCGACGCCAGGTCTGACAGCGCCTGCCGGATGACCCAGGCGCCCAGCGGCACGATGAGTCCGCTGTCCTCCGCGACGTCGATGAACTGGGCCGGCATCAGCGTGTCCCCGCCCGGGCGCGGCCAGCGCACGAGGGACTCGAAGCCGGCGATGCGTCCGGTACCGAGCGACACGATGGGCTGGTAGACCAGCCCGAGGGACGCGTCGCTGACCGCCTGGGCCAGCGCGGACCGGATCTCAAGCCGTCGGAGCATGCCGCTGCCGAGCGCCGGCGTATAACGCTGCCAGCGGTTCTTGCCCGCCGCCTTGGCCGCGTACAGGGCCATGTCGGCATGCCGCGTCATCTCATCGACGGTGTCGCCGTCGCCTGAGGTAGCGACGCCCACGGTCGCGGTCATGGTCACCGGCCCCTCGGACAGGAAGAACGGCTCGCTGAACGCCGCGGTGACCCGCCCGGCGAACGCCTCTGCCTCGGCGTCGTGACGGAGGTTCTCGACAAGCACGGCGAACTCGTCTCCGCTGATCCGCGCGGCGACATCGGACTCTCTGCACACTGTGCTCAGACGGCGGGCGAACGCGGTAAGCAGCTCGTCTCCGAGCGCGTGCCCGAGCGTGTCGTTGACTTCCTTGAAATCGTCCAGGTCGATGAACAACACCGCGGTGACCGTCCCGGTTCGCCGTGCCAGTGCCAGCGAACGCCCGGCCCGGTCCGCGAACAGGGCCCGGTTCGGCAGCTCGGTCAGCGCGTCGTGGAAGGCGCGGTGGTGCAGCTGGTCCTGCAGGCGCCGCTCCTCCGTGACGTCGCGGAGCGTCAGCACCCGGCCCTGGACGCCCGGCTTGGCGCGCAGGTCGCTGTGCCTGACCCGCACGCGCACCATCCGGCCGTCGTGACGGACGATCCGCCACTGCTCACTGAAACCGCCCTGTCTTCGGTACCCGGCATGCGGATCCGCGATCTCCGGGTTCCACTCAACTTCCGTGGCGGTCGCCAGCTGCTGGACGCCGGTGCCGACGACAGATACATCGCCGAAGATCGCACCGGCCGACGGCGACGCGTAGCGAACGGTGTCGTCATCGTCGATGATCAAGATGGCGTCGGATGCGTCCTGCACAAGTTCCTTGAACACTTCCTCGCTCTCCCGTTTGACGCGCTCCTGCGTGAGGAGTATTCGCTCCATGGCCAGGGATGCCTCGCTGACCAGGATCCGCACTGACGGCCTGCGGACTTCCAGCTCACGCTGACCGCCGATCAGCGCGAGGATGCCGGCCGGCGGACGGCCCGCTGGATCCGTGCTGAGGAACACCGGGCAGAGCAGGGCTCCTGCGCAGTCGGACCGGAGGCCGCTGATCCCTGCCCTCGACGCCAGCTCGGCGGCGGGGAGGTACAGCGGCACCGGACGGTCACCGTCGGCGCTGCTCGCGAGCAGCGGCAGCACCAGCGGCAGCCAGCGGGCCGCCTGCGCCGCGCAGCGGTTCCCTTCCGCGCCGCTGGTCATCAGGACGCGCAGCCCTCCGCCGCTGCCGCTGGCGAAGACAGCCGCGCGCCCGGAACGCGGCCCGGACACGGTGTCCGCGGCCGTCCGCAGCGCGGCCGCGACCTGCTCGACCGATGCGGCCGACGCGAGCGCCGGGCCTGCCGCGTTCAGCGCCCGCTCCCAGGTCAGGGTGCGCAGCTGGGAGACGCCGAGTCCCCAGAGGCGTGCCTGCGCCAGCAGCCACACGAGCGCCGCCGACACGGCGATGACGGCATCGCGCGTGTTGCTGTGACCTTTCAGTACGAGCAGCAGCGGTGCGGCGAACGATGCCACCGTCAACAGAACCAGGCGGGCGCGCGAGGTCTCGTAGGTGCGCGCCGCAGGCCTGGTCATCTCCCGCATCGCCGGGTGCAGTGCGGCCGCGCCGCAGAGCGTGAGGCAAACGATCCAGCCGAATTCGTTGACGACCCAGTACGGATCATGCATTCGGAGCAGGCCGAATGTCACCGCCGAAACCAGCCCGCACACCACGCCCGCGGTGACGAGCCGGACCGGCCAGTCCCACACGATGCCGGGGGCCAGCAACCGCGCGAGCGCCAGCACGATGAGGCACTGGCCAAGGGGGAAGCTGGCGTTGGCGAGCTTCTGCGCTTCTGACAAGGACGGATCGGTCAGGGCCGGGAGGACGCGGAACAGAAACACCAGCATGACCAGGCCGGCGGTGACCGTCACGCCGTCGACCAGGCTGCGCAGGTCGGCACCGGGGCTGCGCGCACGGGCGAACAAGCTGAGCGCCACGGTGAGCAGCGCGTACATCGAAAGGCCGAGGATCGTGAAGGCGTTCCAGGCCGGGATCCGCGTGTGGTCGCCGCCGACGAGCACGGTCAGCTGCGCGCCGCCGAAGCAGAGGGCTGCCGCCGCCAGCGCCAGCCACGGCAGCGCACGCGCGGGCCGGGCACGCACGACACCGGTCACGATGGCTACGGCCGCGCTCGCCGCGAACAGGCACAGGAACACGACGGACGACGGCCTGGGCAGGGTGAAGTGCAGGACGGCGAGCGTCAGCATCCACGCGACGTAGCCGGACAGCGCCCCCATTGCGTAACCTTCCAGACTTACTCCTGTAACGGTGACTTTACGTGGTTATCTGGTGTCACGGAAGTAACAACCGCTGCTCAGCCGGCTGGTTCGGCGGCGCGAGGTCCGCGGTCCTGCTGGCCGGCCCTGCACAGGGCGAAGCCCGGGGGTCGCCAGGAAAGACTTCTGCCTCGCTCGTTGTTGACCTAGAAGAAGGCAGCACCCGGCCGCGCGGGCGCTTCTGCGCCGGTGAACTCCGCCACGTATGCTGGCAGGTGCCAGTGGCGCACCGCTTAACCGACTCGAGGCGATGGTGGGCGATTGAGGATCACGCCAGTTCGTTTAGCCGCGAGTGCCACGCTGCTGCTTCCCCTGACTTTTCCCTGACGTAGACAAGCGTCGCGGGCCTGCCCTGCGACAATAGGTAGGTTAGAACACATGCCCGAGTTCATTTACAGCCTGCGCGCCGTCCGTAAGGCGCACGGTGACAAGGTCGTGCTCGACAATGTCACGCTGAGCTTTCTCCCCGGGGCGAAGATCGGCGTCGTCGGCCCGAACGGCACCGGCAAGTCCACCCTGCTGAAGATCATGGCCGGGACCGAGACGGTCTCCAACGGCGAGGCTCAGCTCATGCCCGGCTTCACCGTGGGCATCCTGGCCCAGGAGCCCAAGCTCAACGAGAGCAAGACCGTCCTCGGCAACGTCGAGGAAGGCGTGGCCGACACCAAGCGCGTGCTCGACGAGTACAACGAGATCGCCGAGAAGATGGCGACCGACTACTCCGATGCCCTGATGGAGCAGATGAGCAAGCTCCAGGAGGTCATCGACCATAAGGACGCCTGGGACCTGGACAGCCAGCTCGAGCAGGCGATGGACGCCCTGCGCTGCCCGCCGCCCGACGCCGACGTGACCCAGCTTTCCGGTGGCGAGCGGCGCCGGGTGGCGCTGTGCAAGCTGCTGCTGCAGCAGCCCGACCTGCTGCTGCTCGACGAGCCGACCAACCACCTGGACGCCGAGTCGGTGCAGTGGCTCGAGCAGTACCTGGAGAAGTACGCGGGCACGGTGATCGCGATCACCCACGACCGGTACTTCCTGGAGAACGTCGCGCAGTGGATCCTCGAGCTCGACCGCGGCCACGCTTACCCGTACGAGGGCAACTACACCACGTACCTGGAGACGAAGGCAGGCCGCCTCAAGGTCGAGGGGGCCAAGGACGCCAAGATGCGCAAGCGTCTCGACGACGAGCTCGAGTGGGTCCGCTCCAGCGCCCGCGCCCGGCAGACCAAGTCCAAGGCACGGCTTGACCGCTACGAGGAAATGGCGGCCGAGGCGGACAAGAACCGCAAGCTCGACTTCGAAGAGATCCAGATCCCGCCGGGCCCCCGGCTCGGTAACAGCGTGGTCGAGGTGAAGAACCTGGTCAAGGGCTTCGACGACCGGGTGCTTTACGACGGCCTGTCCTTCACGCTGCCGCGCAACGGCATCGTCGGCGTCATCGGCCCGAACGGCGTCGGCAAGACCACGCTGTTCAAGATGATCGTCGGCGAGGAGAAGCCGGACTCCGGCAGCATCAAGGTCGGCGACACGGTGAAGATCTCCTACTCCGACCAGAACCGGGCCGGCCTCGACCCGAAGAAGAACGTCTGGGAGGCGATCTCAGACGGGGAGACGTTCATCCACGTGGGCAACGTGGAGTTCCCCAGCCGGGCTTACGTGGCCGCGTTCGGTTTCAAGGGCGCAGACCAGCAGAAGCCGGCCGGCGTGATGTCCGGCGGGGAGCGGAACCGGATGAACCTCGCGCTCACCCTCAAGCAGGGCGGCAACCTGCTGCTGCTCGACGAGCCGACCAACGACCTGGACGTGGAGACGCTGGGCAGCCTGGAGAACGCACTGCTTGAGTTCCCCGGCTGCGCCGTGATCACCAGTCACGACCGCTGGTTCCTGGACCGCATCGCGACGCACATCCTGGCCTGGGAGGGCGGCGCGAACTGGTTCTGGTTCGAGGGCAACTTCGAGGCCTACGAGAAGAACAAGATCGAGCGCCTCGGGGCCGAGGCCGCCCGCCCGCACCGCGTCACCTACCGCAGGCTGGGCCGCGGCTGAGCG
>DASYAD010000468.1:0-1649 GCA_036501515.1 Trebonia sp. | reverse complement strand
CATCACCGAGATCATGGCGCGTACCCCGGCCGGCAGCGCGGCCTGCATCTGGGTGGCGGTGGGCAGCCGGAGCACGTCGGTGACGTACCGGGTCTTGCAGGTAAGGCACTGCACGTGCTCGCCGGTCTTGTTCAGCGGGATAATGGGGATGAAGAACAGCGTGAAAAACCGGCGCCCGGCCCGGTGCCGGTAGTTCCGGTCTCCGCCGCACTTGCGGCAGAAGAACACGCCCTGGGCGATCGTGTGGTAGACGACGCGCAGGCCCCAGATGATCAGCATGGTCATCCCCTTCTGTCCCGGGCAGGACCCCCGATTATGCCGTGCCCGGCGGGACGCGGCGCCACGGTGACGGCATCTGTGACCATCCGGTTATCGACGAGCGGAAAACTGCTCGCGTTCCCCGGACAGATGCGGTTGGCTGAGAGAATGCGCATCGAGCGTTGGGATTCGGGCGACACGGCGACGGCGATGGCATGCTACGAGGTGTTCCTGGCGGCCCACGCGGCTGACGAGCCGATCGAGCCGCCGGACTCCGCGGGGACGTTCTGCACGTTCCTGGCCAAGGGCCATCAGCGAAGGCCCTCTGAGGTGTGGACCGCCGCCCCCGCCGCCGGCAGCGCGGTTGCAGGGTTCTACCAGCTGGGACTGCCCGACCTGGAAAACAAGGACCGGGCGTGGGTGCTGCCCTGCGTGCATCCGGCCGCGCGGCGCCACGGCACCGGCCGGGAACTGGTGCGGCACGCCGCGGCCCGGGCCGCGGGGCACGACAGGTCGTTCCTCGACGGGGTGACGCTCGCGGGCTCCGCGGGCGACGCGTTCGCGCGCGCGATGGGGGCCACGCTGGCGATCGAAGAGGTGCGCCGCGTCCAGGATCTGCGCAAGATCGCGCCGGGCCTGATCGCCTCGCTGCGCGAGACGGCCGCGCGGGCGGCCGCCGGCTACTCGCTGGTACCCTGGACCGGACCGGTGCCGGATGAATACCTCGGCCAGGTCGCCAAGGTGTACAACGCGTTCGGCGACGCGCCGCGCGGCGAAGGCCACGAAGCCTCGGCCTGGGACGCCGACCGGATCAGGGAGCGCGCCGGTGTCCTGCTGCAGGCCGGGTACCTGCGCGGCTACGCGGTCGCGGCGATCGCGGACGCGACAGGCGAGATGGCGGCGATCACCGAGATCGCGATCGACCCCGAGCACCCCGAGTGGGCGTTCCAGCAGCTCACGGCCGTAACCCGGGCACATCGCGGGCACCGGCTCGGGCTGCTGGTCAAGTCCGCGATGCTGGAATGGCTGGCTTCGGCCGAGCCGAGGGTCGAGCAGGTCGCGACGGGCAACGCCGCGAGCAACGAGCACATGATCGCGGTCAACGAGGCGCTTGGGTACGAGGTGGTCGAGCCCGGCTACCGGCACTGCGAGCTCGCCGTCGCCGGGGTCCGGTAGCCATACGAGCCGCCGTGCAGCCACTGGACCTGGCCGACGCCGAGATGATCCGCGCCTGCTACGAGACCCACGTTGCCGCGATGGCCGCGGACGACCCGTTCGAGCCGCCGGTGTCGCTCGCGATATTCACGGTGCGGCTGCGGGCCGGATCCTTCGAACCGCCCCGCGAGGCCTGGTACGTGCCTTCCGAGGCGGACGGCGCCGTGGCGGCCTGG
>DASYAD010000467.1:0-2279 GCA_036501515.1 Trebonia sp. | reverse complement strand
CGCGGCCTCCTGGTCGAGGAGGCCGAAGTTGCCGTTCGCGGTGGACGCGGTCGTGCCGAGCCCGGGCACGTCAAGGAAGCCGAACGGGCCGAGCCGGTAATTGATCGACACGACGATGATGTGGTCGGTCGTGACGATCAGGGACCCGTCGTGCTGGTCGCCGGCGCCGGTAGTGAGCCCGCCGCCGTGGATCATGACGAGCACGGGGAGCCCCCGACTGGAGTGCCCTCAAGTTCCACTACGGCATCGGGTGAGGCCTGTTCGTCAACGGCACGCTCGTCAGGGGCTGCGGCGGCGCGGGGGAAATCGGCCATATCGCCGTCGACGAGCGCGGGCCGCTGTGCCGGTGCGGGAAACGCGGTTGCCTGGAAACCTACGCGGCGATCTCCGCGATCATGGAGGCGCTGCGGCCGCAGCACGGAAAGCTGACGCTGGCCCAGCTCATGCGGCTGCTCGCCGCCCGCGACCCGGGCGCGGTGCGCGTGGTCGGCGACGCGGCCGAGCTCGTCGGCATGCACCTGGCCGCGGTCTGCAACCTGGTCGCGCCGCGCCGGGTCATCGTGATCGGCCCGATGGCGCAGGCCGGCGAGCTGGTCCTGGAGCCGATCAGGACCGCCATCAGGCGGCACATCGCCCCCAGCACAGTCCCGGAGATCGTCCTCGGCGCCCTGGGCAACAGGAACACCCCGCTCGGCGCAATCGCGCTGGCTCTCGACGAGACCGACTGGCTGCCCGCGAAGCGGGGGGTGCGGGCCCGGCGCGGAGTAACCGTACGTTCCGGATGAAAGTCCTTTTACGGAACGTACCGTGCCGTCTCCCGCCCGCACCCCTTCGACCGCGCGGTTGCTAACCCGCACCGGCACGGTTTAGCTGTGGACGCCGACATCGAGACGCTCGCCGGCCTGGAGGTGCGCAACGCCGGCCACAGGATCGGGAACGCCCGGTGGGAGGCCGGCAACGTGCGCGACGTGCTCGGTTACTACGCCGCGGCCCCTGAGCGGCTGGCCGGGCGGCAGATCCCGGTGGCCGGGGATCGACGTCACCGTCCACGAGCCGATGGGGGTGGTCGGCGTCATCGCGGGAGTGGAACTTCCCGATGCCGTTGGCCGCCTGGGGATTCGCCCCGGCCCTCGCCGCGGGCAACACGGTGATCGTCAAGCCGGCTGCGCCTGGAGCAGCTCGCGCTGGAGGCCGGGCTGCCGCCTGATGTCTTCCAGGTCGTCCCCGGCACGGGCGCGGAGGCGGGCGAGCACCTCGTCGGGCACCCGCTGGTGCGCAAGATCGTGTTCACCGGGTCGACCGCGGTGGGCAAGCAGATCATGCGGCTGTGCGCCGACCAGGTGAAGCCGCTGACGCTGGAGCTGGGCGGCAAGAACGCCAACATCGTCTTCGCCGACGCCGACCTGGATCGTGCCGCGGCCACCGCGCCGATGGCGGCGTTCGACAACTCTGGCCAGGACTGCTGCTCCAGGTCCCGGGTCCTGGTGCAGCGCAGTGCCTTCGAGCGGTTCATGGAGCTGCTTGAACCGGCCGTCAAGAGCCTCGCGGTCGGCGATCCCGCGGACCCCGCCACCGCCATGGGGCCGCTGATCTCGGCGCGGCACCTGGCGAAGGTCACCTCCTACATCGACGAAGAGACGGCGGTGGCCTTCCGCGGCAGCGCCCCGCGGGAGCCTGGCTTCTGGTTCCCGCCGACCGTGCTGGCCCCGGTCGCCGCGACCAGCCGGCAGTGGCGCGAGGAGATCTTCGGCCCGGTGATCGCCGTCATGCCGTTCGAGGACGAGGAGGACGCCATCCGGCTGGCCAACGACACCCCGTACGGGCTGTCCGGGTCGCTGTGGACCCGCGACCTCGGACGGGCGCTGCGGGTCGTCCGCGCCTGGGACAGCGGCAACCTGTCGGTCAACTCGCACTCCTCGGTGCGGTACTGGACGCCCTTCGGCGGGTTCAAGCAGTCCGGACTCGGCAGGGAA
The DNA here is from genome assembly GCA_036501515.1 of Trebonia sp. Taxonomy (GTDB): domain Bacteria; phylum Actinomycetota; class Actinomycetes; order Streptosporangiales; family Streptosporangiaceae; genus Trebonia. The sequence continues at coordinate 306 of DASYAD010000467.1, read as the reverse complement.
CTCGGCCCGGACGCCGTCGAGTCGTTCACCGAGACAAAGAACGTGTTCATCACGACAGGGGAGTGAGGCCGATAGGGTGGCCGGATGCCGCCGAGAACGCAGCCCCGTCCAACGGCTGCCGACGGCGCGGCCGACCTCACGCGGCTGTTCGGTGAGCTGGTGCGACTTGAGACCGAGCTGTGCGGCGCGGTCGAGAGAAGGCTGCGCGCGGACCACGGCCTGCCGCTGCCCCATTTCGAGTTCATGCGGGTCATCGCCAGGACCCCGGACTGCAGGGTGCAGGACATCGCGACCGAGCTGAGCATC
>DASYAD010000466.1:0-10185 GCA_036501515.1 Trebonia sp. | reverse complement strand
CCGCGCCGTCCAGCTCCGCGACCAGCACTGCACCTGGCCCCGCTGCGACCGCCCCGCCGCCTGCTGCGACGTCCACCACCTGCGCCGCAAAGCCGACGGCGGCGAAACCTCCCTCGCCAACTGCGCCCTGCTCTGCCAGTTATGCCGACATCGGCATAACTGGCGGAGATCACCGGCAGGCGCACCTACGACATTGTCGTGAGGGAATCAGCACGCTTCGAGCTCTGCGCCCTGCACTGATTCTGATGGCGCCGGCGGCTGCCCGCTGTCGATGGTCGCCAGGAACGCGGTGATCGCGTCGGCGACGGTCGCGGGAGCACGCCGAGGCAGGTGATGGCCCACGCCGCCGACGAGCAGCAGCCGCGCGCCCGGAAGCATCGCGGCCAGCTTGTGCGAGGTCTTGACGGGAACGACCTTGTCGTCGGGGTCGGCGATCAGCAGCACCGGCACCTGGATCGACTCGGTGACCACTTCAAGTTCGCCCAGTTCGCGCAGCAGGGCGCGCTGCTCGATGAGGAACGTGCGCCAGAGCGGCCAGCGGCTCTCGTTCGCCTCTCCCCAGACCTGCAGGCTGGCGGACTCGCCCGGGTACAGCGGCCGGCCGTAGCGCCGCCTGAGCCAGGCGAGCCGGATCCGGGCCAGCCACGGGGTCCAGCGGAAGGCGAGCAGCGAGCTCAACCGGCCGATGCCGGGCGCCGCCAGCAGCCAGTCCAGGCTCGTGAGGCAGCCCGGTCCGACCCCGGCCAGCAGGATCACCGCCTCGACCCGGTCCGGGGCCAGGCTCGCCGCGCGCAGCGCCACGCCGCCGCCCCAGGAGTGGCCCACGAGCACCGCGCTGTGCACGCCGCGGGCGTCCAGGTCGTCGAGCAGCGCCTGGGCCCCGGCGGTGAACCCGCCCGCCGGGCGCTCGCTGGTGCCGTAGCCGGGCCGGTCGGCCGCGACGGCCCGCAGCTGCGCGGGAAGACGCGCGATCACCGCCTGCCAGTCGGCCGGAGATCCGGGCTGTCCGTGCAGCAGGACGAGCTCGTGAGGGTCGAGGGCCGTGGGCGGCTCAGCCGTGACCTCCGTCGGCGGACCGTCAAGGACGGTCGCCGCGGTCTCAAGAGCCGGTACCTCAAGAGCTGGTACCTCCAGGGCTGGTGCCTCCAAGACCGGTCCCAGCACGGCTGGCGCCTCCAGAACGGTCGCCGCCGGCAGAACGGCCGCCGCCGGTCCGTCAGCTACCGTCCCGGCCCGTACCCGCCTGTGCGCCCGCGGCAGCAGGAGCAGCAGCCAGCCCGCCATGGCCACCAGCCAGAAGCTGACCACCCGGTAGAGCAGGGCGGCGGCCAGGGCCTGCTTGGCGTGCACGCCGGACGCGACAAACGACACGCTGAGTGCCCCCTCGGTGATAGCGAGACCGCCCGGCGTGAAGGCCAGGCTCTTGGCGGTGATTCCGGCCGCGTACACGAGCAGCAGGTCACGCCACGGGACCGCGGCGCCGACCGCGAGCACGCTCACCGCCAGCACCCCGATGTCGGCGAGCCAGTTGGCCACCGCGGCGCCGGACGCCAGCGCCCACCCGGAGGGGGACAGGTGAAGCGCTCCCATCCGGTCCGTCCACGCCCTGACGGTCTGCAGGGGAGTCGTCGCCGGCCGTCGCAGCAACCGCGAGACCTGGTACAGGCTCCACGCGCCGTAGTGCTCCAGGGTGGCGCGCAGCCGGGGCTGGCGCACGGCGGCGGCCGCTGCGGCCACGGCCGCCGCCGCGGCCAGCGCGAAGGGAATGGTAATCGCCGTTACCAGGGCATGTCCCGAGGCCAGGCCGCCGCCGGCCAGGATGACGACCCAGACGGCGGTGGAGATTACGCCGCCCGCCAGCAGCGTCCACCCCGCCAGCAGGCCGTCGGCGCCGTGCCTGGTGAAGCGCCGGAACAAGATCGCGGTGGCGATTTCCGGCCCGGCCAGCGGCACCGTCACCGACACCGCGTTGGCGGCGTAGACGGCAGCCAGCATCGGCCCCCGGCGGTGCCGGACCCGGCCCGCGGTGAGCAGCCGGCGGAACATCCGGGCGAAGGCGGCCATGGACACCGACTCGAGCACGATGGCAATCGGCAGCCACGACCAGCGCAGGTGAGAAAGGACCGAGAGCGACGACGCCACCCGGGACCGCTCGGTGACCGCCGTCGCCGCCAGGACCGCTACCGCGAGGACAGCGATTCCAGCCCTCGTCGCCTGCCTTCCCCGGGGGCGGGGCAGGGCACTGTCGGTCACCGGCGCTGTCCTTTCTGGTCAGCCTCCGTGAAGATCAGGTCTTCAGTCTGATTCAGTATCAAGCGCCCCGGCTAGAGCAAAATGCCGTCGGTCCAGGGTGACTTTTCTTACCGGCGGCGCAGCTATAAAGCCGCTCGTAGCGGGGAAGTGAGAACGCAGAGCTACGCCCCGTTCTGGCGACGATGGGCCGGGAAGCGACCGGGACCGGCAGCGGCGGTACTCCGCCCGCCAGCGCAGCTTGGGCGGATTCTCGGCCTCGCTGGTGGCGCGGGCGATGACAAGCAGCGTCCCGCCGGGCACGGCCGGGCCAGGCAGCTCGGCCAGGGCGCGCTCACGGACCGCCCCGTACAGCGGCTGGACCGTGTAAGCCTCCACGACCAGGTCGAACGCGCTGACCACTCGTCGGGCAAGTCCAGCAGGTCCGCGGACACGTACGCGACCCGCGTCCCCGGGTGGTCCTTGACCGCCCGCGCGACCGCGGTCGGGCAGCGCGGCACATCGCGGACGCGGATCGTCCGTAATCGCCGCTAGCGTGCCTGTCATGGCTATCGCACGTTTTCCAAGTGTCGTACTCGACTGTCCCGACGCGGCCGCCCTGGCCGCCTTCTATGCCGCCTTGCTGGACTGGAAGATCGAGCCCCAGGAGGGCTGGGTCGATATCCGCCCGAACGACGAGCAGTGTCTCTCCTTCCAGCAGGTCGACGACTACAAGGCGCCCACGTGGCCCACGCAGCAGGTGCCGCAGCAGTTCCACATCGACGTGATCGTCGACGACCTCGACGCCGGGGAAGCGGCGGTGCTGAAACTCGGCGCGACCAAGCACGAGCACCAGCCAGGCACCACCTTCCGGGTTTTCCTCGACCCGGCGGGACACCCGTTCTGCCTGTGCGTCTCGTAACCAGGCGCGCGTATACCCGGCACCGCAATGTCGGTGCCGGGAACTACCCTGTCCGGGTAAGCGCCGGGCGATGCCGGCGCGACCGGAGCGCGGACGGGAGGAGTGCGGGATGGCCGACGCCGCCGACGTGTGCCGACTGGCGCTGGCGCTGCCGCAGGTGCAGGAGATGGACAGCGAAGGCTTCGACTTCCGGGTCGGAGGCCGGGGCTTCGTCTGGTCTTACCCGGAGCGCCTGCCGGGACAGCCGCGGCGGATCAGGACCGACATCGCGGTGCTGTACGTGGGCGACGAGGCCGAGAAACAGGCGCTGCTCCTCGGCGAGCCCGCGGTCTTCTTCACCGCCCCGGGCTACGACGGCTGGCCGCTGGTCATGGTCCGGCTGGCCGAGGTCGGCCCCGCCCGGCTGGCCGAGCTGATCACCGACGCGTGGCACATGCGCGCGCCGGAAGCCGTGGCCGCCCAGTTCGAGGAAGCCCAGTTCGAGGAAGCCCGCACCCGGCCGGCGGGCGCCTGACCGGCACAGCGAAGAACCCCCGCACGTGAAGGGACCTGCCCATGCCCGAGCCCGCCAGCACCGCCGAACTCAGCTACCGGTCCGCCCGTCCAGATGACGCCGCGGCTATCGCCGCCCTGCACTGCGACAGCTGGCAGCGGCACTACCGCGGCGCCTACACCGACCACTTCCTCGACGACCAGGCCCCGGACTTCCTGCTTGAGCTGTGGACCGACCGGATGAGCCGCCCCGGCCCCCGGGCCCGCACGGTCGTGGCCGAGCTCGCCAAGCCCGGGGACCGTGGCGCTGTCGTCGGCCTGGTCCGCACGGTCGTGCGCGACAACGAGACGTGGGGTGCGCTGCTCGATAACCTGCACGTCACCTACGGGCTGAAGGGCAGCGGGGTCGGCACCCGGCTGATGGCGATGTCCGCGCAGGCCGTCCTCGACGACGACCCGGCCTCCGGCCTGTACCTGTGGGTGTTCGAGCAGAACGCCGCCGCCCGCGCCTTCTACGAGGCCCGTGGCGGCCGCTGCGTGGAACGCCTGCCGGCCGGCGCCCCCGGTGGCGACGCGGCCGCGCTGAGCGGCGAGCCCTACGGGCTGCGGATCGCCTGGCGCGACCCGTCGGTCCTCAGCCGAACTCGCACGGCAGGTGCTTGATCCCGTTGATGAAGCTGGACAGCAGGTAGTCAGGTTCACCGGCCGCCCGGATGTCGGGCACCCGGTTCATCAGCTCGCGCAAGATCGCCGAGATCTCCCGCCGGGCCAGGTGCGCCCCGAGGCAGAAGTGCGGTCCGGCCGCTCCGAAGCCGACATGCGGGTTGGGTGACCGGGTGATATCGAAGCGGTCTGGCTCGCTGAACACCCGCTCGTCCCTGTTGGCGGCCTGGTACATCAGCAGGAACTTGTCGCCGGTGCCGTAGGCGTGCCCGTTCAGCACCGTGTCGGCGGTCAGCGTGCGGCGCATCCAGATGACGGGGGAGACGTAGCGGACGATCTCCTCGACGGCCGCCCCGATCCGGCCGTCGAAGTCGGCCAGCAGCAGCGCGCGCTGGTCCGGGTGCTCGGTCAGCAGCAGCAGGGCGTGCGAGATGGCGTTCCTCGTGGTCTCGTTGCCGGCCACCACCAGCAGGATGAAGAACGAGGCGAGCTCCGCCGTAGTGAGCTGCTCGCCGTCGATGTTCGCGGTCGCCAGCGACGAGACCAGGTCATCGGCCGGGTGCGCCTGCCGCTGCTCGGCCAGGCCGGTGACGAGCGCCGCCAGGTCGCCGCCCGCGGTGAGGATCTGGGTGAGTGCCTCGTTCATGTCGGCGCTGATGAACTCCGGGTCCGCCCCGGACAAGATGATGTTGGTGTTGCGCAGCACCATGTCGTAGTGCTCGTCGCCGATGCCCATCATCGCGCAGATGATCTTCAGCGGGAGGCGGGCGGACACCCGCTGCACGAAGTCGCAGGAGCCGGTCTCGAGCAGTTCACCGACGATCGCGGCGGCGGTGCGCTGCACGTCCTCCTCGAACTTCCTGATCATCTTGGGTGTGAACGCACGGGACACGATCCGGCGCAGCCGGGCGTGCCGCGGGTCGTCCATGCTGATCATCGAGCCGAAGTACTCGTTGAACTCGACCGGCAGGTCGTAGATGCTGGTGGCGCCCGCCGCGGAGGAGAACAGCGCCGTGTGCCTGCTGGCCTCGGCCACGTCGGCGTGCCTGAGGAGGGCGTAGTAGCCCCGTTCCTGCGTGCCGAAGGGAGAGTCGCCCGCCTCGAAGAACGGCGGTGACTCCAGCTCCCGCAGCCGCCGGTAGGCCGCGTAGCGCTCTCCGGGCGGCTGGGCCCAGAAGGCGTTGTCCGACAGGTTGAGGTCGCGGGTGGTGAGGGGTTCCGGGTTGGCCATCAGGGGAGCACCTTCCGAACTGCGTCGTCCGCCACCCCCATACTGACCGCGCTCGGGCCCGAACTCCAGTGGGGGCCGCCCCGCCCTTGGCGGCGGCATACCCGCTGTGGCAACGTGGCTGATCATGAGCGAACTCAAGGTCGAGATCGACCCCGCTGAGGCCGGCTTCGCGCCCGGCCGGCTGCGCTGCCTTGACGATCACTTCCGCCGTTACGTCGACGACGGCCGCCTCAAGGGCTGGCTGCTGACCGTCAGCAGGCACGGCAAGCTGGCTTACACGGCCAGCTACGGCCAGCGGGACGCTGAGGCCGGGCTGCCCGTCGAGCCGGACACGCTGTGGCGCATCTACTCGATGACCAAGCCGGTCACCTCCGTCGCCGCGATGATGCTCTACGAGGACGGCGCGTTCGAGCTCACCGACCCGGTCAGCCGCTTCATCCCGAGCTTCAAAGACCTCCGCGTGTTCACCGGCGGCAGCGACCAGCGCCCGGTCACCGTTCCCGCGACCGAGCCGGTCAGGATCTGGCACCTGCTCACCCACACCTCGGGCCTGACCTACGGGTTCCACCGCAGCCACCCGGTGGACGGGATGTACCGGGCGGCCGGGTTCGACCTCGGCCTGCGCCCGGGCACCCTCGAAGAGGCCTGTGACAGCTGGGCCCGCCTTCCGCTGCTGTTCCAGCCGGGCAGTGAGTGGAACTACTCCGTCGCCACTGACGTGCTCGGCCGGGTAGTCGAGGTCGCCTCAGGCCAGTCACTCGATGAGTTCTTCGCGCGGCGCATCCTCGGCCCTCTCGGCATGACCGACACCGGGTTCTACGCACCGCCCGAGGACCTGGACCGGCTGGCCGCCCTGTACGCCCGCGGCCTGGACGGCAAGGCCGGCCGGTTCAACACGCTGGCCGAGGAGGTCCGCCGTCCACCGCAGATGCTCAGCGGCGGCGGCGGGCTCGTTTCGACGGCCGCCGACTACAACCGCTTCCTGCAGATGCTGCTGGCGCGGCCGGACAGCCCGGCCGGCGAGCTGGAGGGCGTCCGGCTGCTCAGCCCGCGCACCGTCCGCTACATGGGTCGCAACCACCTGCCAGGCAACAAGGACCTCGAACATTACGGCCGCCCGCTCAACGCCGAGTCGCCGCAGCGCGGCGTCGGTTTCGGGCTGGGCTTCGCGGTCGTCATCGACCCGGTTCCCGGCCGGGTCGACTGCTCGCCAGGCGAACTGTCCTGGGGCGGCGCGGCCTCCACCGCCTTCTGGATCGACCCGGCCGAGGAACTCACCGCGACGTTCTTCACCCAGCTCATCCCGTCAAGCGCGCACCCGGTCCGCTCGCAGCTGCGCCAGCTGGTCTACCAGGCGCTCGCGTGAGCGAGGAGGGTCCGTGAGCGCCTTTCCCCGGCTGGCGCAGGTGGTGCTCGACACGACCGACCCGCGCGGGCTGGCCGAGTTCTACCGCGCGTTCCTCGGCTACCGCTACCGGCCAGGCGACGAGCCGCCGCCCGACGGCGCCGACGACGAGCGGGGGCGCGACTGGCTGGTGCTGTGCGACAGCGACGGCAACCGGGTGATGGCGTTCCAGTACACCGCCGAGCTGCCGGAAACCACCTGGCCGGACACTGCCGTCCCGCAGCAGATGCACCTCGACATCGTCGTAGCCGACAAGGCGGAGCTGGACGCGCAGCACCAGCGCGCGCTGGACCTCGGTGCCCGGGTGCGTCTCGACCAGTCCGACGGCGCGGAGGAGCAGCTGCGCACCTACGCCGACCCCGCCGGGCACTTGTTCTGCGTTTTTGTCGGGTCCGCGGGGCCGTTCTAACAGGATTCAAACCAGGGTCATACAGAACGAGTGCGGCTTCCCGTTTCTCCGTGCATGATTTGTCTCGGCGTGCGGGACAAACCGGGCCCGAAGGAACCGCGCGCCCGAAGGGACGGGCGATGTCGTCTTTGGCTGTCTGGCGCGAGCGCTGGCTGGACACCTTCCGGCACCAGCGGGTGCAGATGTGGTCGCCGCATTCCGTCGACGAGAGCCTGTGGCGGCTGCGCCGGGTGACGACCAAGAGCGTCAGACGGCGGTACCTCGACCGCCACTTCGGCGGGCAGCGGACGCGCGGACCGGTACTGTTCGGCCGCGTCGGCGATATCCGGCTGGGCGCCACGGCGGAACCTGAGCTGCCGCTCACCCCCTGAGGTCAGCCCCTGACCTCAGCTCCCGAGATCAGCCCTGACCTCACGCCGGGATCCACTCCGTCCAGGTGGTCACCGCGGCCAGCTCGGCCGGGATCGGCGCGATCCCGATCCCCGGGCCTGACGGCACGTCCAGGTGCCCGTCGGACAGCACGAACGGCTCGGTGATGTCGGTCTTGTAGTAGCGGTCGGACGCCGAGGTGTCGCCGGGCAGGGTGAACCCGGGCAGTGCGGCCAGCGCGACGTTAGCGGCCCGGCCCAGTCCGGTTTCCAGCATGCCGCCGCACCAGACGGCGATGCCGTGCGCCTGGCAGACGTCGTGGATACGGCGCGCCTCCAGGTACCCGCCGACCCGTCCCGGCTTGACGTTGATGACCGAGCAGGCGCCGAGCGCGATCGCCGCCGCCGCCGTCCGGGCCGAGGTGACCGACTCGTCGAGGCAGACGGGCGTCTTGACGATCTTGGCCAGCTCGGCGTGCCCGAGCACGTCATCTTCCGGCAGCGGCTGCTCAATCAGCAGCAAGCCGAACTCGTCGAGCCTGGCCAGGTGCCTGGCGTCCTGCAGCGTGTAGGCGGTGTTGGCGTCGACTTGGAGCAGCAGGTCGCCGCCGAACCTCGCGCGGACCGCGCGGACTGGTTCGAGGTCCCAGCCCGGCTCGATCTTCAGCTTGATCCGCACGTACCCGGCGGACACGTAACCGTCGACGGCGTCGAGCAGTTCGCCGACCGAGTCGTGGATGCCGACTGACACCCCGCACGGCACCCGGTCGCTGGTCGCGCCGAGTTCCCGCGCGAACGAGCGCCCGCAAGCGCGCAGCTCGGCGTCGAGCACCGCCGTCTCGACGGCCGCCTTGGACATCCAGTGGCCCTTGAACGGCTCGAGCAGCGGCCCCACTGCCGCCCCGTCCAGCCGCGGCGCGGCCAGCAGCTTCGGCAGCATGAAGCGCCGCAGCACGTCAACCGCCGCGTCCACGTACTCCGAGGAGTACAGCGGGTCGGACATCGCGACGCACTCGCCCCAGCCTTCCGACTCGCCGCCAGGCCCGCTGTCCGGCCCGCCGCCCGACTCGCTGTCCTCGGCAGACCCGGACAGCACCGCCCGCAGCAGCAAGATATCCCGCTCGGTCTCGACACCGAACGAGGTGCGGAACGGCGCCACCAGCGGCATGGAGATCCGCCGCAGTTCAACCCCGGTCAGCTTCATCGTGCATCCCTTCCGTAGAAACCACGTACCAGCCGCCGCGGTCGAACCCGGTGATCCGCGCGCCGCCGCTCATCAGCGGTGCCAGCGCGCCGCGCAGCGCCGTCCGCCAGGCCGCCGCCAGGGCGGCGTCCGTCAGCCGCAGGGCCTCGACGTCGCCGGGCACCGCGACCAGGAAGGTCTCCGTCCCGCTGGCCGCCGTCGCGACCCCGGGTACCGGTCCGCCGTCAGCGCCGGCGGACAGCGCCACCGCGGCGCCGCGGTCTCGCTCGGCCGCGAACGACGCGGGGCGGGGCCGGCCGGCGCTCGCGTCCGCCGCCGCGGCCGCGCCCAGGTCCCAGTGCACCAGCATCCGGTCGGTCTCCGTGCCGCTGTTGATCGCGTCGTGCATCACGCCGTAGAAGTTCGGCAGGTACGCGGCCGCCCGCGCGCCCAGCTTGACCAGGTTGAAGTAAGCGTTGCGGCGGATCAGCGGGTCGAAGGTCCAGGCGACCACGCGGACGCCGTGGCGCAGGCACCAGGCGCGCTGGTGCACCTTGAGCGCGAACCCGACCGACCGGCCGAGCGCGGCCGGGACGACGCCGGCGATGTGGCTGTGCAGCTCCGCGTGCGACGGCGGGCCGAAGAACCCCACGCAGGCGCCCACCAGCTGGCCGCTGGCCCGGTCGTAGGCCCCGGAGGCGTAATTCCCGGCCGTGGTCATCGCCCGCAGCAGGTCGAGCCGGATGGTGGAATGCCCGGTGCTGCGTTCCCAGATCTCGTCGAACAGCGCGATCGCCGCCTCCAGGTCGGCCAGGGCGTCGAGGTTCCGCACCACCACCCCGGCGGCGGCGGCCGCGCCCAGCGCGGCCTGGTCTGCCTCAGCCTGCAACGCGGCCCCGTTCGCGGTGGCGAGATCGTCCGGCGTCATGAGCTCAGCATGCCGCGCGCGCCCGGCCGCGCCAAGCCCGCGGAGGTCCAGGCTGCCCGTCGCGGCTGCCCGGCCCAGCGGGCAGGCGAAAGCCCCGGCCGGTCCCGGCCCTCCGTCGCGGCTGCCACTCCCGGCCGTCCGTCCCGGCTGCCCGTCCCGTCTGCCACTCCCGGCCGTCTGTCCCGTCTGCCCGTCCCGGCTGTTTGGTGAAAATTTCTGCCCGGCGCGTTGTCGATTGCGGGCACCCTCGTTCGTGACCATCATGAAGAGCCGGCGGGGAGCCGGCCGTGACGGAGGGATAACAGCATGAAGCAGTACCTGCTCTCAGTGCACATGGTCGAGGGAACGCCCGCGC
>DASYAD010000465.1:0-2854 GCA_036501515.1 Trebonia sp. | reverse complement strand
GATGTCGCCGGCTGCGCCGAGCGACGCGCTGCGGCGTACCTTCAGTTCCGCGTCCAGCGTGCCGGCGTACCGGTCAGGCAGGTGCGGCCGCAGCGCGGCGGGGATACGGTCCTTCAGCGGGTCGACGGCGTCGCTGATCGCCTGCGTGATCTCAAGCACCAGGCCCTCGTCGCCCAGCTCGCGCAGGCGGACGGCGACGGCGTTCAGGCTCGCCGCCAGCTCGTCGAGGCCCGGCATCAGTAGGTGGCGCGGTTGACCGGCCCGGCCGCGTTCCAGGTCGACTTGAGCGACACCGCGGCGCTGACGCCGCCCGCCGCGGCGAAGTCCGGCAGCACGGTGCCGTAGAAGTAGTCGGTGGGATTGAGGGTGTTCGGGTACAGGTAGAAGTTCCGCGGGATGCCGTCGCCGGCCGCGACGTAGGTCTGCGGGGTGAAGTAGTCGTACCAGCCGGAGAAGTCGCCGGTGGCGTCGGGCAGCCCGGCGACGTACACCTTGTTGCTGTCGCCCATCGCCGTGACGTCGACCTTGTCGGTGGTCTTGTTCACCGTCCAGTCGGTCAGGAACGCGACCGGCGTCGCGACCGAGCTCACGCCGCCGCTCTGGGTGATGCCGAGGTAGACGACGCCGTTGCGGCCGTGCTCGCGCTGAGATGGCATGTTCGCTCCCTTACTTGTCCAGCAGCTGAAGTAGCCGCCTGGCGTTCGCCTCGAACGTCCTGTCCGCTACCGCGGCGCGGGCCGCCGCGGCGGCGTCTTCCCGCTGGCTGTCGTGCGCGAGCCACCAGCGGAGCTTTTCTGACGCGTCCGCCGGCCCGTCAAAGGCCGGCAGCATCGGGAACAGGTCGTCGCCCTCGCCGCGCGGGTCGCGGAGGAAGAACGTCCCGCAGGCTGCCATCTCGACCTCGCGCGGGCCGACCGCCCAGCCCTCGCCCTGGTGGGCGTCCTCGGCCTCGCGGCGGTAGAAGTTGATGCCCGCCCGCGTGCTGCGGTAGATCGCGGCGGTCTCCTCGTTGCCGGTGCACTGCACGACGTCGCCGCCGGTCAGGTAGCGGCGCAGCGGCGAGGTCTCCGCCAGGTGCGGCCACGCCCCGGCGAGCAGCACGTCCAGGCCGGAGAAGTCCATCCGCTCGAAGAACTCCACCCGCGACGCGAACCCGGTCCCGACGAACGCGAAGTCCGACTTCAGCTCAGCGACAGCCGGCCCGGGACGGTGCACGCGCGGGCGGTAGGCGTGCGGCATGTACTCCGCCGGGCCGAACTGCCGGTAGGCGCCGATGTTGACCGGGTCGTTGAGCAGGTTCAGGTCCGCGTGCTCAGCCCGCTTCAGCTGCTCGTCGTCCTGGTAGGGCGACTCGGTGTGCAGCAGGACCGTCTTCATTCCCCGGTCTCGCAGCACGTCCAGGTACCACGCCGGGATGAAGAACGCCGACACGCCGAGGACCACGTGCGGCCACCACTTCATGCAGTCGCCGAAGATCCGGTCGGCCGCCAGGTTCAGCGCCTGCTCGCGGGTGAACAGCTTCCGCACTTCAGGGTGGCCCGCGCCGTCCGCGTTGCCGGTCTCGACCAGCGCCGCATCGTATGCCGTCAGCCGGTCGCCCAGGTTGTACTCCAGCACTTCCTCGCCGAGCGCCCGCAGCGCCTCAACCCACCCGGCGTACACGTCGTGGACCGAGAAGTGCGGGCCGGGGTGAATGACCAGCCAGCGCAAGCGTTCACCATTCCGTCGAGTAGGAGACGCGGTAGGCGACCATGACGGCCGCCCCGCCAAGGGCCTGCCGGTAGATCCACCGGCCGTTCGCGGTGGCGTCGAACGTCATGTCGGCCAGGCCGCCCGCCTTGCCGCCGTTAGCGTCGGCCGCGTCCTCCAGTACTTCCAGCAGCGCCGATGCCTGGGCGCGCAGGGCGCCGAGCGCGGCGGCGTCACCGGACTGGCAGATCAGCACGCAGCTGACCAGCCCGCTTTCCTGCCGGGTGCCCATCTCGATCCACTGCTGGGCAAAGTTCCCGGCGACCACGTCGGGGGCGAGGGTGCCGTCCGCTTCGAGGGTGCCGTCATGGCCGACGATGACGCACGCCGGGTCGGACGCGGTCTGCGGCTGGATTCCGTCGTAGACGGGAATCCCCGACATGGCCCGCGCTGCCGTGTAGGCGGCGACCAGGGCGGTCACCGCGTCGCCGAACCGGGTGGCGCTCACACGCGCCCCTCGGCGTCAGGGAAGTCGAGGTCCGCGTGGCATGTCACCAGGCCCGGATCCATGGTCATGCGGTCAGTGAGCGGCGTATCGAACGGCGTCTGACCGCAGCACGGCATCGTAAACCAGCCTTTGGGCGGGCAGATATGGATAACCGAGCTCATGCGTACGCCTCGCTCATGAAGGGCACGCCGTCCTGGCTACCGTTGAGCAGCTCGGCGGCCCGGTTGGGGATCGCGAACCCGAACCCGGGCACCATGACGGCAGGCTCGCCCGCCATCGGCATCGCCAGCGGCCCCCGCTGCGACTCCCACAGGTGCTGCAATATGATCCGCCCGGCGGTGTTGAACGCCGCCGGGACGCTGGTGCCCCAGCCCGCGATATAGGTGACGGTGACCTGCGGCAGCCAGGAGAAGAACGGCCCGTAGAACGGCAATCCGAGCTGCCGGCGGATCAGGCCCGCGTTCACGTCGAGGTCCAGGCCGGCGCTGATGTCGATCACCCCGCCCGACGCGCCGGTGATGCTGGTGACCGACACCAGCGGCCGCTGGCGCACCGGGATGACCGTCTGGTAGGCCTGCATCTCGGTCCGCTCGGTGACCGCCCGGTTTGTCAGGGGGCCGCCGGTCATCCGCTCGAGGCACCCCTGGATCGTCGCGA
>DASYAD010000464.1:0-2388 GCA_036501515.1 Trebonia sp. | reverse complement strand
CCGGAGTTCGGCCAGCACGCCGTCGGCGGGCGCGCTGACGGTCTGCTCCATCTTCATCGCCTCCAGCACCAGGATCGGCTGGCCCGCGGTGACCACCGCGCCGGGTTCGGCCAGCACCCGCAGGACCAGGCCGGGCATCGGGGCCAGCAGCGACCCGGCGGGCGCCAGCTTGGCCGGATCGCCGAACCGCGGGGTCTCCGACAGCGCGGTCGAGCCGTCGCTGGCGTCGACGTAGGTGTCGGTGCCGACGCAGTGAACCCGGTACACCCGCCGGGTGCCGTCGATCTCCATGTCGACCTGGCCCGGGCTGGTCCCGAGGACGAACGCCTGCAGGGCGACGCCGTCGACCTCGGCGTCGACGCGGTCCCCGCGGATCCGGTAGGTAACCTCGCGGGGCTCGCCGGCCGTGGTGTAGCTGACGCGCTGCGGGGCGGAGAAGACGTTGCGCCAGCCGGACGGCACCGTGCCGAGCACCGGCGTCTCGGCGCGGTGCCGTGCCTGCCGGGCGAGGGCCGCGGCCAGCGCGTGGGCGGCGGAGGGTTTCGCGGCCCCGGCGACGAGGGAGGCGGGGTCGTGGCGGGTCAGGTAGCCGGTGTCGGTGCCCCCGGCCAGGAACTCCGGCTCGCGCAGGATCGCGACGAGCAGGTCGCGGTTGGTGGTCATGCCGTGGATCGCGGCCTGGCCGAGCGCGCGGGCCAGCTGCCGGGCCGCGTCGGCCCGGGTGCGGCCGTGCGCGATCACCTTGGCCAGCATCGCGTCGTAGTGCGGGCTCACCACCGAGCCGTCGCGGAAGCCGGTGTCGACCCTGATGCCCGGAGCCGGCGGGAAGGCGAAGCGGTGCAAGGTCCCGGTCGTGGGGACGAAACCCGCGGGGACGTCTTCGGCGTACAGCCGGACCTCGATCGCGTGGCCGCTGATCCGCGCCTGGCGGGCCGAAGCCGGCAGCGGCTCGCCTTCGGCGATGCGCACCTGCAGCTCCACCAGGTCCAGGCCGGTGACCTCCTCGGTGACCGGGTGCTCGACCTGGAGCCTGGTGTTCATCTCCAGGAAGAAAAAGCCCCCGTCACGGTCCAGCACGAATTCGACGGTGCCGGCCCCGGTGTACCCGATCGCCCAGCCGGCCGCGACGGCCGCAGCGGTCAGCGCGTCGCGAAGGTCATCGTCGACGGCCGGGGACGGGCACTCCTCCACGATCTTCTGGTAGCGGCGCTGGATCGAGCACTCCCGCTCGAACAGGTGGACCACATCGCCGTAGGCGTCACCGAGGATCTGGACCTCGACGTGCCGGGGGTCGGTGACGAACCGCTCCAGGAACACGGTGCCGTCCCCGAACGCGGAGGCTGCCTCGCGGCGCGCGCTGCTCACCGCCTCGGCCAGCTCCGCCGGGTCGGCGACCAGCCGCATACCGCGGCCGCCGCCGCCGAAGGCCGCCTTGACCAGCAGCGGGAAGCCAACGGCCGCGCCCGCGGCGGAAACCTGGTCCAGGTCGGTGGTGTCGGTGACGGTGGCGCTGGGCAGGACGGGCACGTCCGCCTCCGCCATGATCGCCTTCGCCCGTACCTTGTCGCCCATCGCCTCGATGGTCTCGGGCCGGGGACCGACAAAGGTCAGCCCCGCGTCGGCGCAGGCCCGTGCGAACCCGGCGTTCTCCGAGAGGAACCCGTAGCCGGGGTGGACCGCGTCCGCGCCGGCGGCCGCGGCCGCGGCGACGATCAGGTCGCCGCGCAGGTAGGTGTCGGCGGGCGCCGCGCCGGGCAGCCGGACCGCCTCGTCGGCCAGCGTGACGTAGGGCGCGGCGGCGTCCGGGTCGGAGTAGACCGCGACGGTGGCGATGCCGAGCGCGTGCGCGGACCGGATGATCCTGGCCGCGATCTCGCCGCGGTTGGCGATCAGGAGCTTGGTAATAGGGGGCACCAACATCACATCCGGAAGACGCCGAAGCCGCGGCGGCCGGCCACCGGGCCGCTGTGCACGGCCGACAGGGACATGCCGAGGACGGTCCTGGTGTCGCGCGGGTCGATGATGCCGTCGTCGTAGAGCCGCGCGGTGACGAAGAAGGAGTGCGATTCGGCCTCGATCTGGGCCTCGATCTCCGCGGTGCGGGTCCGGTCCGCCTCCTCGTCAAACGGCCGTCCGGTGGCCGCCGCCGACGCCCGGCCGACGATCGACATCACCCCGGCGAGCTGGGCCGCGCCCATCACGGCGAGCTTGGCGCCCGGCCAGGCGAACATCAGCCGCGGATCGTACGCCCGCCCGGACATGCCGTAGTTGCCCGCGCCGAACGAGGACGCCATGTTGATCGTCAGGTGCGGGACCGCCGAGTTGGTCACCGCGTTGATCATCTTCGCGCCGTCCTTGATGATGCCGCCCTGCTCGTAGCTGGCGCCG